>JBGQIE010000205.1:0-4627 GCA_041498315.1 Candidatus Eiseniibacteriota bacterium
ACGCTGAGGATCGGGGGCGCACCGGGCGTGGGGGGCCCGTGATCGGCCCGGCGCTCGAAGGCAACCTGCGCCACTTCCACCTGCCGGAGATCCTCCAGCTCCTGCGCCTCGCCCAGGCGACCGGCCGGCTCGATCTCGAGCGCGGGAGCGAGCGCGCCGAGCTGTTCGTCGAGGGCGGACGCCTGACCTTTGCGCGCACCGACGCGCGCTCGGTGCGCACCGGCGAGCTGCTGGTCCACCGCGGCCACGCCACCTCCGCGGCGGTCGAGCAGGCGCTCCGCGCCCAGCTGGGGCGCGGGCGTCCGCTGGGCGCGCTGCTCATCGAAGCCGGCGCGGCCGCGCCCGAGCACGTGGGCCAGGCGGTCCACGAGGCGCTGCGGCGTGTGGTGTACGGGGTGCTGCTGTGGGATGACGGCCGCTTCCGCTTCCTGCCCGGCGAGCGTCGCGCGTTCAGCGATCTCGAAATCGATCTCGACCTCGACCGCCTCATCCTCGAGGGACTGCGCCAGGCGGACCAGACCCAGGCCGCGCGTTAGCTAGCCCGCCCCGCCCCGCGCCTCCATGCCGCTCTCCGCGCTCCACCTCGCCCCCCACGCGCCCTGGGCGCTGCTCGCGCTCGCGAGCGTGGCGCTGGTCGCCCTCGGGCTGTGGGCCTACCGCATCGCGATCCCGCCGCTCTCGCCGCTGGCGCGTCGCGCCATGCCCGCGCTGCGGATCGTGGCCCTCGCGCTGCTCGCCTGGCTGCTGGCCCAGCCGGTCCTGGAACGCTCGAGCCGGGCCGGAGTGCACATCGTGGTGCTCGTGGACCGCTCGGGCAGCATGGACCTGCCGGCGGGACCGGGCCGCGAGCCGCGCTCCCGCGTGGCCGATGGCGTGGTCTCGGATCTCACGCGCGCCTGGCGCGGCCGGGCCGCCGTGGACGTGGTGCCCTTCGGCGCGCGCCTGGGCGCCGGGGCGGGGCACGGGACCGGGAGCACCGCCCTCGGGGATGCGCTCGACGAGCTGTCGCGCTCGGCGCAGGGCCAGCGCGCGAACGGCATCGTGGTCGTGAGCGACGGCGCGGTCAACGCGGGGTCCGACCCGGCCGCGGCGGCGCGCGCGATCGGCGTGCCGGTTCACGCGGTGCTGGTGGGCGGAGCGGCCGGACCCGATCGCGCGATCACCGATGTCCAGTCGGCGGCGAACGCCCAGGTGGGCCGGACCACGACGGTGCGCGCGCGCCTGACGACCACCGAGGAGCGCGGCGCGCCGGTGACCCTGCGGCTCTACGACGGCGCCACCGAGCGCGACCGCGCGACCGTGATGGCCCCCGGCGGCGGCGCGGAGGCGACCGCCGAGTTCCACGTCGTCCCGACGCGGCCCGGGCTCGCGGTGTGGACGGTGCGCGCCGACTCGCTCGCGGGCGAGATGAGTACTGCCAACAACGCCCGCCAGGTGGCGGTCGAGGTGGCTCCGGGCCGCATCGGCGTGACCCTGGTGAGCGGCGGACTCAACTGGGACCTGGCGTTCGTGCGCCGCGCGCTGGCCGGCGATTCGAGCCTCGCGGTGACGACGTTCGTGCGCGAGCGTGGGGCGTGGCGCGAGCTGGAGCGCGGACGGGCGAGCGGACCTCCGGAGGCGGGGACACTCGGCGGCCAGACCGTCGTGGTCCTCGACGGCATCGCCCCGGCCGAGGTGGGGGGCGGCTTCGAGCACGCGCTCGCGGGGCTGGTCCACGGTGGTGGGGGCCTGCTCCTGCTGGGCGGTCCGGCGCCCGGGCTGGCACGCTACCGCGCGGGTACCCTGGGCACCGAGCTCGCGCTCGAGCGGTCGGACGCGGTCGCGATCGGCGCGGGCCCCGAGCCCAGCCCCGAGGCGCGCGAGCTGCTGGCCTGGGACGACGATGCCGCGCGCGGCGACCGCGCGTGGCGCGCCGCGGCCCCGCTCGCCGACGTGATGCCGCTCAAGGCGGGCGCCGGGGATCGCGTCATGCTCCTGGCGCGCGGGAGCCAGACCCCGCTGTGGCTGATCCGGCGCCTGGGGCGCGGGCAGGTGCTGTTCGTCAACGGCACCGGCCTGTGGCGCTGGTCGCTCTCGCCCTTCGACGAGCTGAGTGCCGAGCGCGGCCGCAGGCTGTGGCGGCGCGCGGTCCACTGGATCGCCGAGCCGGTGCAGGGCGAGCCGCTGCGCGTGCGGCCGGAGCGCTGGCTCAGCGCCGGGGGCGAGCCGGTGCGGCTGTTCGCCACGCTCCAGGACGCGGCCTTTCGCCCGGTGGCCGGGGCCACGGTCGAGGGCGACGTCCAGGGCCCCTCGGGCGGATCGGAGCGCGTGACGTTCGAGCCGCGCTCGCCGGGCAGCTACGAGGCCGTGCTCGAGCATCCGCCGGCGGGCCGCTATCGAGTGAGCGTGCGGGCCCAGGCGTCGTCGGGACCTGGATCGGCCGCGGTCGAGCGCGGCCGGGCGACGACCGAGTTCGCGGTGGACGCCTGGAGCCTCGAGCAGGCCCGCACGCTCCCCGACAGCGCGGCGCTCGCGGCGGTGGCGAACGCCTCGGGCGGCCGCATGAGCGAGGCGGCCGGCGCCGCGCGCTGGGCGCACGGGCTGCCCACGCGGACCCTGGCGCGCGTGCGCACCGAATCCGTCCGGCTGTGGGAGTCGCCCTGGGTGTTCGCGATCGTCGTGGGCGCGCTCAGCCTGGAGTGGGCGTGGAGGCGCAAGCGCGGGCTGCCGTGACCCGCGTGGGCCCGCGCCGCGGCGGCGCCGGTCCACGGCACGACGGTTGCAGTCGTAAGGATTGCCCCGCATCGAATTCGAGTGGCTCCGCCCCCGCGCGGAGTGCGCTTCATGCTGGCAGGGGTCCTGCTCGCAACACTCGCGGCGTGCGCGCCGCCGTCGCGGCCGATCGTCGCCGAAGTGTTCTACGATGCCACCGGCGATGACACCGGGCTCGAGTTCGTCGAGCTTTATAATCCGGCTGATCTGGCCGTTTCGCTCGCGGGGGCGCGGCTCGAGGCGGGCGACGGCGCGGGCCCGGGGCGCTGGACCCTTCGCTGGACCGGCGCCGAGGGTGACAGCGTCCCGGCGCTCGGCCGCCTCGTCATCGGCGGTGCGCGCGTGGAGCCGGCACCGCAGGCACTCGTCGAGCTGGGGCTTCAGAACGGGCCCGACGCGGTGCGCCTGGTCTGGCCCGACGGCGTGGCCGAAGTGGTGGGCTACGGCGCGCTCGCGTATCCGGAGTACTACTGCGGCGAGCCCGCGGCCGACGTTCCATCGGGCGAGTCGCTGGCGCGCATGCCCGATCGCGCGGACCTGGGCAGCAACGCGCTCGACTTCCGTGGAGCACCGCCCTCGCCCGGGCGCGCGAACCAGCCGACGCGCGATCTGGCGCTTCTGCCCGGCTCGCTGCGCCTGGATCCCGAGCAGCCGGCGGCAGGCTCCGCGGCGACGCTCTCGGGCGGGCTCATCAATCGCGGCGGCGAGCCGGTCGCGGCAAGCGAGGGCACGCTCTCGGGCTCCACTCCCGACGAAGCGCTGTTCACGATCGCCCTCCCGCGCGCGCTCGCCCCCGGGGACACCGCCTCGTTCCTGGCAGCGCTCGCGGGCCTGCCCGCGGGCAAGCAGTGGCTGATCGCGCGCCTCACGATTCCCGGGGACGAAGCGCCCGAGAACGACGCCGATTCGCTGCTCGTGCGCGCCGGACTTGGGCCCCTCGCCGTGAGCGAGATCCAGTTTCATCCCGGCCATGGCGAGGGAGAGTGGGTCGAGGTGAGGTCCCGCGCGCTGGCCGTGGATCCGGGCGCGTTCACGCTCTCCGATCGCGGGTCCACGCGCGGCGCCATCGCGGCGGGCGCGGACCTGCTCGACCCCGACAGTCTCGCCGTGCTGGCCCAGGATCGCGCGGCGCTGCTCGCGCGCTATCCCGGTCTCGACCCGCGCCGGGTGTGGCAGGCCTCGCCGTGGCCGAGCCTCAACAACAGCGACGACTCGACCGGCTTCGCCGACGCCGTGGTGCTGCGCGAGCGCGACGGCACCCGCTGCGAGCGCGTGGACTACAGCGCGGCGGGGGTGCCGGCCGGAGCTCCGATCGAGCTCGGCCTCGATGGCGCCTGGGGCCCGGGGCCCGACCCCGCGGGCAGCCCGCTCGAGCCGCCGCAGCGGCCGGTCGCGATCCGCGCCGGCTTCGAGATCGCGCCGCGCCGCCTGCGCGCGGGAGCCACGCTCGAGATCGCCTGGTCGCTGCCCTGGCCCGCGGGTCACGTCGCGGTCGAGATCTACGACCTCGACGGGCGGCGCGTCGCGCGCGCGGTTCCCGAGACCGACACCGCGCGCGCGGGCCGGCGCCTGTGGCCGGCGGGCGCGGTCCCGCCCGGACTCTACGTCGTGGCGCTGCGCGCATCCGACAAGGGCCGGGGCGCCTACCTGGTCGAGACCCGCGCGCTGCGCATCGAGGGGCTGGTCCCGTGAGGTTCGCGATCGGCCCGGTGTTCGCGCTGCTCGCCCTCGGCACGCCGCGTTGCGAAGCGCAGGACTTCGCCAGCCCAGCGCTCGCCGGGCCCGCGGTCTCGCCGCTCGCCCTGATCGAGAGCGGGCTTCCGTCCGCGGCCGCCCGCACGAGCTTTGCCGCCTCGGCCACCCGCTGGTTCGCGCT
>JBGQIE010000206.1:0-4627 GCA_041498315.1 Candidatus Eiseniibacteriota bacterium
AAACGGCGGGTCGTTCGCGGGCGGCGGCGGTGGGGGCGGGGGCTTCCGAGCGCAGCCCAGCGCCGGCCTTGCCTCACTCGAAGCGACGACGCTGCTTGCGGCCGCGGAGAACACCATGTTGAGTGGTGTCGCCGCAGGAACAAGGGCAGGCGACCTGCTGCGGGTGTCGCCGGGCATCGCCTCCGGGGGCACCGTCTATCAGGCGCGGGTACGCGAGGCCTCCGGGCATGCCCTCTCGGTTGATCGCGCGCGGCTGCTGACCGTGGATCATTCATCCACGGTGACCAGCTTCATCGCCTCCGGGCGGCCGGTCCTCGGCAGCCGGGTGGCTCCGGTTCGCGCGCTCGATGGCGCTGGAACCGACGTGACGGGACTGGTCGACGGAAGCACGGCGAATGGATTCGCAGGCGACTCGGGTGCCGTCGTGCTGATTGAGCTTGGCGCCGACACCACCGCCACACCCGATCCGGTGGTGATCGAAGCGAGCGGCCTGGGGTGGTCGAGCTCGGGGATCCTGCTCCAGGCGCCGGATGGCGCGGGGGGCTGGCGCACCCTCGAGTGCCTGCACCCGCGGATCTACTTCAGCGAGCTGGCGGTGGACTCGGTTTCCTCGGGCCGCATCCGGCTCTATCTTCTGGGCCGGCATCAAGTGCGGTTCGTGGGCCGGGTGGCGCGTTCGAGCGAGCGGCCGACCCTCCAGTGGGCGTCGCTCCTGAGGGCGCAGGACGCGAGAGCGGGCGATGGGCTCGCCGCGCTGATCGCCGCCGACACGGCCTCCGTGATCCTCGCCGGGCCGGACACGCTGGCGCTCTCGTTCGCCGCCCCGCCGCTCGCGCCAGGTCAGGTGCGCGACTGCTTCCTGGCGGTGGACGCAACCCCACTCGCCTCCGGCAGCCTCCCCGCCCTGTCCATGCGCGCGAGTGAAGCCGATGCGCCGCCGGTGCGCTTCGCTCTGTGGCAGAACCAGCCCAACCCGTTCGGCGCCTCGACGAGGATCCGGTTCGATCTCCCTGTCGGGGCGCTGGTGCGGCTCGAGGTCTTCGACGTCCAGGGTCGGCGCGTGAAGGTGGTCACGAACCACTACTACCCGGCCGGCTTCCAGGCCGTGCAGTGGGATCGGCGCGATCAGGGCGGGGTCACGGTCCGCCCGAGCGTGTACCTCTATCGCCTGACGGCGGGAGCCTTCCGCGCGCAGAAGAAGATGGTGTTGTTGCCATAAAGACATCTGTCCTCCCACTTTCGGTTGAATCGCAGGGGTGAGTGGCTCTGGTAGCGCTCACCCCGCGACTCACGCAACGTACGATTGGGAAAGAGGGCGCAGGGCTACCGCCGCGCGCCTTCAGCGCCGTCGCCGTGCGGCCGAAAACGGTAGCGATGCCCGCCCTCGCGCCCGCGCTCGTCTCCGCCGCCACGATCGTGGCCGCGATCCTGGCCGCCTTCGGGCTGGTGCGCGCCTGGGAGCGGCGCGGACGCAGCACCTCCCGTGGGAATGCCCACACCCTCGCGGCACGGATCGAGGCGTTCCTCGATGGCCGCGCCCCCGCGCGCGAGCTGCGGGCCGCGATCGCGCGCGCCGAGGCCGGGGCGTTCTGGAGCGCGCTCGAGGCCGTGCCGCTCGAGGCGCTCCGCCGCAGGCGGCGATCGCTCTCGGAGGCTTTGGATGGCAGCCCGCACACCAAGCGCGAGCGGCGCGCGCTGCGCGATGATTCCCCGTGGCGCCGCGAGCTCGCCGCCCGAAGGCTCGCGTTGATCGTCGAGCCCGCTTCCCGGCGCGCGCTTCGGGCGGCACTGGTGCATGGGCCCGAGCTGGTCACGCTGGCCGCGGCCGCGGCCCTGGGCCGCTACCGCGACGCCCGCGCGCTCCACTGGCTCCTCGCCCACCCCGAGGCCTGGGCGCGGCGCACCCCCGGCGCCCGCGTGGCGGCGCTCCAGGCTTACGGGCGCGGGGCGCTGCCGGTGCTCGCGCGCGCCCTCGAAATCTCTGCAGGCGAGCCCGGCCTCGAGCGGACGCTCATCGAGACCTTAGGGCTCGGCGGTCACACGCCCGCGACCCCGGCGATCGAGAGCAGGCTCACGAGCGCGCAGCCCGAGCTGCGCGTCGCGGCGGCACGCGCGCTCGGCCGGCTCGAGGCGGAATCGGCGGTGCGCGCGCTCATCGTGGCGCTCGATGACGAGGTATGGCCGGTGCGCGCGGTGGCCGCCTGGGCGCTGGGACGCATCGCGGCGGCCGGGCAGCCCGCGGCCGCGGCGGCACTCGAGCCGCTCGCGGCGCGCCTCGGCGATCGCGCGTGGTGGGTGCGGCGCCACGCCGCCTACGCGCTGTGGGAGCTGGGCGAGTCGGGACGGGCGGCGCTGCGGCGGATCGCCGACACCTCGCCCGATCCTTACGCCCGCGACATCGCGCGCGAGGCGCTCGGATCGGGCAGCGGCCTGGACGCCGCCTGACCTGTCTCGTTCAGCCCCGGCGTGGGGCGAGCACGCGCACCGGCATGACGATGGTGTTGAGCCCCGAGAACTGAAGCCGGCGCTGGATCTCGAACGGGGTCTCGTTGTGCAGGAAGCGCTGGTACCAACGCTCCTCCTGGAACACCAGCCGGCTCGCGAAGAACACGGCGCGCGGGAACTCGCGGGCGATCTGCTGGGCCATGCGCTCGAGCTCGGCGACCGCCTCGGTGCCCATGCTCATGCGGTACTCGGCCGGGAACCCGAGCGCGTGCGCGAACTCGACGTAGCGCTTGAGCGAGGCCTCGGTCTCGGCGGCCACGCGATCCACCTCCTCGACCCCCTTCATGGTCGCCGAGTCCACCACCCCGACCGAGACGAACAGGAACTGCGAGTACTGCTGGGGAAAGAGGCGCTGCGAATCGAGTACGACGTGGAGCCCGAGCCCGCCGTAGGGGCCGACCAGGGCGACCGCGATCGCCCGCTTGGGATCGATCGGCGGCGGCGCGGGGTGCGGGAGCAGCGGCAGATCGGCGAGCGCATCGTCGAGCGCGCGCAGGCTGCGGCGCGCTGCCTGGTAGTGGCCGCGGATCCAGAAGCAGAGTCCAATCAGCGCCCCGGTCACGACCAGGGTCACCCAGCCGCCCTGTCGCCCCTTCTCGATCAGCGTGCCGACCAGGATCCCCGCGCACATCGCGAACGCGATGCCGTGGATGAGGAACCCGCGCCGCCGGCCCGGCCCCGCGCGCTGTGTCCAGTAGCGCAGCATGCCGAGCTGCGAGAGCGAGAAGGTGATGAACACGTTGATCGAATACATCGTGACCAGCGCGGTGATGTCGCCGTGGGTGTAGTAGAGCACCACCAGCGATGCCCCACCCATCAGGAGCACGCCGTTCTGCATCGTGAGCCGGCTCGAGAGCTGCGCGAAGCGATGCGGCAGCCAGGAGTCGTGCGCCATGTTCGCCATCACCCGCGGGCCGTCGATGAAGCCGGCCTGGGCGGCGACGAACAGCAGCGCCGCCTCGGCGACCAGCGCCAGCACGACGAACGCGGTGCCGAGCGGCAGGCCGCCCGGCCGCCACGCCCCGGCGAAGCGCTCGAGCAGCACGGCGTTCATCGTTTTCCCCGGCTCGGGGGAAACGTGGAGGAGCAGGTAGCACACCAGGATCCCGCTGGCGGTGAGCGCGAGCGAGACCGACATGTAGAGCATGGTGCGGCGCGCGGTTTGGACCTTGGGCTCGCGCATGATCTGGAGGCCGTTCGAGACCGCCTCGATGCCGGTGTAGGTGCCCGCACCCATGGAGTAGGCGCGCATGAAGATGCCGCCCAGCCCCAGCAGCCCGAGCACGGCGAACCCGGATTGGAACCCGCTGCCGACCTCGTGGGTGACCTGCGGCAGGGCGGCACCATGCGCTCCGATGGCCCCGAAGATGAGCACCGCGTGGGTGACGACGAACAGGCCGAAGATCGGGGCCAGCACGATCACGGATTCCCGCACCCCGCGCAGGTTGAGGATCACGAGCGCGCCGATGACGACCGCTTCGACCAGCAGCTTGTGCTCTGCGGCTCCGGGCGGCAGCACGCTGAAGACCTGGTCGGCCCCGCTCGCGATCGAGACCGAGATCGTGAGCATGTAGTCGACCAGGAGGGCCCCCCCCGACACCACCCCGGCGGTGGGGCCGAGCAGCTTGCTCGCCACGACGTAGCCGCCGCCGCCGAAGGGAAAGTGGGCGATGATCTGGGAATAGGCGACCGAGATGACGATCACGGTCAGCGCGGTCGCGAGCGCGAGCGCGATCGCGAGGTAGGTGTGGGACCCGAGCGCCCGGAAGGCCTCGTCCGGGCCATAGGCCGACGACGAGAGCCCATCGGCGCCCAAGCCAACCCAGGCGAGCAGGGCGATGAGCGAAATGGCGTGGAAGGTGCGGGGATCGCGCAGATCACGCGGGGCGCCGAGCATCAGGCGCCTCAAACGGTCGGGCACGGCGGTCATGGTAGCACGCCGGCCCGCGGGCTCAAGGGGCCGCGCGCATGCCCTCGTATCGGCTACGAATCATTGGAGTTCCGGGCTAGACTGCCGCGCATGAAAGCATCCAGAGGCCTCGGGCGCGGCGCGGGCAAGATGCGACCGGTGTCCGCCTACGTCCGCGAGAAGGCCGCCGCCGAGGGCGGCGAGCTCACCCGG
>JBGQIE010000207.1:0-4619 GCA_041498315.1 Candidatus Eiseniibacteriota bacterium
ACGGCTCGCCGCGGCCGAGCGGCCCGCCAAGCTCAACCTCGGCAACCTCGCCGCGGGCGTGGCCTCGGGCCGGCCGGGCTCGACGACCGTCTCGGCGACCGTCCAGATCGCCGCGCGCTGCGGCATCGAGGTGCTGGCGACCGGCGGGATCGGCGGCGTCCACCGCGGTGCCGCCACGAGCGGCGACGTCTCCTCCGATCTCCTGGCACTCGCGCGCTACCCGGTCGCGGTGGTGTGCGCGGGCGCCAAGGCGGTGCTCGATCTGCCCCGCACCGTCGAGATGCTCGAAACGCTCGGGGTCCCGGTGTACGGGTTCCAGACCGGGCGCTTCCCCGCCTTCTACCGGCGCGACAGCGGCCTGCCGGTGGACCAGGCGTTCGATTCCCTCGAGGGGCTGGCCCGGGCGGCGCGCGCCCACTGGGCGCTCGGGAGCGTGACCGGCATCGTGGTCGGGAACCCGATCCCGGCCTAGCACGAGATGCCGGAGCAACTCTACGAGCCCGCGCTCGAGCGCGCGATCGCCGAAGCCGCGGAGCGGGGCGTGCGGGGCCGCGAGGTCACGCCCTTCCTGCTCGAGCGGCTGCGCGCGCTCACCGAGGGCCGCACCGTGTTCTCGAACCTGGCGCTGCTGCGGAACAACGCGCGCGTCGCGGCCCAGCTCGCGCGCGTGCTGCGGGAGGCGTGAGCAGCCGTTGTCGCGCGGCGTCGCGGGGCGGTAGTCTCAGCGCCATGACCACCGTGCCCCGGCCCGCCGAGATCGTGTCCCACTACCGCCTGCTCGAGGTCCTCGGGCGCGGGGCGATGGGCGAAGTGTGGCTCGCCGAGGACACCCAGCTGCCACGCCAGGTCGCGATCAAGCTGCTGCCCCGGCACCTCGCCGAGGACCCCGAGGCGGTCGCGAGGCTGCTCCGCGAGGCGCAGGCCGCGGCGAGCGTGGATCATCCCGCGGTCGTGGCGGTCTACGAGGCGGGGCTCGCCGATGGCCGGCCCTACCTCGTCATGCCGCGCGTCGAGGGGGAGACGCTCGAACAGCGGCTCGCCCGCGGGCCGCTCCCGGTCGGCGAGGTGCTCGACATTGCGACCCGCATCACCGACGCGCTCGCCGAGGTCCACGCGCTCGGGATCGTCCACCGCGACCTCAAGCCCGCGAACATCATCCTCACGGCGCGCGGTCCCAAGATCCTCGATTTCGGCGTGGCCGCGGTGCGCGGCACGCCGCGCATGACCGCGACCGGGGCCACGATCGGGACGCCGCTGTCGATGAGCCCGGAGCAGCTCCGGGGCCAGCCGCCCGACAACCGCTCCGACCTGTGGGCGCTCGGGGTCATCCTCTACGAGGCGCTCACGGGCGAGTCTCCGTTCGCGGGCGCGAGCTGGGAGGCGGTCGCGAACCGGGTGCTCAACGAGCAGCCGGCCTCCCCCGCCACGCGCCGGCGCGAGGTGGGCTCCGATCTCGACTTCATGATCATGAAGCTGCTGCGCAAGGACCCGGTCCACCGCTACGCGCGCGCCGAGGACCTGCTCGCCGATCTCGCGAACTGCGAGGCGTGCCGCGTGGGCGGCGCGGCCCCGACGCCGGCGGCCCCAGCGATCCCGAGCCTTGCGGTGCTCTACTTCGAGGTGCTGAGCGCCGATCCCGGCGACGCGTTTCTCGCCGCGGGCCTCACCGAGGACCTGATCGTGGACTTCACGCGCGTCGAGGAAGTGCGCGTCACCTCGCGCGCCGAGGTCATGCCCTACCGCGACCGCGTGGTGCCCCCGCGCACGCTCGCGCGCGAGCTCAACGTCGACTACGTGCTCCAGGGCAGCGTGCGCCGGGCGGGAAATCGCGCGCGCATCAGCGCCCAGCTCATCCGTGCCGCGGACGGGCACGTCCTGTGGGCCGAGCGCTTCGACCGCACGCTCGAAGACCTGTTCGACGTCCAGGCCGAGGTGTCGAAGCGCATCGTGGACGCGCTCCAGGTGAGGCTCAAGCCCGGCGAGCGCGAGATGCTCGACCGCGCCCCGACCCGCGACCGCGAGGCCTACGAGCTCTACCTCAAGGGGCGCGAGCAGCTCGACCGCATGACGCGGGAGGCCAACTTGCGCGCCGAGGTGCTGCTCGAGAGCGCGATCGAGCGCGACCCCGATTTCGCGCTCGCCCACGCCACGCTGGGCGAATGCTACGCGCGCCGCGGCATGGCGTGGTGGGCCGGGCTCGAGGTCGCCGACCTGGCGCTGCCGCACGCCCGGCGCGCCCTCGAGCTCGAGCCCGACCTGGTCGAGGCCCACGTCGTGGTGGCGATGATCCAGCGGCTCCGCGGGCAGCCGGCCGAGCTACTCAAGACCCTGGAGTGGATCATGAAGCGGAGCCCCCAGAACGTCCAACTGCTCGAGTGGGCGGGCTGGAGTTACATGACCTTGGGGAAGCCCGAGCAGGCGCTGACGATCCTCGAGCGCCTGGTCCGGGATCACCCGGAAAGCTACATCGGCGTCACCTGGCTCAGGCACTGCTACGAGCTGCTCGGGCGCCACGCCGACAGCGAGCGCATGCTGGCGCTGAGCCGCGACCTGACGCTCGAGGCCGTGCGCCGCGACCCGGGCAACGTGCACGCGCGCACCATCCTGGCCAGCAACCTGATCGAGCTGGGCGAACGCAAACAGGGGCTGGAGCAAATCGAGCGCTCGATCGCGCTGGCGCCCGATGACGGTCGCATCCGCTACAACGCGGCGTGCGCCTTCGTGAAGCTGGGCATGACCGAGCGTGCTTTCGCCGAGCTCAAGGAGGGCATCAAGAACGTGCCCACGTACGTGGCGGACTGGCCCCGGCGCGATCCCGATCTCGTGAGCCTGCACGAGCACCCCGAGTTCATCCGCCTGTTCGGAAAGGCCTGAGCGCGGTCGCTTTGCAGGGTCGGAACATCGGGCGCGCCGCCCCCCCGGCGTTCGTCCGCTCGTCCCGCAATCGGCCCCGCTGGTCGGTTGCGTGTGGCCGCGCCGCGCAACCGCGGGGCAATCTGCCGCGTAGTTCAGGTGCTCCCGTGACCCCCCGCGCGTGCGGATGCGATTCCAACCTTCGCCGCGAAGTCCCGGTCTAAGTGTCGCGTCACAGCCGCCGTGATGGTTCGAGATCGAGGGACTCCCCATGCGCCTCTCCCTGCTGACCTGCACGCTGTGCGCCGCGATCGCGACGGGCGCGGCGGCGTCTCCCGACCGCCCCGGGACGGCCGCGCCGGATTCGGCTGCGCCGCCCCCGGCCCTCGCCGCCCCGTCCGCCGCCGTCGCGCTCAACCCATCGGACCTCACGGTCCATGCCATCCGGCTCGACGGACCCATCAGCATCGACGGCGTGCTCTCGGAAGCCGTGTGGCAGGGCGGAGCCCCGGTCACGCGCTTCACCCAGCGCGACCCGGTCGAGGGCGCGCCGGCGACCGAGCGCACCGAGGTGCGCGTCGCCTACGACGACGACGCGATCTACGTCGGGGCGCGCATGTACGACTCCCACCCCGACTCGATCGTCGCGCGCCTGTGCCGCCGCGACGTCAGCATCTCGGCCGACCGGTTCGCCGTGTTCCTGGATCCGTTTCACGACCATCGGAGCGGCTACTACTTCATGGTCAACGCCTCGGGGGTCCAGTACGACGGCACGCTCTTCAACGACAGCTGGGACGACAACGCCTGGGATGGCGTCTGGCAGGGCCGGGCGCGCGTCGACAAGGATGGCTGGACCGCCGAGATGCGCATTCCGCTCTCGCAGCTCCGCTTCGAGCGCCGCGACCGCTACGTGTGGGGCATCAACTTCCGGCGCGAGCTGACGCGCCGCAGCGAGATTGCCTACCTCGTCATTCCGCCCAAGAACGAGAGCGGGTTCGTGTCGCGCTTCCCGGATCTGGTCGACGTGGACGGGGTGCACGCGGGCCGCCCGATCGAGCTGATGCCCTACGTGACCGGCAAGGCCGAGTACCTGGACCACGATCGCGGCGACCCGTTCAACGACGGCTCGCGCTACAAGCCCAGCGGGGGCGGCGACCTGCGCATGGGGGTGGGCGGCAACCTGACCCTCAACGCCACCCTGAATCCCGATTTCGGCCAGGTCGAGGTGGACCCGGCGGTCGTGAACCGGACCGACGTCGAGACCTACTTTCCGGAGAAGCGCCCGTTCTTCGTCGAGAACTCGCGCATCTTCAGCTTCGGGAACGAGGGCGCCAACGACTACTGGGGCTTCAACTGGCCCGAGCCGACCTTCTTCTACAGCCGCCGGATCGGCCGCAATCCCGAGGGGGTCGTGCCCGACTCGGCCTTCGCGGACGTGCCGACCGGCACGCGCATCCTCGGGGCCGCCAAGCTCACCGGCAAGCTCGCGCCGGGGTGGAACTTCGGCACGCTCCACGCGCTCACCGCGAGGGAATCGGCCAAGCTCTACGGCAGCGGGGCGTTCTCGAGCGCCGAGGTCGAGCCGCTCACCTACTACGGACTGGTGCGCACCCAGAAGGAGTTCCCGAAACAGCAGCACGGGCTGGGCTTCATGACCTCGGTGGTGTCGCGGCGCTTCGATGACGGCCACCTGCGCGACCAGCTCAACAGCGCCTCGGTCGAAGCGGGGCTCGACGGCTGGCATTTCTTCGACCGCAAGCAGCTCT
>JBGQIE010000208.1:0-4541 GCA_041498315.1 Candidatus Eiseniibacteriota bacterium
CGCCTCGAGGCTGGCGGCCTGGTGGAGACGCGAAGGCTCGTGCTCATGAACTGATTCGCCGCTTACCCGGCGAGCGCGCGTGCGTAGGCCTGACCCACGCCCGTCATCATGGCCTCGCGCGAGAACAGCGCGTGCGCGCGGCGAGACGCGCCCGCGGCGAGCTGTCTTCGCAGCGACTCGTCTCCGAGTATGTGGTTGATGGCGGTGGCGAGTGCAATGGGGTCACCCGGGGGCACGACCAGGCCCGTCTCACCGTCGCGGTTCACGAACGTGGTGCCGGTGCCGAGCTCGGTGCACACGACCGGCAGCCCGGCCGCCATCATCTCGACCATCGCCATGCCCCAGGCCTCGTTGGTCCGCGTCGAAGGCATGACGCCCAGATCGGCCGCGGCGAGATGGTCGAGGAGGGCATCGTCGCTCACCGCGCCCGCGAATGTGACGCGCCCATCGAGTCCCATGGAGGAGCACTGGCGTCGCAGGCGGTCCCCCACGGGACCATCGCCCACGATCACCAGCCGTCCCCGGATGGCCGGCATGGCCGCGAGCAGCACGTCGAGCCCCTTGTAATAACGAAGGCGGCCCACGAAGAGCACGAGCGGCGTGCCGTAGCGCTCGCGCAGCTCCACGACGCGGCCCGCCATGCGGTCGAGGCCATCGAAGCGCTCCAGATCCACGCCATGCGGCACGACCAGGCACTTCGCGCGGTGCGGGCGCAGGAAGGGCGAGCGGCCGATGTAGGCCTCGGAGGTCGGCATGATGACCGCGGCGCGCGCGAGGATCGCGCGCACGAACGGCCGGTAGAACGGCATCACCGCAGCCTGCCGCACGACATCCGCATGGTAGGTCACAACCATGGCCCCGCGCGGGCGCGCCAGGAGCCAGCTGATTTCACCCGGGGGGCTGGGATAGTGCAGATGGAAGATATCGGCGGAAAGACGCGCGAGCGCTCGTGGCATGCCCGGGCAGAGCGGAGTCGACGCCAGGCGCGCCCATTCGGCGCAACGCACCACCCGCACCGCCTCGACCTTCTCGACGGCACTGCGGCGCCCACCGCTCGCCGAGGTGAGCACGGTGACCTCGTTGCCGCTCGCCGCCTGAGCACGCGCCATGCGGGATACCGTCTGCTCGATGCCACCACGCACCGGCGGAAAGTAGTCCTTGAAGAGGTGCACGATCCTCATGGGATCACGGGGGACAGGACCCCAGCCGGCACGCCGGCCGCCTCGCGCAAGACCTCGAGCGTCGCGCGTGCGGTGTGCTCATAGGTGAACTCCGCGGCGCGCACGCGGCCCGCGTCCGCCATCGAATGCCGGGCCTCGGGATCGCTCGCCAGCTTGCACACCTCGCCCGCCCAGGCCGCGTTGTCGAGGGGCCCGACGAAGCGCGCGACGCCCTCGCCCGCCTCACGGAGCGAGGGGATGTCGGATGCCAGAACCGGCACGCCGTGGGCGAATGCCTCGACCATCGGGAGCCCGAAGCCCTCGTAGAGAGTCGGAAACAACACCAGCGTTGCGTTGCGGTAGAGCCATTCCAGCTCGTCCTCTCCCACGCGACCAAGGCTCGTGACGCGGCCCCCGGTACGGCGGCCGGCCAGCGCACGCAGATCCGGGTAGCGGGGATCCACTGGACCCGCGGCGACCAGATGCAGGGGTGGTGTCTCCGCGAACCCGCTCCAGACCGCAGCCAGGGTGGCGAGGTTCTTGTGAGGCAGATTGATCCCGACCACCAGCGCAAACGCCCCCGGGGGAGCCCCGGCAGGCCGCCGAGGCGAGAGCCCCACTCTGGAGGATGGGATCCCGAGTTTGACGACCCGGATCCGGCCGGCCTCGAACGGCGACAACTCCTTCATTTCGCGCGCGCTGAATTCGCTCGCGGTCACGATGAAGCGCGCCCCGGTCGCGCGTGCCATGGAGAGATGGTAGAGCGCGCGCCGCCAGAATTTGAGCCCGCCGGGCAACCGCAGCGGCCGCACGTCGTGGAGCGTGAGCACGCACGGGCAGCCGGACCGGAAGGGCATCAGGTAGAACGGGCTGTAATACACGACGGGACGGCGCTCGCGCAGCAAGCGCCCCACGTTCCACAGCGAGGACAGTCCGAGCGGACCGAAGTCGCGCTCGATCCAATCGACCCGGGGATGGCGCCGGAGTTCCGAGAAGTCGAACCTCGAGTTCGTGAGCGCCGGGTTCCACAGCACCGCATAGCGCTCGGGTCCCGGGATTCCGACCAGCGCCTCGAGCAGACAGTACGCATGGGTGCCAATGCCCGTAAAATGATCGGCGGCGTAGCGCAGGTCGTAGGCGATCGTCACGCGACTCCGTCTCCGGGCGCCGCGCTCCGCCACCGGCCGGTGCGCGCCCTCAGGCGCACGAGAGCCGCTCGAGCGCGAGGCCATATCGGCGCGCGAGCATCGCCGCAGGCCGGTAACCGAGTCGAGCGCGCGCGGCGTGATACGCGCGTCGCAGCCTCCAGCCACGTGCCAGCACGCGCCGCAGCGCCGCGGCCTCATCGGGCCGGAACTTCTCGAAATAGCGCACCAGGGCTGCGCCTCCGTCGGCCGGCTGCAGGGCGGTGTCGCGGGAGCCCTGGCCGCGCCGATGGAGCACCTCGACCTCGGGGGTCGCCAGGACTTCCCAGCCCCCGTCCCACAGACGGCGGCAGTAGTCGACATCCTCGACGTACATGAAGTAGCCCTCGTCGAGCGGGCCCGCGAGGCGGAATGCCTCAGCGCGCACGAGCCACGCGCAGCCTGAAACCCAGTCCACCGGGGCGGTCGCCATGGGGAATTCGCGGCGCCGCCCGGGCCAGCCGGCGAGGCGGTCGAGCAGCCAGGCGTGAACGCGTTCGCGGGCCAGCGTCGGGAACCAACCCGCGCTCGCTTCGACTCGCCCTCCGGGCAGCCGCACGCGCGGGCCGACAAGCGCGGCGCGCGGGTGGCCCTCCAGGACGTCGGCGAGGCGGTCGAGCGCGCCCCCTGGCAGCTCGACATCGGGATTAACCACCGCGAGCCACGGCTGGCGCGCGCCGGCGAGCCCGGCGTTGACCCCCGCCGCGAACCCACGATTGAGGGCCAGCCGCACGACCCGCCCCACGCCGGGCGCGGTCTCGGCAAGCGTGGCGCTACCGTCCGCGCTGGCGTTGTCCACGACCGTGATCTCGAGCCCGCGGCGCGGCGCGGCCGCTCCTAGTGCGGCGAGGCAGCCCGGGAGCACGGGGGAAGAATCGTGCGTGACGACGACGGCCGCGATCAGTGCGGGGCGACTGGAGTGCGAAGATTCGACCACCGCCGCAGGCTAAGGGGCGCGGTGCGGGTTGTCCAGCCCGCGACGAATCGTGCCGCGCGGCCGTCACGATCATGGTCCCCCGCCGACTAGGTCATGGTCCAAGTGCGAATCAAGAGCGGGTGAGTAAGGATCGTCTTCCGCGCCCACCATCGCCGCTCAGATGAAGCGGCGGCCGTGAGCGCGGAAGCGCCGCACCGCGTCGGCGTCGGGGTAGGAGTAGTAGCTGGCCTTGGCGTGATCCATGGGCGTGCGCGGAGCCTGGCCGCGCTCGATCAGCCCGATGGCGCTCACCAGCAACTGCCTTCCCACCAGGACCTTCGAACGTCGCACCAGCGAGTGCACGGTGTCCCACGGCTCGATCGACAACGATTGCTGGACCAGGATGTCGCCGCGGTCGATCTGTTCGTCCATCCAGTGCACCGTCACGCCGGTCGTGGCCTCGCCGTTGGCGAGCACCCAGAAGGACGGGAGCATGCCCTGGTAGCGGGGCAGGAGCGCGCCGTGAAGGTTGATACAGCCTCGCGAGGGCAGCCGCAGCAGTTCGGGGCCCAGGCGCTGTGGGCACGCGATAGACACGATCAGGTCGACCCCGGCGGCGCGAAGCCGCCCGAGGAACACAGGATCGTTCACCCGCGGCACCGCTTCGCGGGCCACGCCGGCCCGCCGGGCAGCGCCCGCAACCGACCAGCTGCGGGTCGAGCCCACCACCCCGCCGAGTCGATCCATGAAGCGATGGCGCACCAGATTTAGAGATTGAATTACGAAGTCGCGCGCGCCCATCGTTTTCAGATAACGGCGCAAATTGCGCGAACGCAGCTCGCCTGGAACGATGCCGATACCCACCACGTCGCGGAATGTGTCCAGCACGTGATCAAGAATGAGCGGAATATAGAACGCGTCTTCCTGGGTCAGGACGTAGATGCGCATGGAGCATGGGGCGCGAACTGATCCCCGAACGCCTCGGACATAGTGGTGAACGAAAAATCCCGCAGGAGTCTTTCGGTCTTGCTGGCGGTGGATGCAAGGTTGAGGTAGTGGGTGATGCGGGGCACCAGGCGCGGCATCGGCACCCGTGGGTGGCCGGGATCGTATTCCCACGGATGTACATAGAAGATGAGGCCCTGGGCTTCCTGGCGGTGCAGATGCCGCGTGAGCGCCTGAGTCAGGCTGTAGGGATAGAGTCGGAAATAGCCGCCCCCGCCCAGCGGCACGTTGAGCCCGCCCCGGGATCGAGCGTGGGGCAGGCGCACCGTGCTCAAC
>JBGQIE010000209.1:0-4495 GCA_041498315.1 Candidatus Eiseniibacteriota bacterium
CGCCCACGAGGCCGGCCTCGACTTCGGCTACGTGCTCAAGCTGTGGTGCGCGGTGCCGTACGAATGGGGCGAATCGAATCGGATCGTCTCGGCCGAGCTGCAGTCTCCGCTGCTCGCCTGGGCCGGACCGGGCCGGCGCGCCGAGGTGACGGGCAAGGCCGCTCGGGACGGGGGAGCCGGGTACACACCGCCCCAGGATGTCATGCAGATATTCATCCCCGGCATGGACCAGCACGGCGCCGCGGCCTTCCCCGATGTCGACGTCGAGTATTCGCGCGACTCGTCCTACATCCGGGGGAAGTGCAACTGCGCCTAGGCGCCCCGATGCCATCGTGCGTTCGGAGCGGCCGCGCCCCTCGGCTCGCCCGCCCGGCGCTCAGGCCCGCCCGCGCCCTTCGCGCGCGTACTGCAGCGCGTTGCGGCGCGCCATCGCCATGACCGTGGCCTGCGGGTTCACCCCGGGCGAGTCGGGCAGCATGCTGGCGTCGTTGATGCGCAGGTTGCGGTAACCGTAGACGCGGCCGTACGAGTCGGCCGCGCAGCGGTCGCGCCGCTCGCCCATCGGGCAGGACGAGAACGCGTGCACCGTCACGAGCCCGAGGCTCGAGCGCGCCAGGCGCTGGTCGAGCCAGCGGATCGCATCGACCTCGCTGCGGATCGCCCCGACGCCGTGGACCGACGGGTGGACGGCCTCGGCGCCGCCGGCGAGCAGCAGGGTCGAAAGCCGCGCGAGCCCCACGCTCAGGTTGTAGAGGTCGATGTCCGAAAGCTCGTAGCGGATCAGCGTGCGGTCGGGCCCGAACATCGTCGGCCGCACCGAGCCGCGTCCGCTGCCGCGCACCCCGACGTAGTACTGGGCGAAGTGCCGGTGGTGCGCCATCTCGGCGCGCGCGGCCGGCCAGTTCTCGCTCAGCGTCATCGCCAGGTGCCCGCGCGTGAAGTAGGCCCCGCCGAGCGAGAGGTCGGGACCGAACTCCTTGACCTGGAGCAGCGGCAGGACGCTGGCCTCGGCGTCGATCGGCTCGCGGAAGCGCGCGGCGACCTTGAGGTAGGGATGGATGCGCAGGGTGTTGCCGACGTGGTAGCGGATGCCGCTGCGCTGGAGCAGCGCCGGGGTCTCGGTCGGGCCGGCGCACACGAACACCTGGTCGGCCTCGATGCGCACCACCTGCGCGACGCCGTCGGGCCCCGTGATGCTGGCGACCGCGCCTTCGACGCGCCCGTGGCGGCGCGGCAGCAGCAGCACGCGGCTGCCGGCGACCACGCGCGCCCCGGCGGCCTCGGCCTGGGGCAGGAGGCTGCGGCTCATGCCCTGCTTGGCGCCGGTCGGGCAGCCCTGGGCGCAAGTGTTGGTGTTGCGACAACCGGGAGCGGCGCGCGCGACCTCCTCGTACGACCAGCCCATCGCCTCGATGCCGCGCGCGAACACCTGGGTCCCGGCGGGCCACGGCGGCTGCGAACGCGCCACCCCGAGCATGTGCTCGGCCCAGGCGTAGTGGGGCTCGAGCTCGGCCTCGGAGGCGTCGCACAGGTCGTAGTGCGCCTTCCAGCGCAGCAGGATGTCGCGCGGCGCCCGGTGCCAGAAGCCGCTGTTGATCTCGGTGCTGCCGCCCAGGCAGCAGCCCTCGACGTAGCCGATCGGCGTGCGCCCCAGGATCGGCGTCATGCCGCGGCGCCGATAGAGCTGCTTCATCGCCTCGGTCGGCGAGCGGCCGTAGTCCTCGAGGCCGTGGCGTCCGCCTTCCTCGAGCACCAGCACCTCGTGGCCGGCGCGCGCCAGCTCGAGCGCGGTCACGGCTCCGCCCGCGCCCGAGCCGACGACCAGCACCTGGACGCGGCGCGGGGCTGCGGCGGCGGCGCTCACCGGGCCCCCGCGCGCGGACCGTCCGCCCGATCGAGCCTCGAGCGCACCGCGGGCAGCTCGTAGTAGGCGAGCAGCGCCGTGCTGCGCGGACCGCGGAAGAGCTGGCGCGCGAGGCTCACGCGGCCGTAGGCCCAGCCCTCGACCCAGCGGCGCCGGCGCTCGGGCTCGAGCTCGCAGAAGCCGCGCAGGGTCGCGACGCGCGTGGCCGCCCGGAAGCCGAGCAGCCCCACGCGAAACAGCGTCGTGAGCCTGAGCGGCAGCGCGTCGATCTGGCCCTGGACGAACTCCGCGACCTGATCGATCGCGGCGCGGCGCTCCTCGCCCGCGAGCCCGTCGTCGTCCACGGGCACCAGTGACTCGGCGAGCGCCCGCATGAAGCGCGAGGGCCGCACCGGGGCGGGTGGCGCCGCGGCGCGCCCGAGCACGGTGGCGATGCCGGCCAGGGCCGCGGGCAGGGCGGGCGGCGTGTCGGCCGCGCGCGTCTCGCGCGTGAGACGCACGGCGCGCCCGATCGTGAGCCCGTGGGCGAGCAGCACGCCCACGCCCCACAGCGTGATCGGGACCAGGAAGGCGAGGTGGGCGACCAGCGCGTAGCTGAGGGCGGTGTCGGCGGACACGCCGGTCGAGACCAGCGCCTGCATGCAGAAGAAGTCGAAGGGCCCGATGAAGCCCGGGGTCGAGGGAATCAGGATCCCGAGGTTGGTCGCCGACATCGCGAGCACCGCAGTCCAGGGTGCGGCCGCGAGGCCGAAGGCGGGCAGCAGGCACAGGTACATGCCGGCCTCGAGCAGCCATACCACGACCGTGAGCCCGACGATCGCGAGCGTATCGAGCGGCCGGCGCAGGTAGGCGACGCCGCTCACCATCGCGCTCACCGCGCGCACCGTGCGGTCGTGAAGCGCAGGCGCCAGACGGTTCGTCACCCGGCTCGCCCGCCCGATCACGTAGCCGGGCGCGAGCACGGCGAGCAGCACCGCGAAGGCGGCGAGGCCCAGCAGCACCCCGAGCCATCCCAGTGTGGCGGGCAGCCATCCCTGGGCCGGCCTCGCGAGCAGGGTCAGGGCCAGGAGCCCGAGCAGCACCAGGCCGTCGAGCAGGCGCTCGAGGAAGGTCACGGTGAGGCTCTGGACGAACGGCAGGCCGCTCTTCTCGCGCAGCATCCAGGCGCGCGCCAGCTCGCCCAGGCGCACCGGCAGGACGTTGTTGACCGCGTAGCCCACGACCACGATCCCGGTCGCCCCGGGCAGCGAGAGTGTGGCCTCGCGGCTCACGAGCCGGCGCAGCCGCGCGCCGCGCACCAGGTGGCCGAGCAGGTAGCTTGCCACCGCGAGCGGCAGCCAGGGCCAGAGCCGCGCGCCCTCGACCGCCCCGGCGACGCGCGAGAGGTCGCGATGCCACAACGCCAGGGCGAGGAAACCCGCGCTCGAGAGCACGCCGAGCGCGACCAGCCACCAGCCCGCGCGCCTCAAGCAAACGCTCCCGCGGTCGTGCTCACGCGCGCGAACCTACAGCAGCCGCCGCAGCAGGCCCAGCACGCCCTGCCGGACCGCCGAGCGGTGGGGGCTGGCGCCGCTCGAGGCCAGCACGCGCTCGCGGTTCGCGAGATACCACTCGTAGCTCTCGATGAACATCTCCTGGTTCGAGTAGCGCGGCGCCCAGCCCAGCTCGCGCGTGATCTTCGCGAGATCGAAGTACATCGAGCGCCCGTACATGAGGGCATGGTAGGGCCCGAGCGGCGAGAGCCCGATGGCGCTCGTGAGCCGCATCGCGAGCACCGCCGGCGCCATCGGGACGCTGCGCACCTTCGAGCCGGTGCCGGCATGGCGGCACAGCGCCTCGAGGGTCGCGCGCATGGTGCCGAAGCGGTCCGTGCCGCAATGGTAGAGCGAAGCCCCCGCGCGCTCGCCGGCCAGGATGCAGGCTTCGGCCAGATCCGTGGCGTGGACGAACTGGTAGCGGTTCTCGCCCGTCCCCAGCACCGGGATGTTGTATCCCGACCGCACCCACTCGAACAGGATCTGGAAGATGCCGAGCCGGCCGTGGCCGAGAATGGTGCGCGGGCGCACGATGCTGACGTCGAGCCCCGCGGCGATGAAGGTCTGGCAGCGGCGCTCGCCCTCGTACTTGGCGCGGCCGTAGGCCTCGGCGGGCGCGGGCGGGGTGTCCTCGGTGACGGGGTTCGTGCGCGGCGCCCCGAACACCGCGCTCGACGAGGTGTAGACCACCTTGCGCACCCCCGCGGCCCGCGCGCCCTCGAGCAGGTTCTCGGTGCCCTGGATGTTGACCGATTCGAACAGATGGCGGTTCTTGGCGAGTGGAACCTGGGCGACGTTGTGGTGGACGATCTCGATCCCGCGGCAGGCGGCGGCGATCGCGGCGGCGTCGCGGATGTCGCCCTGCACCGCCTCCTCGCCGGTCTCGAGATCGTCGGGCCGCACCAGGTCGAAGGTGCGCACCGAGCAGCCGCGCGCGAGCAGGCGCTGGCGCAGCACGGTGCCGAAGTAGCCCGCGCCGCCGGTGACCAGGACGTTCATGCGCGCGCGAACCGCCCGAACCGTTCCCGCGGGGCGCTCACAGGCCGCCGTTCTCGAACACCCAGCGCAGGCTGCGGCGCATCCCCTCCTCGAGCGC
>JBGQIE010000210.1:0-4483 GCA_041498315.1 Candidatus Eiseniibacteriota bacterium
ATGGGGCAGGGGCTCTCGACCGTGCTGATCCAGATCGCGGCCGAGGTCACCGGGCTTCAGGCCTCGGTGTTCAGGCCCAAGGTGGACGCGACCTTCGCGCTCGGCTGCGGCCAGACCACCGGCTCGCGCGCCACCCTGTTCGGGGGGCGCGCGGTCCAGGGGGCCGCGGCCAAACTGCGGGCCGAACTCGATCGCGGGCTCACGCTCGCCCTGCTCGGGGGGCACGAGTTCGCGGGCGAGGTCACGGTCCGCGACACCACCCCGCTCGGCACGCCGCCCGAGCGCGCCAAGACCCATACCAGCTATGGGTTCGCGACCCAGGTTTGCGTTCTGGATGAAGGGGGGAAAGTGGCCCGGATCGTCGCCGCGCACGACGTCGGGCGGGTGGTCAACCCGACGCTGTGCGCGGGGCAGATCGAGGGCGCCGTCCACATGGGGCTCGGCTACGCGCTCACCGAGGAGCTGCCGTGCGTGGACGGCATGCCGGTGACGTTCTCCCGTTACCAGATCGGCGTGCTCAAGGCCCGCGACATGCCGCCGGTCGAGGTGATCCTGGTCGAGGAACCCGAGCCCGAAGGGCCGTTCGGGGCCAAGGGACTGGGCGAGATCGGCCTGGTGCCCACGGCCGCCGCGGTCGCGGGAGCGCTGGCGGCGTTCGACGGCGTGCGCCGCATGAGCCTGCCCATGAAGGACTCGCCCGCCGCGCGCGCTCTTTCGGTCGGAAGGATCCGCACTGCGCACCCGCGCGAGAGCTGGCGATGACCGCGCTGCCGGTCCAGCGCCAGGTGCCGGGCTGCGTCAACGCCCACACCCACGTCTACAGCGGCCTGGTGCCGCTCGACATGCCGGCGCCCGCCGAGCCGCCGGCGCACTTTCTCGACATCCTCGCGCAAGTGTGGTGGCGGCTCGACCGCGCGCTCGACGAGCGCGCGCTGCGGGCCGCGGCGCGCTACTACGTCGCCGAGGCCCTGCTCCACGGCACCACCACGCTCGTGGACCACCACGAGTCGCCGGAGTTCATCGAGGGCTCGCTCGACGTCATCGCCGACGCCTGCCAGGAGCTCGGCATGCGGGCGGTGCTGTGCTACGGCGCGACCGAGCGCAACGGCGGCCGCGACGAAGCGCGGCGCGGCCTCGAGGAATGCCGGCGCTTCATCCGCTCGAACACCCGGCCGCTGGTGCGCGGCGTAGTCGGGCTCCATGCCTCGTTCACGCTCTCAGACGACACTGTGCGCGAGGCCGGCGCGCTGTGCGACGAGCTGGACTCCGTGCTCCACGTCCACGTCGCCGAGGACACCGCCGACGTCGTGGACGCCATGAAGCGCGGCTACCGCGGGCCGCTCGAACGCCTGCTCGAGCTCGGGGCGCTGCGGCCGGGATCGATCCTCGCCCACGGGGTGCACCTGAGCGAGCCGCAGGTGCGGCTCGCCGAGCGGCGCGGCTGCTGGCTGGTGCAGAATCCGCGCTCGAACGAGGGCAACGGCGTGGGCTATCCGCGCGCGCTGTGGGCGAGTGCGCGAGTGGCGCTCGGCACCGACGGCTATCCTTCGGACCTGAAGGCCGAAACCGACGCGCTGGTGCGGCTGGCGCGGGTCCACACCCACGAGGAGCCCGCGGGGGCGGCCGGCGTCATCCGGCGGCTCGAGGCCGGCCGACGGCTCGCGGGCGAGCGCTTCGGCCCGGAGGAGCGGATCGGCTCGGACCGGACCGAGCTCGAGCCCGAGGCCGCCGGGGGCGGCTGCCGCGCCCGCGCCGTGCGCGTGAACGGGCGGATGGTGGTCGAGGAAGGACGGCTGTGCTGCGGCGACCTCGAGGAGATCCGGTCCGCCGCCCGCGCCGAGGCGGAGCGCCTGTGGGCGCGGATGGAGACCCGGTGATGGCGGCGCTCACCCCCCAGCCGTTCGCGGTGTTGCTCGCGCGCATGGTCGCCGAGCTCGAGCGCGAGCGGCGCATCTTCGACCTGCCGCGTCGCTCGTTCTGGCGCGGAAGTGATGCGCTCGACCTGGCGGTGAGGCCGCATGGCGAGCGCGCCTCGAACCCCGCCGGGCCGGCCGCGGGGCCGCACACCCAGCTCGCCCAGAACCTGGTGCTCGCCTGGCTCGCGGGGGCCCGAAACCTCGAGCTCAAGACCATCCAGGTGCTCGACCAGCTCACGATCCCGAGGCCATGCATCGACGCTCCCAACCTCGGATTCAACGTCGAGTGGTCGCAGGAACTCCCACTCGAAGCCTCGCTCGAGCAGTACGTTGCCGCCTGGGTCCTCATCCACGCGCTCCGGCACCAGGGCGTGAGCGGCGGGCCGCCCGCCCAGCAGGACACGCGCTTCGACGCCTCGGTGGGCTACGACCTCGAGGGCATCCGCAGTGCTTCGGTCGCGCGCTTCCTCGATGGCCTCGCCGATGCCCGGGGCTCGATCGCGGCCCTGCGCGACCGGCTGCCGGCCGGATTGCGCGGCCACGTCGCGATCGAGATCCCGGCGCGCGTGAGCTCGACCGTGACGCTCTCGACCTTTCACGGCTGCCCCGCCGACGAGATCGAGCACATCGTCGAGCACCTGTTCGCGCGTCACCACGTCCACGTCGTGGTCAAGCTCAATCCCACGCTGCTCGGCTACGAGCAGGTCGAAGACCTGCTGCGCGGGCGACTGGGCTACGACGAGCTGCGGCTCGACCGCCAGGCCTTCGAGACCGACATCCGCTGGGACGCCGCGATCGCGATGCTCGACCGCCTCGCGGGCAGCGCCGCGCGCGCCGGCCTCTCGCTCGGCGTCAAGCTCACCAACACGCTGGTGGTCCGGAACCATCGGGCCCGGCTCGCCGGGGAGCAGGTGTATCTCTCGGGCACGCCGCTCCACGTCATCGCGATGGCCCTGGCCCACCGCCTCGCCCAGGCGAGCGGCGGCCGCCATCCGCTCTCGTTCAGCGCCGGCATCGACGCCGAGAACTTTCCCGAGGCGGTGGCGTGCGGCATGAGCCCGGTCACCGCCTGCACCGACCTGTTGCGCCCGACCGGCTACCGCCGGCTGCCGCGCTACCTCAAGGCGCTCGAAGCCGACATGGAGCGCCACGGGGCGCGCACCGTGGACGAGTACATCGTGGCGCGCGCCAGGGCCGCGGAGCCGGGAGCACCCGCGGCGGCGTCCGCTCGGACGACCGATGCCGGGTCGGTCCGCGCGGCCGCGCTCCGCAACCTGGCCGCCTACGCCGCCCGGCTCCCGCTCGACCCGCGCTATCACGCGGCGCAGAACCGCGGCGAGCCGCGCCGGCTGGCGAGCCGGCTCAGCCTGCTCGATTGCGACTCGTGCAACGCCTGCGTCGTGGTGTGCCCGAACGACGCGTTCTTCGCGCTTCCGACCGGTGTGCGGGCGCTCGACAGCTGGGACCTGGTGATCGTGGGGAGGGAAATCGAGCGGCGCCCGGCCCGCTTCGAGGTCGCGCGCGAGGAGCAGTGGGCCCTGTTCGCGGACTTCTGCAACGAGTGCGGCAACTGCGAGACGTTCTGCCCCGAGGCGGGCGGACCCCAGAAGGCCAAGGCGCGCTTCCATGGCACGCGCGCGAGCTTCGACGCCGCGGCCCCGGGCGACGGCCTGCTGGTCGAGGCGGCCGGGGACCGCGTCCTGGCACGATTCGCGGGCCGGGTGCACGAGCTGTCGCGCACCGCCGGGGGCGAGCGCTTCTGCGACGGCCTGCTCGAGGTCGAGTTCGACGCCGGCGGGCGGATCGTGGCGGTGAGAGCGCGCGAGTGGCGCGAGGGTCACGTGCTCCGTCTGTGGCACTATCACGCCGTGCGGATGCTGCGCGACGCGGTACTCAAGGGCGTGAACCCGGTCTCGGCGTCGTTCCTGCCCGCGCAGGCGCCGATTTCATGAGGGCCCGCCGGCTGCTCCCGCCCGCCTCCGCGGCGGTGGCCGGGATCGCGTTGGCCGGCTACCTGCTGCTCGCCCCGCCGGTCTCGGGCGACGGCGACGGCAGCGAGTTCACGCTCGTGCTCGCGACCCTCGGCGTGGCGCACCCCACCGGCTACCCGCTCTATACGCTGGCCGGAAACCTGTTCTGCCGCGCGCTCCACGCCCTGGGTGCCCCGTGGCCCTACGCGTCCAACGCCTGGAGCGCGGTGGGTGCGGCGGTGGCGATCTACTTCATGCACGCCTGCGCCCGGCGCCTGGCGCGGCGCGCGGCCCCCGCGGCCCCGGCATGGACGCGCGAGCTGGCGGCGCTCCTGCCGGTGGTCCCGTTCGCCATCCATCCCATCTGGACCAACGAGGCGATGCTGGCCGAGGTCAACAGCTGGCACATCGCCTGGGTGTGCGCCACGGTGTTCCAGTTCGACGCCCTGCTCGAGCGCGTGACGGCCCGCGGACGCGGCGGCCCGCGGGGACGTGACGCCGCGGGCTGGGGACTCCTGTGCGGACTCGGGCTCGCCCACCACCTGACCTCGGTGCTGATCTCGGGCCCGCTCTCGCTCGGCCTGCTCGTGGCGCTGG
>JBGQIE010000211.1:0-4418 GCA_041498315.1 Candidatus Eiseniibacteriota bacterium
CCAGCCCGGCGGGCGCTGCTGCGCCATGAAAAACTGGAGCAGCGAATCCGCGCGCTCGCGCCAGCCCAGCCGCACGAACGCGCCGATGGCGCGCATCTCGTAGGGCGTGAACGCCTCCCACGGCTCCCGCCCGTCGCGCCGGTCGCGGAAGAACCGCCAGTAGCGCTCGAAGGTGCGCTCCAGCGCCCCATCCGGGAAGAGCGCGCGGGCGTCGACGGGGTCGAGCGCGATCGTGGTCGAGGTCGCGTCGAAGTCGCCCAGGTCCGCGCAGCCCGGCACGTAGTCGATGTGGTGGGCGGCCATCGCGGCCGCGATCGAGCGCCCGAGATCGCCGCCGAACTCCAGCGACGACGACGCGAGCCACGCCTGATCCGCCCTCCGGCCCAGCACGCCGGCGAGCCACGCGGCGTCCCGGTAGCCCCGCAGCGCCCACAGGTCGTCCCAATAGGAGTGCATGGGTTGGGCGGAGTAGCCCTCGTGGCTGATCGAGGGCGGCAGCAGCCCGAAGTACGCCTCCTGGCCCCCTGCGCGCCATTCGGCGGTGCGTCGCTCGGCCCGCAGCGCGTCGAGGTGGGCGGCCGCGCGGCGCACGCGCGGCCACATCCGCCGCGCCAGCGCGGTGTCGCCGCTGAAGCGCACGTACTCCGCCACCAGGTAGATGAACTCGCCGTGGCTGTCGTGCTCGGGGACCGGGTCCGACCCGCGCTGATCCACGCAGCACGGCACCTTGCCGTCGTCGTACTGGTAGGGCGCGAACCACTCGATGAAGTCGCGCACCACCTCGGGGTGACCCGCGCGCAGCAGTGCGGCCGACATGAGCGCGCCGTCGCGGATCCACGCGCGCGCGTACGAGCGCGTCCCGGGCTGGAGTGCCGCCCCCGCGCGGCTCGCGAGGATCCAGCCGATCTGGGCCCGGAGCGAGCGCGCCACCGCGCTGTCGGGAAGCGTCAGCGCCAGGCTCCCGAGCTCCGCGCGCCATCGGGCCGTCTCGGCGCGCGCCGCTTGCTCCGGCCCGGCGGGCGGCCGCCCGGGCGGCGCTCCCGGAACCCGGTGCAGCGGGATGACGAGGTCCACCCTGCGGGTGCCGCGGGCCGGGAGGAGGAGGTCGTACGCGAAGGCGCCCGAGGCCGCCCCGAAGGAGTCCTTCACCTCGCGCGCGCCGGGTAGCCGGCCCGCGCGCAGGTAGCCGACCATGCCGCCCTGGTCGAAGGTCGCGGCGCCGAAGCCCGAGGGGGCGGTGAGGCTCTCCACGATCCGGTCGCCGTTGACCCGAACTCGGCGGCCTTCCGCGACCAGCTCGCGGATTGGCGCCGTGCCTCCCGGCGTGTTGAGGAACTGCGACGGCGGATTGACCTGGAACGGCTGGAGCGCCAGGTAGAGCGTCGCGCGCCGCGCCCGATCGCCGCGGTTGGACACGGCGTAGGTCGCGAGGATCGAGGACGAATCGGCCGGCCCGAACGCGCGGGCCGTGATCGCGAGCTCGACGCCGCTTCCCTGCCACAGCACCGAGGGAATCGGAAGCGCGCCCTCGGACAGCGAGGGCTCGGCGCGCACGTCCGCCCAGGTGAGGAGCTTGCCGCCCACGCGCATGAAGGGCTCGATCGAGAACGAGGACTTGCCGGTCTCGATCGCGCCGTCCGCGCTCATGAGCCCCTTCTGAAGCCCGCCGTCCACGCTCACCACCGTCCAATAGGACTGCTCTCCGGACATGCCCCGCGGGAAACTCCCGCGCGGCGCTTCGGTCGCGAGCGCCTGGAAAAAGGCCTCGCGCGTGGCCGACCACTCGAGCGGCTTCAGCGTGATCTCGCGGATGGCCATGCCGCCGGGACCCGCGACCCTGGTGGCGCGCACGCGCACGAAGCGGGACTCGCTCTCGGGCAGATAGAGCTCGTCGCGCGCCCGGCGCCCGCCCCGCACCTCGCGCAGCCGGCGCCACCTCGTGCCCTGGTCCGAAGCCTCGACGACGTAGCTGCCGGGATGCCCCCCGGGCGCCCAGTCGATGACTAGCCCACCGAACTCGCGCGCACTCTGAAGATCGAGCGTGAGCGCGGGGTCCGGGTCCGCGGAGCCGCTCCGCCACGAGCTGGCCGTGTCGCCGTCGGCCGCGCGCCGCGCGCCCTGGCCCGGCCGCGCGGAGGAGGCGCGCGCGAGCACCGGCGGAGGGATCGCGGCCGGCGGCGGCAGCGGTGTCAGCTCGAGGTCGTCGAGCCAGATCGTGCCCGCCCCACCGTTGCCCGCCGTCACCGCGAACTCGATCGCCGCGACGTGCCGGATCTCGCCTCCGCCCGCCGGGCCCCAGGCGAACGGGATCCTGCGCTTCGGGACGCGAACCGTCTCCCAGTCCCGCGGGAAATCGAAATCGCGCTGGTTCAGCCACCACACGTTGGCGCCGCTCGAATCCACGAGCTTGAACTCGAGATTGTTGGGCGGGCACTCGCCGCGCAGGCGGAACGTGAAGCGGTAGTTCCCGGGCAGGTCGAGGGCGAGGTCGCGGTGGAGGACGGCGTAGCCTCCGCCCTTCACGAAGCGGAAATCCACGCGCAGCGCGCGCCCGTGCTCTCCCGCCTCGCTCGAGAGCTTCATCTCGACGCCGTCGGCGGGACGCCCACTCCAGCCGTCCACGGACTCGAAAGCGTCCACGACGCGAGGGCTGGGGGGGGCCGCGGGTGCGGCGGGCGCCGCGGCCGGGGCACGGCCCGCAACCAGCGCCGCGGCGAGGAGCACCAGAGCGGGGATGACGCGTCCTGCGCCCATGCGCGGGATCAGCCCTTCACGCTGCCCATGAGCGCGCCCTTGATGTACACCCGCTGGAGCGCCAGGAACACGAGCAGGACCGGCAGCACCGTGAGCACGGAGCCCGCCATCATCAGCTCGGTGTCCTGGACGTGCTCGCCCACCAGGTTGGCCAGCGCCACGGGAAGCGTGTACTTCGAGTCGTCGGAGAGCACGATCAGGGGCCACAGGAAGTCGTTCCACATGCTCAGGAAGTTGAACGCCGCGAACGTGACCAGGATGGGCCGGATCACGGGCATCACGATGCTCCAGAAGATCCGGAACTCGCTCGCCCCGTCGATGCGCGCCGCGTCGAGCAGGTCGTCGGGGATGGCGAGCGCGTACTGCCGGACCATGAAGATGCCGAACACGCTCGCCAGCCCGGGGATCATGACCCCCCACAGCGTGTTGACGAGCCCGATCGCGCGCAGCTCGAGGAACAGCGGCAGCATGACGACCTGGGCCGGGACCACGAGGGCCGCGACCAGCGCCTGGAAGACGCGTTCGCGGCCCCGGAAGCGCAGCTTGGCGAACGCGTAGCCCGCCATGCCGTTGATGAGCACCGAGAGCAGCGTCGTGGTCACGGCGACCGCCGTGCTGTTGAGCAGGTTGCGCGCGAGGTTGAGGCGGGTGAACAGCTCGACGTAGTGCGCCAGGGTGGGGACGCTCGGCCAGAACCGCGGCGGGAACGTGTTGGCCTCGCCGGTCGGCATGAGCGAGGCCGAGACCATCCAGACCAGCGGCGTGAGCGTGAGCAGGGCGCCGAGCGCGAGCACCGCGTGGAGCGGCACGGCCTTCCACGCCGCCCTCATCGCTTCCCCTCGCGCTGGAGCCGCAGCTGCACCAGCGTCGCGACCAGCATGATGGCGAACAGGACGAACGCGATCGAGGTCGCCAGCCCGAGATGCCACCAGCGGAAGCCCTGCTCGTACATGTAGAGCACGACGCTCACGGTGCTGCGGAGCGGGCCGCCCTGGGTCATGACGTAGGGCTCGGCGAACATCTGGAACTGCCCGATCACCGTCATGACGCCGACGAACAGCAGCGTGGGCTGCAGGCTCGGCAGCGTGATGTGGATGAGCCGGTCCCAGCCGCTCGCGCCGTCGAGCTGGGCCGCCTCGTAGAGTTCCTCGGGGATGCTCTGGAGCCCGGCGACCAGGATGAGCATGTTGTAGCCGAAGTTCTTCCAGGTCGCGAGCAGCATGATCGCCGGCATCGCCCAGTGCGGATTCCCGAGCCAGTCGATCGGGGCGATGCCGAGCAGCCCGAGCCCGCGGTCGATGAGGCCGTAGTGCGGATGGTAGAGATAGCGCCACACGATGGCGACGGCGACCAGCGTGGTGACGACCGGGGTGAAGAACACGACGCGGAACAGGCCCTTCAAGCGCGCCCGGCGGGAGTTGACGAGCAGCGCCGCGCCGAGCGAGGCCAGCATCGAGAGCGGCCCACCCGCCACCACGAAGTAGAGCGTGTTGCGCAGCGCGTTCCAGAAATCAGGCTCGGTCAGCACCTGGTGGTAGTTCCGCAGTCCCACCAGACGCGCCACACCGGGATCGCCGATCGCGTAGATGTCGAAGTCGGTGAAGCTCAGCACCAGCCCCGCGATCACCGGCAGCACGAAGAACGCGCCGATGAGCAGGAGCGCG
>JBGQIE010000212.1:0-4404 GCA_041498315.1 Candidatus Eiseniibacteriota bacterium
CAACTGCAAGGCCCAGCACGTGCGGCGCGCCCGCGCCGCGGGCGACCTCGTGATCCTGGTGGGCGACGGGTTCTCGGACCGCTGCGCCGCCGAGATCGCCGACACCGTGCTCGCCCGCGCCGGTCTGCTCGACTGGTGCCGTGCGCGCGGTCTCGACGCCAGAGCCTTCGACGACTTCGGCGACGTGGCCGCCTTCGCGCGCGCGTTCCGGCCCGGCTCCGCTCACCCGGCGGCGGCCGCTCTGCGCACGCGACCGGACATTGCCGGCCCAGCGGCCGGGGCGGGGAGCTGACCCTGATGCGGATCGGAAACGTCGAGTTCGCCTCGCCCTTCATGCTCGCCCCGCTCGCCGGCGTCAGCGATTCGCCGTTCCGGCGGCTCGCGCGCGAACAGGGCGCCGCGGGGGTGTACACCGAGATGGTGTCGGCCGACGGCCTCACGCGCCGCAACCAGGCCACGCTCGACTACTGCCGCTTCGAGCCCGAGGAGCGCCCGATCGGCATCCAGGTGTTCGGCTCCGACCCGGGCGTGATGGCCGAGGCCGCGAGTGTGCTGTGCGAGCTGCCTGCGGAGCAGCGTCCGGACCTGATCGACATCAACATGGGCTGCCCGGTCCGCAAGGTGGTCAACCGCTGCGCGGGCGCAGCACTGCTCAACGACGTGCCGCGGCTCACGGAGATCGTGAAGCGCATGGCGGCGGCGAGCACGCTGCCGGTGACCGCCAAGATCCGCCTCGGCTGGGACGGCAGCTCGCGGAACGTGGTCGAGGTCTCGAAGGCGCTCGAAGAGGCCGGAGCCCGGGCGGTGGCGATTCACGCGCGCACCCGCGCCGAGAAGTTCGAGGGCAGCGCCCACTGGGATCTGATCGGCGAGGCCAAGCGGGCGGTGTCGATCCCGGTGATCGGCAACGGCGACGTGCGCGGGCCCGAGGACGCGGTGCGCATGCTCGAGACCACCGGATGCGACGGGGTCATGCTGGGCCGGGCGGCCTTCGGGGATCCCTGGGTGTTTCGCCGCCTGCACGCCTACTGGGAGCGCGGCGAGGTGCTGGCGCCGCCGAGCGCCTCCGAGCGGCTCGAGGCGGGCCTGCGGCATCTGCGCATGCTGGTCGAGAGCGCGGGGCCCGAGGTCGCGGCGCGCGAGATGCGCAAGCACGTCGCCTGGTACATCAAGGGCCTGCCCCACAGCGCCCGGGTGCGCGAGCAGGTCAACCGCACGCGCTCGGTCGAGGAGATGGCCGGATTGCTGAGCGGCTACCTGCTCGATCTCGAGCGCCACGGGCCCGGGATCTTCGCCGCGGCGGAGCCGGCCAGCGCCCCGGCGGCATGAGCGCGCAGCGGGCTCCCTCCCCGGAGTGGCGATGACGCGCGACGACCTGCCGGCGCTGCTGCGGCGCGTGCGCCGCGGCCAGATCACCCCGGCCCGCGCGGCACGGATCATCAACGAAGCGCCGCTCGAGCAGCTCGCCTTCGCCACCCTCGACCACCAGCGCGCGCTGCGCGTGGGGTTCCCCGAGGTGGTGTTCGGGCAGGGCAAGACCCCGGACCAGATCGTGACCATCGTGGGCAGGCTGTTCAAGCGCGGCGGCCTGGTGCTCGCGACCCGCGTGGACGTGGCCGCCCGCGCGGCGCTCCGGCAGGCCTTCCCCGACGCCGAGGTGCACGACCGGGCCCGCGTCGTGGTGCTGAGGCGCGCGCGGCCCGCCCGCCCGCGCGGCCGCGTGCTGGTCGTGTGCGCGGGCACCGCGGATCTGCCGGTCGCCGAGGAGGCCCTGGTCACCGCGCGGGCGATGGGGAGCCGGGCCGAGCTGATCGCCGACGTGGGCGTGGCGGGGCTCCACCGCCTGCTCGCCCATCGCCACCGCCTGCGCGGGGCGCGCGTCGTGGTCGTGGTCGCGGGCCTCGAAGGCGCGCTTCCGAGCGTGGTCGGCGGGCTCACCGACCGTCCGGTGATCGCGGTCCCGACGAGCGTCGGCTACGGCGCCCACTTCCGCGGCCTCGCGCCGCTGCTCGCGATGCTCAACTCCTGCGCCGCCGGGGTCACCGTCGTCAACGTAGACAACGGCTTCGGCGCCGGCTACGCCGCACACCTGATAAACGTCTCCAAGGGACGCTGACCCACCGGTACATTTAGATGTGGGCTGAGAGGTGTATCGAGCCTCGGCGGGGCCTGAGGGTCCGGGGCCCGCAGCGGGACTGTCGGGACGCGCGGAGCCACGGACGGCGGAGCGCGTCCCGACAATGGCGCAGGCGGAGCAGGATGCGGAGCCGGAGCGAATCCCGCGGAGGGCCCCGGACCCTCAGGCCCCGCATCGGTGACGCATCGCCTCGTAGGTTTCTGAGCCAGTCGTCTATCATGGAGCACGGTTAGAGGGGGTTCGTTTCGACATGCGCATTGCCTATTTCGACTGCTTCTCCGGCATCAGCGGCGACATGACGTTGGGCGCCCTGGTGTCCGCCGGGTGGCCGGCCGCGGAGGTCGAGAGCCTGCCGGCGCGGCTCAAGCTCGCGGGCGTGACGGTGTCCGTCGGCGAGGCGCGGCGCGGGCCGTTCGTGGCCGCCCGCGTCGAGGTGCGCGTCGAGGGCAAGCAGCCGCACCGCCATCTGCACCACGTGAACGCCATCCTCGAGGCGGCCGACCTGCCCGCCCGGGCGCGTGAACTCGCGCGGGCCGCGTTTCGGCGACTCGCCGAGGCCGAGGCCGAGGTGCACGGCTCGACGGTCGAGAAGGTCCACTTCCACGAGGTCGGCGCGGCCGACGCGCTCGTGGACGTCGCGGGCGCCATGATGGGCCTCGAGGCCCTGGGCATCGAGCGCGTGTTCGCCTCCGCGCCGCGATTGGGACGTGGCTTCGTGAACTCCGAGCATGGGCGCATTCCGGTGCCGGCTCCCGCGACCACGCTGCTCCTGCGCGGCGCCCCGGTCGAGATCGGCGACGTGGAGGCCGAGCTGACCACGCCCACCGGCGCCGCCCTGCTGGCCACGCTGGTCTCGAGCTGGGAGCCACCGCCGCCCTTCCGGATCGAGGCGGTCGGAACCGGGGCGGGGCGACGGGACCTGAGCGAGCAGCCCAACGTGCTGCGGGTCATGATCGGCGAGGCCGCCGCCCTGCCCGGGGGCATGCGCCGCCGCCGCGTCGCGGTGCTCGAGACCGCGCTCGACGACGAGAACCCGCAGGTCGTCGCGGCGCTGGTGCCGCGGCTCATCGGGGCGGGTGCGCTCGATGCCATGGTGGTGCCGAGCCTCATGAAGAAGGGCCGACCCGGGCTGTGGCTCATCGTGATCGCGGAGATCGAGCGGGTTCAGCCCCTCGCCCGGCTCCTGCTCGCCGAGACCTCGTCGCTCGGAGTGCGGGTGCGCGAGGACGAGCGCTACGAGCTCGAGCGCCGGCAGGCCGAGGTCGTCACCCGGTTCGGCCCCATCGCGCTCAAGGTCGCGACCCTGCCCGACGGAACCACCCGCGCCGTGCCCGAGTTCGAGTCCGTGCGCGCCGCCGCCGAGCGCGCGGGCCGTCCGCTGCGCGAGGTGGCCGAGGCCGCGATCGGCGCCTGGCGGGAGGGGAACGGGACGCCGCCGTGACGTTGCTCGTGGCCCGGGACGTATCGGTGGCCCCGCCCGCCGCCCCGGACCTCGTGGTCCGGGGCGTTTCGCTCGAGGTGCGCTCGGGCGAGTGGGTGGCGCTCACCGGGCCGAACGGCGGCGGCAAGACCAGCCTGCTCCTGGCGCTGGGCGGGCTGTGGCCCACGCGCGCGGGCGAGGTCGCCCTCGACGGCCGCCCGCTCGAGGCGGGCGCGGGCGCGCGCCGCGCACTCACCGAGTCCTCGCGGCGCGCCGACATCGCCGTGATCCTCCAGGACCCTGGAGTGCAGATGCTCCAGCCCACCGTGGCCGAGGAGCTGATGTTCGCGGCGCGCAATCTGGACCGGCCCGAAGCTTCGATCCGGATTCAGGCCGACCGTTGGACCGAGCGCCTCGATCTGGCGTCCGTGCTCGGCCGCGACCCGCGCACGCTCTCGGCCGGACAGCAGCAGCGCGTGCTCATCGCGGCCGCCCTGATCGCGGCGCCCCGGGTCCTGATCGCCGATGAGCCGGGGGCGCACCTCGATCCGCCGACCCGCGGGCGCGTGATCGAGGCCATTCGCGATGAAGTCAGGCGGGGCCTCGCGGTCCTGTGGGCGACGCAGGAGACGGCCGAGCTCCAAGCCGCCGATCGGGTGGTGCAGCTGGGGGAGGCCCCGGCGCTCGCAAGCCCGGGCGGGAACGGCGTGGCGGGACCATCGCCTCCGCTGCTCGCGCTCGAAGTCGAGCCGTGGGACGGCGTCGAGGGCCCCCGGGTCGCCACCTCGAAGGCCTTCGAAATCGCGGTGGCATCGCGCGGTGTGACCGCGCTCACCGGGCCCAACGG
>JBGQIE010000213.1:0-4328 GCA_041498315.1 Candidatus Eiseniibacteriota bacterium
GCCTCCTGCTGATTCGGCCAGCCGAACGGCAGCAGGTGGGTGAAGAAGTACACGCCCAGCAGCCCGCACGCGGCGACGATGCTCAGCGCGAGCTTCTGAAACCCCGGATTCTTGAGGTCAAAGTTGGCCATGGCGTCCTCGCTATTGGGCCGGCTCGTCCGGCGTCACACGACAGTGGAGCCGGAACTTCACCGCATCCTTGTCGCCGATTTGGGCGCGTTCCGCGATCTCGAGCTCGACATCCGCGAACATCGAGGAGCGGTCGAGGTGCGTCATCAGATCCGACACGACCAGGTTCGACATCGCCGTCCCCTCGAGGGCCAGCGTGTTCCCCTGGCCCTGGTTCGCCGAGGTCAGCCACACGTGGTCGGGGAGGACCCGTGCCAGCTCGTCCATGAGGCGGACGGCCTGGGTGCGACCCCGCTCCAGCTTGTTGATGATGCCGAGCCGCAGGTCGAGCTCGGCGCGCTCCTGGGCGAGGCGGTTGACGCGCTCGATCTGCGGCGCGAGCGCCCGGGCCTGGATATCCACTTCGGCGATCCCGCGGGTGAGCCGCGACGCGGTCGCGCGCTGGGAAAGCCACATGCCGCCCATGAACACTACCGCGCCCGCCATGATCACCGACGGCATTACCAGGTCGCCCATCTTGAACGACACCGTGGGGCGGCCGCGCTTGCGTTCCTCTCCGGGAAGGAGATTGATGCGGATCATTTCTTGTCTCCCAGGCGGCGCAGCGCGAGGCCGATGCCGACCGTCAGAAACGGTGCCACCTTCATGACGTCCTGCCCCGCGAACAGCGAGGGGTCATAGGCGATGCGGCTCAGCGGATTCGCGATGTCGGCGGGAACGCCGAAGCGGCGGTTCAGGAATTCCGAAACCCCCGGGGTCATCGCCGCGCCACCGCACAGCATGATGCGCGACAGGGCGCCCGCCTCGTTGGCGGTACGCAGGTAGACCTGGGCCCGCTCGAGCGCGGTCGCGATCGACTCGGACACCTGCTCGATCACGGACGCCATCTCGAGATTGCCGCCGGATTCGCCGCGCACCGCGGCCGCGGCCTCGGACTGGCTCAGGTTGAACTTGCGCTGGGCGGCTTCGATGAAGCTGTTCCCGCCCACCTGGAGGTCCTTGGTGAAGTACGGGACGCCCGCCTGGATGATGTTGATGTTCGTGATCTCCGCGCCGACGTTGAGGATCGCGACGACTTCGTCGGGGCTGAAGTCGTAGTTCGCCTGGAGCGCGTTCTGCGCCGCGAACGAGTCGACGTCCACGATCAGGGGCTGGAGCCCGGCCTCGCGCATGAGGTCGCTGAAGGACATCACCATGTCCTTCTTGGCCGCGACCAGCAGGACCTGCATCTGCTTGGGATCCTGGGGCGAGGGCCCGAGGATCTCGAAGTCGAGCGACACGTCGTTGATGTCGTAGGGGACGTGCTGCTCGGCTTCCCAGTACACCGCCTGCTGGGCGTCCTCGGCCGAGAGCCGGTTCATCGTGATCTTCTTGACGATCACGGCGCGTCCACTGACCGCCGCGACGACATGGCGCGACTTGATGCCGCGCGACTCGAGCAGGTTCGAGATCGCGTCCGTCACGAGCTGGCGGTCCATGATCTCGCCGTCCACGATCGCCTCGGCCAGCGGCGCCGAAATGCCCCAGCGGATGAGCTTGTAGGTCTTGCTCGAGTCACCCTCGAGCTCGACCGCCTTGATCGTGTGACTGCCGATGTCCAGCCCCACGAGGGACTGCTTCCTGCCGAAGAGCATGTCTCACTCCCTGAGAGCGCTGCGCGGACGGGCCTGCGCGCTCGGCTGGACCGTGGCCTGCAATCAGGCTCGCGGAACGGTGATTCGTTCGATACTGGCCTGCTGCTGGAACCTGCTGGGTCATTCATCGGCCGGCAGGATTCCCTTCTTGAGGCCCATCTTGTTGCGACTTGCCCGACCGGTGCGCTGGACGGGCCCACCCTGTCCCGGAGCTACCTGATGACCACTCCAGGAACGCCCAACGGCTTGATGAGCTTGTCCTTACGGCCTTCGGCGAGGGCGCGGCGGATGCGCTCCATGTGCTGTTCGGCCATTTCGCGCATGAAACGGTTGGGCGAGCGCTGGGCGACCAGGCGCCACAGCTCGTAGGCGGCGGCGACGTTCCCGGCGCTCTGGTGGGCAAACGCCGCGAAGCGCGCGGATTCCGGGGGGCCGTCGGGCAGCCGCGCCGCGAGCTCGAAATACTCCCCGGCGCGCGCCAGGTCGCGCCCGCCCGGGCGCACGAAGTAGAAGAAGCCGAGCTCGAAGGCGAGCGTGCCGCTGGTCGGATTCGCCTCCATGCCCTTGAGCATCAGACGCTCGGCGCCCGCGACGTCGCGCCCTTCCTGCGCAAGCGCGAAGCCGCCGAACACGTAGGCCGATACGAAATCCGGAGCCAGCGTCGTGAGGATGTCGAACACGTGGCCCATGCGCTCGAAGCGCATGTCGGTGGCGCGATGCTCGCCGTAGTACTGCACCGCCCGCAGCCAGGCGAGATCGGCTGCGGTCTCGGGGTGGCCGAGCGCCGCCGGTCGAAGATGGCGGCCCGAGGGGTAGTACGAAAGCTCCTCGAGCGGCTGCGGGTGCGGCAGCATGCGATAGGACGCGCCCGCGAGCAGGAAGGCGGCGGCACCGCACACCAGCGCCACGCCCCAGGCGGCGAGGAAGCGGCCGCGGCGCGGCGCGCTGCGGAGCAGCAGGGTCACTTGAAGTCCCGCGACTCGAAAGCCGCCGCGGCCAGCCCCAGCACGCACGCGGAATAAACGGCGGCGTACGCGAACGCGAAGCCCAGGTGCTCCCAGCTCGTCAGGTGCCCGCCGGCCGCCAACGTGCGCGCGTTGAAGAGCGGCAGGTTGGGCGCCAGATTGGCGATGGTCTCGAGCAGGCCCTGAAGCGCGCCCGGGGCCTTCGCGGCGAACAGGCGCAGGTCGTAGCTCCACTGCCCCACGATGTAGAACCCGAGCGTGTAGAGCGCCGAGAGCACCGGCGTCGAGAGCGCCGAGCACATGACAGCGAGCGAGGTCATGACCGTGAGCTCGAATCCCGACAGCACGACGGCCTGGAGCACGCCCGGCACGAAGCGGCCCTCGCCGCGCAGCGCCAGCAGCGCGCACAGCCCGAGCCCCACGCACAGGGCCACCGCCCACAGCGTCGCCGAGAGGCCGGCCCACTTGCCGACCAGGTAGCTGGGGCGCGAGATCGGGCGCGACAGCAGGTTGAAGATGGTGCGGCGCTCGAGCTCCTTGGCGACCAGGCTCGTGCCCACGAGCAGCACGACCAGGAGCCCGAGCCACGAGATGCCGCTCAGCCCGAGATCGATCGTGAGCCGCCGGCCCTCCCCCATCGCCAGCGGCCCGAGCAGCTGGGTCCCGGCCAGCAGCACCGCGCCGGCCCCCAGCAGGCCGGCGAGCAGCCGGTCGCGCATCGCCTCGCGGAACGTGTTGCGCGCGATGAGCAGCGTCGTCATGCCGGCCTCCCCTCGCCGGTGCGCTCGCCGCCGCCCGATTGCGCGGCCTCGACGTAGAGCTCCTCGAGCCCCGAGCGATGGGGCGTGACCGCCCGCACGCGCACGCCAGCCTGGAGCATCCAGCGCAGCACGTCGTCGAGCCGCTCGCCCTGCTCGAGCACGAACGCGGTCTCCTCGGGGCGCTCGATCCGCGCCAGGAGCGGGGCGATCGCGGGCGGCAGCGCGAGCAGGGGCCGGCCCGCGCAGCGGATCTCGACCCGCTGGGGCCCGTCGCTCACCAGTTCGCCCACGCGCGCGACGCGGTTGAGCCGCCCCGACAGCACGATCGCGACCCGATCGCAAAGCATCTCGACGTCAGGCAGGATGTGGGACGAGAACAGCACGGTGACCCCGCGGCTGCGCTGCTCGAGGAGCAGATCGCGCACGTCGCGGCGGCCGAGCGGGTCGAGCCCGCTCATGGGCTCGTCGAGCAGCAGCAGGTCGGGCTCGTGGATGAGCGTCGCGGCGAGTCCGAGGCGCTGGAGCATGCCCTTCGAATACTTGCGCAGCCGCCGGCGCTCGGCGGCCCCGAGCCCCACGCGCCCCATCCATTCACGGGCGCGCCTGTGCGCCTCCTGGCCGCCGAGCCCCGACAGCCGGCCGGCCAGCTCGAGGTACTCGGGCCCGGTGAGGTAGTCGTAGAAGTAGGGCGACTCGGGCAGGAAGCCGATGCGCCGGCGACTCGAGGTGGCCTCGATCGATTCCCCGAAGATCCAGGCGTTGCCGCGCGTCGCCTTGTGGAGCCCGGTGAGGAGCTTGAGGGTCGTGGTCTTCCCGGCCCCGTTCGGCCCCAGGTAGCC
>JBGQIE010000214.1:0-4305 GCA_041498315.1 Candidatus Eiseniibacteriota bacterium
CGGATGGTCGAGGCCGGTGGCGACGGTTTCGAGCGCCAGGCCCCGCGTGGGAAGGAAGCGCGGTGCGGGCGCGGCGGGGGCGTACGATACGAACGGGGTGAACGCGGCGAGCGCTCCGGCCGCGAGCCCGGCAAGGACGAGCCGCATGCGAATGGCTTCCCGGGTGGGTTCCGTGCGACCGGATGGGGAAGCCCGGAGGGTGCACGAGCCGGGCGCGGGGGTCAACCCCCCGCGCGCGGGCGCCCCCACCCTGAGTCGTTACCTTATGCCTGGCCCCGCAAACGCCCGAAAGCGCAACGTGAGCTTGCCGCCGCTGGGATTTGCGAAGCGCAGCGTTGCCTCGGCAAACGACCCTGGTGCCAGCCCGTTTCCAACTGGGAGGTTCACATAGGGGACGCCTGGCGGATACGTATTGCAAGTCAGACCACTCCCACCAAGGAGCTCCGCATTCCCATGCCGGATGACCACGAGGGACAAAGGTGCCGGAAGTGTGGTGATGGACGTATTGGTCACCCGGACCTTGCAGACGAATTGATCGCTCGTTTGGTGGTCGCGCCGAAGGCCCCCGACGTCTACCCGTACCAACTCTTCCGCGCTCAGGAGCGTGCTCGCTGGCAGTAAATGAACATCGCAGCCGAAATTCGAGAGGACGCGGATGCCATCGCTGTTTCCGGCAAGTGCGCTCAACATCTTGTCAAACAACGCCGGGCCGCTCGTACCGTTGACGACTGCCTCGAACACCTTCGTCGTGCCCCCGGCCGTGTTGAGGAGCGCAAAGGAAACCGAGCCATCGAGATCGACATCTCCGTCGGTCACGTTGGGAAGTTTGCCGACGCTGTCGAGCAGGGCCCTCAGTTGCTGCGTGGTGGCGGCGAAGCTCCGCGGGGAGCTGTCGTCGTTGGCATAGTGGAGGCCGGGCCGGCGATAGGGCGTGAAGAGGGTCAGATCTACCGGATTTCCAGGAGCGGTGAAGGCAACGGTGTTGATGCTTGCGGTCTGATCTCCGATATAAGTCAGCTTTACCTGAAGTGTTGCCAGCCGTGCCACCGACATGGCCTGGAAATCCGAATACGGCGCGAAAGTCTGTGCTCCGACCGGCTGGCTGCTTGCCAGCGCCGTGGCCAGAAGCACGACCAGGACTCCGGTCGTGGGCACCGTCCGCGGAAAATGCGCGCACATTGGTTGCATGGCCTGGGCCCTCGGGGCCGCCGAAGCGAGGCCCGACTTCAGAACTGGCGCTCTTCGGTCGAGTCCTTGAGGGCCGTCGTCGAGCCTTCGCCCGCGCTGATCGCCCGCGCCACCTCGTCGAAATAGCCGGTGCCGACGAAGCTCTGATGCTTGACCGCGGTGTACCCCTTGCTCTTCTGCAGGGCGAACTCGCGGTCCTGGAGCTTCGCGTAGGCCTCCATGCCGCGGTCGTGATACTCGGCGGCGAGCTCGTACATGCTGAGGTTGAGCGCATGGAAGCCGGCCAGGGTGACGAACTGGAAGGCGTAGCCCATCGCGCCCAGCTCGGCCTGGAACTGGGCGATCTGGCTCTTGCCCAGGTGGAGCGACCAGTTGAACGACGGCGAGCAGTTGTAGGCCAGGAACTTGCCGGGGTGGCGGGCATGGATGGCCTCGGCGAAGCGCCGCGCCTCGCCCAGGTCCGGACTCGAGGTCTCGCACCACAGCAGGTCCGCGAACGGCGCGTAGGCGAGCCCGCGCGCGATCGCCGCGTCGAGCCCGCCCTTGAGCTCGAAGTAGCCCTCGGCGGTGCGCTGCCCGGTCAGGAACGCGTGGTCGCGCGGGTCCACGTCGCTCGTGAGCAGCCGGGCGCTGTTCGCGTCGGTGCGCGCGATCAGCACCGTGGGCACGTCGAGCAGGTCGGCCGCGAGCCGCGCCGCGACCAGCTTCTGGACGAACTCGCGCGTCGGCACCAGCACCTTGCCGCCCATGTGGCCACACTTCTTGGCCGAGGCGAGCTGGTCCTCGAAGTGCACCCCGGCGGCCCCGGCCTCGATGAGCGCCTTCATGAGCTCGAACGCGTTGAGATCGCCGCCAAACCCGGCCTCGGCGTCCGCGACCAGGGGCACGAACCAGTCGATCGCGGTCGCCCCGGGCTTGCCGTTGCCGCCGGCCGGCGGCTGCTGATCCAGGTGGCTGATCTGATCGGCGCGCTGGAGCGCCTGGTTGATGCGCCGCACCACGCCCGGCACGCTGTCCACCGGGTAGAGGCTCTGGTCGGGATACATCTGCCCGGCGCTGTTCGCGTCGGCCGCGACCTGCCAGCCGCTGACGTAAATCGCCGGCAGCCCGGCCGCGACCTGCTGGACCGCCTGATTGCCGGTGAGCGCTCCCAGCGCCCGCACCGGCGCGCGCGATCCCATCGCGTCCCACAGCCGCTCGGCGCCGCGGCGCGCCAGGGTGTGCTCGATGTGGAGCGAGCCGCGCAGGCGCACCACGTCGGCGGCGGTGTGGCGGCGCTCGATGCCGCGCCAGCGCGGGTGGTTCTTCCAGTCGGTCTCGATGTGCGATTCGGGTCGCGGGTTCGACATGGGGCTCTCCGTGCAGGCCAGGTCTACGCGGGGTTGAACCATCCGCGGTGGATCATCTCTTCGCTCAGTCGGCGCGCCTCGCGCAGGGTGACGGGGGTGCCGGAGTCCTTGAGCGCGGGCAGCTCCGACACCAGGCGGTCCAGCGCTTCGTCGAACACCGTGCTCACGACCCCGCGCGTGTGCGCCACCGCGCGGCCGTCGTCGCCCGTGATCGTCACCGTCTCGTGATGCCGGATGCGCTGGGCGAGCATCAGCCGGTAGATGCGGTCGGTCGCGAGGTCTTCCATGTAGCCGTCGAGCAGGCTCGCGCCCCGCCCGTTGAGCACGCCGTTGCGGTAGCGGATCGTGGTGCGCGCCGCCGCCCGGGTGCCCTCGACCGTGCGCCGCCCGAGGCCCTCGGGGAGCGGCCGCAGGTCCGGGCGGGGCTCGGCCTCGGCGATGCGGCGGCCGAGCTGGTTCGGCGCCGGGAACTGGGCCACGGCGATCGCGTTCTGGTCCGGATGCCCGGTCCAGGCCCCGTCCATGCCGCACGCCGCCTCGTTCTTCTTGTCCTGCTCGAGCACCGCGAGCGCGCGCGTGTTGAGCGCCGCGTCCTCGCGGCTCGGGTAGAGCGCCGTCATGCCCCCGATCGCGAGCGCCCCGCGGCGGTGGCAGATGTCCACCAGGTGGTGCCGCACGCGCTGGAAGAACGGCACGTCGTGCGGGATCGTGTTGCGGTCCGGCAGCACCCAGCGCGGGTCGGCGAGCGTGAAATGGATGAGGCTCGCCATGTAGTCCCAGCGTCCGAGATTGAGGCCCAGGATGTGCTCGCGCAGTGGGTGGAGGAACTCCTCCATCTGGTAGGCGAGCGGGTGCGACTCGACCAGCGCCATGCAACGGATGGTGTCGCGAGCCCAGCCGCGCGCCTCGGCGACCGCCTGAAACGCATCGCGCCACCAGCCCGCCTCCTCCGCCGACTCCGACTTGGGGATGTAGATACAGGGCGGGTGCCGGAGCTTCCCGGGATCGAGCTGGTAGGCGAGGAGCGCCAGGTCGAAGAGCGAGGCCGAGGTCAGGCCGCCGCCCGGCACGACCCCGGCCTGGGCGAGGTGAAGGCCGCGCACGCGGCTCCAGATGACGGTGGGCGCGGGCTCGATGCCGACCCGCCGCCCGCGCTTGGCGTCCTCGTAGGTCAGCTCGCCGCGCAGCGCCGCGACGATGTTGGCCACGCCGCGCATGAGCTGGGGCCAGCGGTTCGCCATCGAGTCCTCGAGGTCCAGCATGACGCCGGGCGCCCCCGAGTTGAGCATCTTGACCACCAGCTCGGCGTCATCCGCGGGTCCCGTCATCTGGTTGCGCTGGTCGTGGCACCAGGCCGGCAGCTCGATCCGCCACGCCTCGCGGGTGGCCGCCGAGGGCGGCAGGTGATCCGGCAGCGCGCCACGATGAGCGGCGGCGAGCGCAGCCTCGCGCCGCGCCGCCAGGGTCTCGCGCCGGGGGGTGAGCTCGGCGTGGAGCGGCAGGTAGAAGTCCATGAACCCCGCGGGCAGATCGCGCTCGGGGCGCAGATCGGGCGGCGCGGAGTTCATGCGCGCCGCGATCTCGGGATCGACGGCGGGAATGCCGGATTGGCTCACGGGTGGCGGTGCTCCTCGAATGCCATGCTCCCGCCCAGCCGCCGGTTCATGCCGCGGCGACCCCGGGAGCGGAATGGTTCTGATGCGGGGTTATCGGCCGCGGACGCTGCGGGTTTGAGGGTCTCGCTAGCGCGTCGGCTCGAGCGAGAGCC
>JBGQIE010000215.1:0-4225 GCA_041498315.1 Candidatus Eiseniibacteriota bacterium
GCGAAGAAGTTGATCGCGATGTCGAGCGGGTTCGCGTGCAGCTTGTGACTCCACTCTCCTACGCCTTCGCCGAACAATCCGGCGCCGAAGGCCGCGATCGAGCGGATGCGCAGCTGGCTGTCGCCCAGGAAGTGGACGCGCTCGCGCAGCGGGAAGGCGAGGACCACCGCCGTCGCCGCCCCGAGCACCCACGCGATCAGCGCCGAGCGCAGCCGGAAGAGCGGGATCAGGGCCACACCCACCGCGACCACGACCAGCCCGAAGCGGGCCTCGGGCGTCACCGAGCGGAATCCGTTGACCGCCCAGAAGGCGTTCGAGCGCGCCGGGGCCATGAACAGCAGCAGCGCCCAGGCCGCGAGCGCCGCGAGCGCCAGCACCGAGGGCGCGACGGCGCCGGGCGGTGCGGGCTGATCGGGCCGGCGCGGCATGGATCAGGGCCGGTCCAGCAGCTCGCGGTACAGGGCTTCCGTGTTCTCGGCCACCTTGTCCCAGGAGTAGTGCTGGACGATGTGGTTGCGGGCGCGCGCCTCGAACGCCTTGACCGTCTCGGGATGCCGGATCAGGTCTTCCAGCTTCGCGTGGAGATCGTCCACGTTCTTGCTGCGGAAGGCGACCGCGCAGTCCTCGGCGACCTCGAGGTTCTCGGGGATGTCCGAGAGCAGCACGCAGCGCCCGTAGGACATGGCCTCGAGCAGGGCGATCGAGAGCCCCTCCATGGTCGAGGGCTGGACCACCAGGTAGGCGTTGCTCCACAGCTCCTCGAGCCCCTCGCCGAACACGTAGTCGAGCAGGCGGATGCGGTCGCTCTCGTAGCGCTTGAGCAGCGCGACGTAGTCCTGCGAGAACGACAGTCCCCCGACCAGCGCGAGCTTCATGTCGGTGTCGATGCGGCTGAAGGCCTCGCACAGGAAGTGGACGCCCTTCTCGGGCACCAGCCGGCCCACGAACAGCACGTACTTGCCCGGGGTCAGGCCGAGCTGGAGGATCTTCTTGGGCGGGCGCGCCGGCAGCAGGTTGGTGCCGTTGGGAATGAAACGCGCGTCGTGGTGATGGTGCTCCTTGAAGTACTCGCGCAGTGTCTTCGACACGACGATGGTGCGGTTGGGAAAGCGCGCGGCGGGCACCTCGCACTGGCGCAGCACCCACGAGGCGAGCCGGCCCCATTTCTCGCGCTGCCAGTCGAGGCCGTGGACCGTGACGACGGTGCGCGCCCCGGTGAGGCGCGGGAGTGCCGCGAACAACGAGGGGCCGAGAGCATGGAAGTGGACGATGTCGTAGCGTCGCGCCATGGCCTCCAGCGTGCTCCACGCGACGTGGGTGGCGGTATCGAGGTGCTTGGTATGCACGCTGGGACGCCGCAGCAGGTGCAGCCCGGGATAGGCGGCGCCGGCGGGCGTGTAGTGGAGCCGGCAGTACACGTCCACCTGGTGGCCGCGCGCCGCGAGCCGCCGCGCGATCTCCTCGACGTGGCGCTCGATGCCGCCGTACGTCGCGGGGATCCCCTTCTGGCCGATCATCGCGATCCTCACGAGCGCCCCCCTCCCGCCTCGCGGGCCCGCACCGCCTCCGCAGCGCCCTCGGGGCGCCCCGCAAGCCGCGCCTCGAACTCCTCGCCCAGGCGCTCGCCGAGCCGGCCCCACGCGTACGCCTCGATCGCGGCCGGCCGCTCGAGCTCCTGGATCGCCCAGCCGCGGGGTCGTTCGCGAAGCACCTCGGCCATGCGCTCGGGCTCGCTCACCGTGGTCCAGGGACGCAGCGAGGCGTAGCCGCGCATGCCGAACGGGGTGGTCACGGCGGCGAGCCCGGCACCCAGGTAAGTCGGCAGCTTGACGTTGCTGCCGCCGCCGGTCGTGACCGGGTTGAGCCCGGCGTCGGTGGCGTGGAGGAAGGGCGCCAGCCGGTCGGTCTCGCCGTGGGCGAGGAGCCAGGGCTCGCGCGCGCCACCCAGCGCGCGCGCGATGCCGCCGACGACGAGCAGCTTGAACCCCGCGCCCGCGAGCGCCGGGAACACCCGGCCGGTGAGCCGGGCGAGCCCCTCGCGGTTGAACGGAGTGTCGGAGCCGAGGAAGAGGCCCACGTACTCGCCCTCCCCGATCCCCAGGCCCGCGCGCGCGCTTTCCCGCTCGCCCTGCGCGGGCGGACGGACGCGGGTCTCGTCGAATCCGTTGGGGATCACGACCACGCGCTCACCGCGCGCTCCGTAGAGCTCGTCCATGCGCTCCGCGTCCTCGTCGGAGCACGCCACGGTGAGGTCCGCGCGATCGACCGCGCGTCCTTCGAGGCGCCGCAGCTCGCGGGCCCAGAACCCGGCGGCCAGGACCCGCGACTTGACCATGCGGAAGTGGTCGAACTCCACGTTGTGCGCCGTGTAGACGCGCAGCCGCGCGCCGGGTGCTTCGAGCAGCCCCGCGAGGTTGAGATCGGCGGCCATCACGTCGGGGGCGCCGGGGAGTGCTTCGAGCAGCCGCGCGGCGTTCGCGCGGTGGCCGTAGGCAGCGATATAGAGCGGCATGAGCCCGGCCTGCTCGAGGCGCCAGGCGGCGCTGGTGTGCCAGGCGCCGCGGCGCACCAGGGTCACGCGCTCGACGACCTCCTCGCGCGCTCCGCGGCTCTGGTTGGGCACCACGCACAGCACGCGCACGACGTGGCGGCGCGCCAGGCCGCGGTAGATGCCGAAGCTGCGCTGCGTGCCGCCGGCGCGCGGTGGGTGGATGTCGTTGTCGACCGCGCCGTGGATCAGCACGCCGGCTCCCGCGATCCGCCCGTGCCCGTCGTGGAAGCCGGGGCGGCCGTGCCCGCCGGGGCTGCCGCGCGCGGCAGCCGGAACAGCCCCACGATGAGCCCGAACCCCTGGAGGGTCCAGGTGAGCAGCGAGTGAAGGCCGAGTTTCAGGCTCCGCTTGCGCACGCCCATGAACGCGACCACCGCGGGGGGCAGCCACGCCCAGGCCGCGAAGGCCTGGGGCTTGCCCGTCACCCCCCACGCCACCAGCGCCGCAGCGCCCCGCCCCCACAGGCCGAGTGCCGCGAAGTAGAGCCGCTGCCGCTTGAGCAGCGCGCCGAATCCGGGGCGCCCGGCGTAGAGCCGCAGCACCTGCCCGGTCCCGAAGCAGATCCCGGTCTGCCAGCGGCGCGCCAGCTCGCCGAAGCTCGGCCGCGGCGCGCTCCAGTGGCGGGCGCCCAGCTGCCCGAGCGAGCGCAGCTCGAGCCCGCGCGCGCGCAGCCTCAAGCCCAGCTCGAAGTCCTCGTCCGAGTCGAGCCGCACGTCGTAGCCGCCGACCGCGCTCAGCGCCGAGCGCCGGTAGAACGCCAGCGCCGCCAGGTGGTCCACGGCGCGCTCGGTCTCGCCGGCGCGCAGCAGGTCGAAGCGGCCGGGCCGCTCGCGCTCGCCGTCCACGAACCACTCCTCGATGCGCCCGCCGATGCCGGCGATCTCGGGCTCCCGGGTCGCGATCGCGATCGCGGCGCGCATCCACGCCGCGTCGACCTCGACGTCGGAATCCGCGAACAGCACCCAGTCCCCGCCGCAGGCGGCGAAGCCCACCATGCGCCCCGCCCCGGGCGTGAGCGGGCGCAGCGTCACGCCGGTGCGCGGGTCGTAGCTCGAAATGACCTGCCAGCGCTCGGAGTGCGGCGGCAGGGGCGCCTCCGAGGAGGTCGCGAACTCGAGCACGCCGCGCCAGTCGTGCCCCTCGAGCGCGCGCTCGATCGCGCCCACGGTGCGCGCCAGGAAGCGCTCCTGCCGGTAGCACGACACCACCACGCCGATCTTCATCGCGCGCTCCCCGCCGGGGCCGGGTGGCGCTCGCGTTTGGGGTCCGACTCGAAGCTCGCGAGCCCGAGCACGTCGTCGTAGAGCATCTCGAAGCCCTCGACCACGCGCTCCCAGGTGTACGAGGCGTGCACGCGCTCTTCCCCGCCACGGCCCAGCTTGAGCGCGGCATCGGGCCGGCCGTGGAAGCTCTCGAGCGCGTCGGCGAGGGCACCCGCGTCCCCGGGCGGGACCAGGCGCCCGGTGACGCCGTCCTCGATGACGTCGGGCACGCCACCCGCGGCGCTCGCGACCACCGGGCGCGCGCGCGCCAGGGCCTCGAGCAGGATGAGGGGCAGCCCCTCCCACAGCGACGGCAGGATGACGGCGTCGGCGGCGAGCAGGAGCGGTCCCACGTCGTCGAGCCGCCCCAGGAACTGCACCCGCTCCGCCAGCCCGAGATCGGCGGCGCGAC
>JBGQIE010000216.1:0-4170 GCA_041498315.1 Candidatus Eiseniibacteriota bacterium
CCCCCGGGCGCGTTTGCGACGCGCCGCAGGTCGGGCAGCGCGCGAGGCCGGGCTCGATCGCCCCGCCGCAGCGCGCGCACACCACCGTCGCGGGCGGCGAAGAGGAAGGGCCGGCGCTGCTCGATTCGGGCATGGTGGCTCCGGGTCCAGGCCTCGGGGAGATCGGTTCGACGCCGGAGGTCCCGGCGGAACGCGAGGCCGCGCGGCCGTCCCGGGTTATCGGCGCTCTTGGGCCGCCCACTGACCGAATTCAAGCCGGGCTCGAGGCGCAGCCGGGGCCCCGCGCGACCCGACAACGCGAGCCCCCGGAGCGGCAGTCGGCCGCTGAGCGGCTTCGGACGGCGGCTAGGGGGCCGGGGTGTTCGCGGCGACGGCGGGCGTCACCTGCCGCCCCCGGACCACGAAGCGCTCCGGGGCGGGTCCCACGGCCTGGAACGGATAGCAGGACACGAGCGTGATCGACGGAGTGGCGGTCGAGTCGAGCACGTCCACGCGCCCGGGCTCGACCACCGCGCCCCACTCGACCCGGTACTCGAACCTGCCGCGCAGCGTCACGAAACGGATGAGGTCGTTCTCGCGCACCTCGCCCAGCCCGCGCAGGAACGTGTCGCGATGACCCGCGAGCCCGACGTTGCCGGGCCGGCCCGGCAGCGCGGTGGTCGTGATGTGCCCCACGGCGCGTTTGAGCAGCCGGTTGTCGGTGCCTTCGGCGACGATCGCCGAGATCTTGAGGCGCGGAATCTCGAGCCGGCCGATCACACCCTTCTCGAGCGCGAGTGCGCGCGGCGCGCTTCGGGTCGCGCTTGCGGCCGGCGGGCCCACGAGCTCCGCCTCGTGCAGCGCGATTTCGAGGCGCTTCGAAGCCTCGGCCTGATAGGCGCGCGATTCCGAGTCGTTCTTGAACCACACGGCGAGCAGGACCAGCCCCAGGAAGGTCAGCCCTCCTTCGAGCCAGCGGAGGGCGGTGCGCGAGATCATCGGACGGCCCGGGGCGTGGGGCGGGACGCGGAGCGAAGCGGGGGCGCCGTCATCCGGCGCGCGCCCCCGCGGGTCGCGAGGGCGCGTGCGCCGGACGGGCGCTCAGGAAGCGGACGGAATCAGGCGCGGCGGAGACGGCGCGAAACGCCGAGCGCACCCGCCGTGGCGAGCGCGAGCAGGCCGGCCATCAGAATGAGCGGCTGGTTGCCGGCCGTCTGGGGCAGGCTTCCCCGCGATCCGCCCTCCATCGCGGCATCGTTGGCCGCGTACTGCCTCATCACGTGTCCGCCGGTGCGGGCGTAGGCCAGCTCGCGCCCGGCGCTCATGCCACCGCGGATCGGAATGACGCGCCGGGCGTAGAGGTGACCATCCGGCATCGCCTTGAACTCGACTCTCATCGCCATCCCTGGACCGAGATCGGACGGCACCATGGTCTTGGTATCGACGGCGAGGGTGACGTGTCCACCCTGGTCGGTGTCCACGACCATCATGTGATCGTTGACCGAGGCCACCCGGCCCGAGATCAGCGGCTCCGTCGCCAGCTTGTAGGCCATGGTGGAAGGAATCGCCGCCAGTGCGGTGCCGGCCAGCACCATCACGGCGAGTACGGAAGCGACCACGCTCTTCATTTCTACTGTCCTTTCGTTGAACGACCCCGACGATCGGCCGGGCGCCCCTGTCCCTAGGTGCGCTGTCCGATGAGCCACGGAAAATAGCATATCACACCGAAACACCAAACCATCATTTCATACGCGATTTTACTGCTCGATCTCGCGCGAGCGAGTGGGAAAACCCGCCCGGCCGGAGCGCGGAATTCCCCATCGCGGCGGCCACCGCGGCCCGCGGCGCCCGTCGAGCAGCCAGAGCCTGGGCAGGCGGACCACCTCGCACGGCGCGCGCCGGCGTGTCAGTCCAGCGGGACCTCGCCCGCCTGCGCCCGCATCATGTCGCGGTAGTAGCCATCCGCCTGGAGCAGCTCGGCGGGGGCGCCATTCTGCTCGATGCGGCCGCCGCGCAGCACCAGCACCCGGTCCACGTCGGTCAGCATCGAGCGGCGGTGCGCGATCACGAGCGTGGTCCGCCCCACGGCCATCCGCTCGACCGCCTGCTTCACCGCCGCCTCGGTGCGAAAATCGAGGTTCGCGGTCGCCTCGTCGAGCACCAGGATGGCGGGGCGCGCGACGAACGCCCGTGCGAGCAGGATGCGCTGGCGCTCGCCAGCCGAGAGCTGGACACCGCGCTCGCCCACCGGCGTCTCGAGCCCCGCCGGCAGGCGTTCGAGCAGGGGATCGAGCCCCGCGAGGGACGCGGCCTCGAGCACGTCGGCCTGCGGCGCGTCGAATCGACCGTAGCGGATGTTCTCCTCGATCGAGGCGCGGAACAACATGCCGTCCGCGGTCACGCCGCGGATCGCGGCCCGCAGCGACGAGGGCGCGACCTCCGAGACCCGCTGGCCGTCCACGCGAATCTCCCCGCTCTGGGGCAGGTAGAGGGCAACCAGGAGGTCGGTGAGCGTGGTTTTCCCCGCCCCCGAAGGGCCGACCAGGCCCACCCGCTCGCCCGGCCGGATCCGGAACGACACGCCTTCGAGCACCGGGCGCTCCGGCGTGTAGCCAAACACGACCCGATCGAACTCGATCGCCCCGCCAGCGGGCTTGAACGCCGGCTTCTCCTCCCCCGGGGCCTCGGGCGTGTCGAGCAGCCGCTCGGAGCGCCGTACCGAGCTCACGTGCTCCTGGAGCGAGGTGTAGAGCTCGGTCAGATTCTCGATCGGGCTGTAGACCTGGTCCAGATACGCCACGAACAGCACGACGTCGCCGGGCGTGAGCTGGTGCTGGAGTGCCTTCATGCCCCCGAGCAGCAGCCCGCTCGCCTTCGAGACCGCAACGATCGCCTCCTGCAGGAACGTGTAGCGGTTCTGGATCCGGTTGCGCTCGATGTAGGTCGAGAACGCCGTGCGGCTCCTGCGATCGAGCTCGTCGAGCTCGTGCCCGGCGGCCCCGTGCGTGAGAACGGTCTTCACCCCCTCGACCGCCTGCTGGACACGGGCCGAGACCTCGTCCCACAGGTCGTAGTAGACCTCGAGACGGGTTTCAAGCCGCCGGCTCATCTGCCAGGTCACGAGCGTGTAGACCGGAACCGCGATGAAGGTGATGAGCGCGAGCTCGAGGTTGAGGCTCACCATGATGGTCAGAATCGCAGCCAGGCTGAAGAAATCGGGCCAGAACTCCTGTGCGAATGCCGTGAAAACGGGCGCGATGTGGTCGGACTGGTCGATCTGCCGCGCCACCGCCCCGCTCGCCCGCCGGGTGAAGAAGCCGAGTGGGAGCCGCATGACGTGGCGGAAGGTGCGCAGGATGTAGTCGCGCTCGATACCGTTCGCCAGCAGGGTCGAGCGGTTGTCGCCCTTGAGCCGCCCGAGCTGGGAGAGCAGCCGGGTCACGACCAGCAGGATGGCGCCGATGATGACGGTGGCGGTGGCCTGCGTGGGCGTGCGCGACGGGAGTTTGCGCGGCCGCCCCGGTTCGCGCTGCACCACCTTGAGCGGAGCCCTGAACATGCGCCGGCCGCTGGTCTTGAGGTGCTCGGCCGGCGATGTGAGTTTCTCGAGCGCGCGCTCCGCCTCAACCATCGGCCGCGGGGCCACGAACACGCCCGCGATGTCGTCCACGATCGCCCGGTAGATCCAGGGCTCGAACAGCGTGGCCACGGTGCCGAGCGACACCAGCACGGTCACGAGCAGAAAGCCGTTCAAGTACCGCCGCCCGAGTCGGAGAATCTTAAGAATCGTGTTCACGATGGCTCCCGGCCGATGCCGCCCGGGTTCACGCGGCCCTCAGGCGGGCACCGCCGTGACCGGCACGGGCAGCTTCGGGCTCACCCCGACCTCGTCGAGGCAACGTTCGATGCGCTCCGCCATGAGCTCGATGTCGTTGTCGAGGCCGACCGAGAAACGAATGAGCCCCGCGCCGAGCCCCATGAGGCGTCGCTCCTCGGGCGGGATCTCGGACGACGTGCTGTGCCCGGGCGCGCTGAACAGCGTCTTGAAGTAGCCCAGGCTCACGGCGAGGTAGCCGACCTTCTCCTCCTGCATGCGCGTCATGAGCCGGTTGGCGCGCTCCCCATCACCGAGGTCGAGCGCGAGCATGCCGCCGCAGCCATAGCCCGGGTTCATCAGACGGGTCATGAGCG
>JBGQIE010000217.1:0-4163 GCA_041498315.1 Candidatus Eiseniibacteriota bacterium
AGCATCGAGAGCAGGTTGCTGCGCAGGAGCGGCAGCTCGATCAGCGGGTGACCGAAGGCGATGCGCTGGCGGGCGTGCACGAGCGATTCGAGGAGGCCGCGGCGCATGAGCCCGGCCGCGCGCATCGCGTTGGAGAGGCGCGAGCCGTTCACCATCTCCATCATCTGCTTGAAGCCCGAGCCGAGCTCGCCCACCACGTAGGCCACCGCCCCCGCGTAGGTGACCTCGCCGGTGGCCATCGAGCGCGAGCCCAGCTTGTCCTTCAGGCGGTTGATGGTCCAGGCGTTCTTGCTCCCGTCGGGCAGGCGCTTGGGCACCAGGAACATCGCGAGCCCGCGGGTGCCGTCGGGCGCCCCTTCGGGCCGGGCCAGCGTCAGCGCGAGCTCCGCGTTGGCCACCGAGGTGAACCACTTGTCGCCCCAGAGCCGCCACTGCCCGTCAGGCCCGCACCGGGCCACCGTGGCGGAGGCGCCCACGTCGGAGCCGCCGGTGCGCTCGGTCATCCACTGCGTCCCCTGCCAGAGCGCGTCCGGATCGGTGGCGGTGAGATGCGGCAGGTAGCGCACCTTCAGCTCCTCGCTACCGTAGGCGGCGAGCATCCGCGCGCAGGAGTCCGTCATATTGACCGGGCAGAGCAGCCCGAACTCGCTCTGGGCGAAGAGATAGGACAGCGCGTACTTGACCACCTGCGGAACGCGCTCGGGCCAGCCGAGGATCCCCGGCCGGTGCGCCATGGCGGCGAGCCCGAATTGCCCGAACGCGATCTCCTCCATGCGGCGGTAGGCCGGGTGGCGCACCACCTGGTCCACGCGGCGCCCCTGCTCGTCCCAGGCGCGCAGCACGGGCGGATTGCGGTCGGCCTCAGCCGCCAGCTCGTCCAGCTCGCCGCCCGCGATCTCACCCAGCGCGGTGAGATGCGGCCGCGCCCGCTCGAAGACCTCGGCGCCCATCACCGACTCGCAGAGGAACTGGAAGTTGCGGTCTTCGAGGTAGAAGTTCAGACCCTTCGTGGTGGGCATGGCGTCCTGCGCGGGCGCGGACGGAGGCGACGGCGTCGTCATCGTGCACCCGAGTCTATCGCGAACGGCGCGTCTGTGGTAGGAGAGACGCGTCGTCCCACCACGCTCCCGAGGAGGCGGACATGGCGCGCAAGCCCGCAGTGGCCCCGGCCAACGAGGCCAGGGCGCAGAAGCCCGACGCGATCGATCCGAAGCACCGGTGGGACCGGCCCATCCAGGCGCCCGGCCATACCCAGGTGGACTTCGAGGAGCGCGTCGACTTCCGCCGCCTGCACGAGTACCGCACCGCTCGCACGCGACGCGCCCTCGCCAAGTCCGGACTCGGCGCGCTGCTCGTCTTCGACCAGTACAACATCCGCTACATCTCGGGCACCGTGATCGGGGAATGGGCGCGCGACAAGCTGACCCGCTGGTGCCTCTTCACCGGCACCGGGCAGCCCTGGGTGTGGGACTTCGGCTCCGCGGCCCGGCACCACCGCCTCTACACGCCGCAGCTCCCCGCCAACCAGTGCCTGGCCGGGATGGTCGGCATGCGCGGCGCCGTGTCGCCCAAGGCCGGCCTGTTCGAGCAGGCGGCGCGCGAGATCAAGGACATTCTCACGCGCGAGGGCGTGGCGGGCATGCCCATCGGGATCGACCTGGTGGAGCCACCCTTCCTCTTCGCGCTGCAGAAGCTGGGCCTCGAGGTGCGCGACGGCCAGCAGGTGATGCTGGAGGCGCGCGTGATCAAGAGCGCCGACGAGCTGATCCTGCTCAACATGGCGGCGGCCATGGGCGACGGCGTCTACCAGGACATCTTCGAGGCGCTCAAGCCGGGGGTGCGCGAGAACGAGATCGTGGCGCTGGCCAACAAGCGGCTCTACGAGATGGGGTCGGACTGCGTGGAGGCCATCAACGCGATCTCGGGCGAGCGCTGCTCCCCGCACCCGCACAACTTCACCGATCGCATCATCCGCCCGGGTGACCAGGCCTTCTTCGACATCATCCAGTCCTACGTGGGCTATCGAACCTGCTACTACCGGACGTTCAGCGTGGGGCGCGCCACCGCGCCGCAGCAGATCGCCTACAAGCGCGCCCGCGAGTGGATGGACGAGGCGATCGCCCTCATCAAGCCGGGAGTGGGCACCGACCGCATCGCGCGCGCGTTCCCGCGGGCGCAGGACATCGGGTTCGAGAGCGAGATGGCGGCCTTCGGCCTCAACTTCTGCCACGGCCTCGGCCTGGGCCTGCACGAGCGCCCGATCATCTCGCGGCTCAACTCCTTCGACGACCCGATGGAGCTCGAGGCCGGGATGGTCTTCGCGGTCGAGACCTACTGCCCGGCCACGGACGGCACCTCGGCGGCGCGCATCGAGGAGGAAGTGATCGTGACGCCCAAGGGCGCCCAGATCATCACGCTCTTCCCGGCCGACGAGCTGCCGATCGCGAACCGCTACTGATGTGGGCTCGCGGATGCAACACATCGAGCGCCCACCCCACGTCCAGGCGCTCTCCCAGCCATCCGGCGAGTCCCGTGCGCGGATGGAGCCGCAGCCCCTGCGCGGCGTTCTGCGCCCGGAGGGCCGCCACGGGAGGTGATGGCGGCGACAGAGTAACGCCAGATTCGACAGCGTCGTCGGGCCGCCCTGCGCCCAGTGGCGCACGTGATGCCCCTGCCCGGACCGGACATGACAGCCCGGGAAGCGGCAGCTCCGGTCTCGATGCGGCAGCGCCCGTCGCAGCGCCGGCGGAATCGTCCGCGTCCGAGCCCCGACCTCCACCACCTGCCCGTCCTCGTCGCGCCGCATCACCACCCGGCTCGCGTCACACGCCAGCCGCCGCGACGTTTCCGCGGAAACGTGGCTGCCCTGCTCCAGCACGGATTGGCCGGGTTGCTCGGGATCCGCCAGCACGGCCGTGTCGACGTGAATCACCACCTGGTACCGCTCCCCCGGGGCCCCGGGATCGAGCGCGTGATGCAGCGCCGTCTCCGCCGGCAGCGCCAGCGCGTCCGCCTGCCGGTCGACCCGGCGCTAGCCCCGGACGATCCGCTCGACGTGGGCCGCCGTGCCCGCGCGCCCCACCGCGAGCAGCCGGGCCTCGGTCTCCGGGGTCGCTACGCGGGTCAGGGCGCGCACCTTGGCATAAGAAAGCTCCCCGCGCGTCAGAGCCTCGGCCAGGGCCGGCAGCGTCCCGAGGGCGCGCGCGACCCGGACCCGCTCCCGGGCTGCCCCCAGATCGAGCCCCGCACGCCAGGCGAGCCAGGCGGCGCAGGAGCGGAACCCGGTGTTCCAGCCCCCACGGGCGTCGAACTCCCGGATGAGGGCGAGCAGGCGGGCCGTCGCCGCCTCGAGGTGGGCCGAGAGCTCAGCGATCTCGTCGCCAAGGCGATCGAGCGTGGCGGTGTCGGATGTGGGCATCGGCATGGCGAGTCTCCCCTTTCTGCTGGAGCAACTCTACATCCCGATATTGGCAACCCCCGGACGCCTCCAGGACGCATGAATGGGGCCTCCGCCATGATCGCTCGCCCCTGGCGGCACGGTTGCCCATCACGTGCCGGAGGTGAGGCGCTCAGCCGGCATTCCCGCACCGGATCCAATGCGCGCTTGGACTGCACGCGGCAGGCGGTCAAGCGAAAAGTGCAGGTGGGGCCTCACCGCGCGCCTCCCTTCGCCGTGAGAAAGGCGCGCACGGCCTCATCTTCGCTCAGCTCGATCGCCCGCGTGTAGACGCGCCCCGCCTCATCCGTCCGGCCGAGCCTGTCCAGGAGGTGGGCCCGGAGCGCCGAGTAGGGCTGATAGCTCGACGGTCGGAGCGATGCGGACGAGCCCTTCGTACAGCAGCGCGATCGCGTCCCAGTCGGTCCAACCGGTGCGTCCGCGCTGCGCGTGCGCCGACTGGATGGCGGCCTCGAGCTGGAAGCGGCCCGGCGTCCCTGCGCGCGCGGCGACGAGCAACGTGCGCGCGGCCTCCTCGATCATCGGCCAGGCCCATCGCTCGACGTCCTGGCGGCCGGGCGGCACGTAGCCGCCGGTCGAGGCGCGGCGGGCCGCCCACCGCGCCGCGCAGTGGTGTACGCCTGGTAGGCACCCCGTAGGCGGCCTTCCGGCGCGCGGAGGTACGGGAGCTGAAGGCGGCCACGTTGTCGTAGATCAGGATAGTGTA
>JBGQIE010000218.1:0-4134 GCA_041498315.1 Candidatus Eiseniibacteriota bacterium
CGGCCCGCGAGCGGAACCAGGATGCGCCGGCCGTCCTCCGAGAGCTGGTAGGAGGCGATGCCGCGCGCCGCCTGGCGCTGGCGCTCGCGGCGCGCCCGCTCCTCGGTCGAGAGCTTCTCCATGCCTCCTCCCAGGAGGCCGGCGGCGGTCAGGAGCACGCGCTCGCGCCCGGTCGCGGGATCGAAGGAGTAGAGGTCCTGGACGAAGCTGCGCGGCCCCGAGCGCAGGAACAGCACCGCGTCGCCGTCGGGCGTGACGTGGATCGCGGTCGGCTTCCCGAGCGTGAAATGGTAGGTCGCGGCGTACTGGTCGAGGAACGCGCTGTCGGCCGAAGCCGGCACGCGGGCCGCAACACCGCGAGCCGGCGGCGCCGTCACCGCGAGCGCGAGCGCGAGCGTTACGAGGAGCGCGCGGGTCACCCTCCCGCTCCCTTCGCCCCTCCCGGGCCCGCGGCGCGCTCCACCCGCGGACGCTGCAGGTGGAGGACCTCGCGCACGATCGAGTAGCCGTCGCCGCCCAGGCGACCCGCCGGCTTGAGCTTCGCGATGTCCACGCGACCCTCGGTGAGCACGCGTTCGTCCACGTGCGCGCACACGATCTCGCCCACCACGAGCGTCGCCTCGCCGAGCGCGATCTCGCGCTCGAGCCGGCACTCGAGGGAAACGGGCGACTCGGCCACCCGCGGCGCGCTCACGCGCTCCGAGGGAACCGGCGTGAGACCGGTGAGGTCGAACTCGCTCACGTCCTCGGGCCACTCGCCCGAGGCCTGCACCGCGCGCGCGAGCAGCGGCTCGTCCACGATGTTGACCACGAAATCGCGCGAGGCGCGCAGGTTGCGCAGCGTGTCCTTGATGCCGCCCTCGCGCGCCCCGACCGAAAAGCACACCAGCGGCGGGCGGTTCGTGATGGCGTTGAAATAGGAGAACGGCGCCACGTTGATGCGCCCGCCGGCGCCGACGGTCGAGACGAAGGCGATGGGACGCGGCACGATGACGCCGATCATGAACCGGTACATGGCGGCCGGCGTGAGGTCCTTGGGGTCGATCCTCATGCCGTGCAGTCTAGCCCAAGGCGGGCGCCGATGCGCTGCGCCCGGGGCGGGCCGGCGCTAGATCGGAATCGTCCCCGTGAGCAGCCGCGCCACCCACACCAGCAGGAACGCGGCCGCGTTCGCGGCGAGCGCCCACGGGATCCAGCGCCGGTCCCAGGCCGTGCGACCGCGCGCGAGCCGCGCTCCCCACCACCCCCAGGCCGCCGCCAGCTCGATCGCCAGCACCAGGGCCATGGGGTGGAGCGCGAGCGAGGCGCCGATCCGGCCCCCGGCGAGCGCCGCCAGCGCCCGGGTGAGCCCGCAGGTCGCGCAGCCGACGTGCGCGATGCTGCGCAGGGCGCACAGCGCGTGCGCCGGATCGTCGATCGGCGTCCACGTCCGCAGCGCCATCCACGTCCCCGCCGCGGCCAGGCCGCACAGCGCCCAGGCGGCCGCGGGCGACCAGCCGCTCGCCGTGGGTGCGCGCGCGACCGTCAGCGCGGCGCCCTTCATGAGGCGCTCGGCAGCGGGGGTGGCTGCGGGGACGCCGGCGGCGCGGGCGCCGCGCCGAACAGGTCGAACTCCGGGCCGAACTGAGCCAGGAACTCGGGGCCGAACGCGCGCAGGGTCACGTGCACGGGGAGCAGGACGACCTGCCCGAGGTAGGGAGTCGCGAACAGGATGAACCCGATGCAGCAGGTGCTGAGCCCCACGAACGCGATGGCGATGCCGATCGCGATCCACAGCACGATCATGAGCAAGCCGTAGGCGATGAAGCTCCCCGGGTGGGCGCGCAGCAGCGTGAGAAAGCGCCCCCAGGCCGCCGTAGCCGACAGACTCTCCCGGAACATGATCGGGACCACGAAGTGGTTGAGGAAGAGAATGGTGTACGCGATGGCGAGGGCGACCGGGATGGCCATGAACATGAATCCCGCCAGCGACAGCAGGCCGAGCCAGTGGAACTCGCCATCCCCCCACAGCGCGCGCAGCGAGGCCAGGAACGGGAGCGCGACGACCATCAGGGCGACCGCGCACACCAGCAAGAAGGCCATGGACCAGAGGAACAGCGAGTTGCCCTGCCGGGCGTAACGCGACCAGGGATCGACGATGGCGGGCCGCTCGTGCACCACGTTGTCGAGGAAGATGAACCGCCCGCGGCAGCTCACCCAGAGGAGCACGATGACGATCACGAGCACGATGAGGCCGGCGGTGATCGCCAGCACCAGCATCGCGGGATTGGAGAAGAACTCCGCAACCCGGTGGGCGAACTCGCTGTGAATCCCGCCGTGCCCGCGATGCCAGCGATAGGAGCTGCCGAACGATTTGCCGGAGAGGTACTCCGACAGGAAGGCGGCGAAGCCCATCACCAGCCAGGTCTCGAGGCGGAAGGGGCGGAACAGCATCCGCTCCATGCGTCCCCACGCTCGCTGGAGCGGTGCGATGAAAGCGATATTCACGGGCGACCTCCGAGGAGGGCAGTGGGCGCGGCCGGCCATCCAGCCACCGGGCCTCGGCCGTTCACCACTCCCAAGCATACGCTACGGGGAGGCCGGGAGTTGCGCCGTCCCACCGGGGACAGGGCTCTCCGGGGCGGGCCGCTGGACGCCGGGCCCCCGATCGTGCACCTTCCTGTCAGGCCGTCAGATCACTCAACCCGCTGTGGATTCGTGAAGAGGGTCCCGCCCCATGCCGATTCGCTTGACCGCTTTCCTGTTCATCGTCGGAGTTGCCGTGCTCGCCTTCGTGGCCTGGCCCAAGGGGCCGTCCACTCCTCCGCCCTCCAGCGCTCCGGCTCCGACCGAAGCGACCGGCGGCGGAATGCCCGGCATGCCGGGCGGGGCGATCGAGCCGGCGCCCGAGCCGTTGGACCCCGGGCTCGCGTGGACCATGCCCTCGCGCTGGACGGCTCGGGGCGAGCGACCGATGCGTCTGGCCACGTACTCGGTTCCGAAGGCCAGGGGGGACGCCGAGGACGGCGAATGCGCGGTGTTCTACTTCGGGCCCAACCAGGGGGGCGGCGTCGAGGCCAACATCGACCGCTGGATCGGGCAGTTCGAGAATCCGAGCACGCCGCTGCGCTCCACGCAGACGGTCCGGGGGCTCTCGATCGCGCGCGTCAAGATGCACGGCGCCTACTTGGCGCCCAGCGGCCCCAACATGGAGTCGCAGGGCAAGAAACCCGATTTCGTGCTGATGGGCGCGATCGTCACCGGACCCAAGGGCGCCGTGTTCTTCAAGTTCACCGGCCCCACGAAGACCGTCCTGGCCGCGGCGACCGAGTTCGACCGGATGATCGGGACGATCAGGAAGTCCTGACGCGACGCCGCTCCGACTTCGGACTCCCAGCCGCATCGAGATGACGCGCGGGACGAACCCTGCCGTACAGGTTCGCGCGCCGGCCCCGGAACGCGCCGCCTGACAGATTCGCGTCGCGCCGGGACACGGATGTCAGCCCGCGTGGCGTCCTTCCCGCCTCCATGCGGCCGGGTCCCCCCGGCCAACTGCCGCGGCGGCATCGACTTGATTGCGGCCCCTCGAGCCCGGCGCCGCGGGCACGCGCTCTGCTCTTCTCGCATCTGCCGCACGGCCCAGGCGGCAAGGAGGTTTGCGATGAGTACGGTGATGAATATCAAGGACCTTGTGAAGCGGAACGAACACTTCCGCAAGGTCGTCCTGACCGGCAAGAAGAGCCAGCTCGTGCTGATGAGCCTGCTCCCCGGCGAGGACATCGGCGAGGAGACGCACGCCGAGATCGATCAGCTGTTCTTCCTGGAGGACGGCAAGGCCGAGCTGATCATGGACGGGAAGCCCGTCATGCTCGAAGAGCACGACGTGGCGCTCGTTCCGGCGGGGACCAAGCATAACCTGCGCAATCCCGGCAAGAAGCCCATCAAGCTCTACACCATCTACTCGCCGCCGGCGCATCCGGCGGGTGAGCTCCAGAAGAGCAAGCCCGAGTTCGTGAGCCGGAAGTACTGAGCCCGAGCCACCGTTCGGGTCGCGGGGCGCCCACCAGGCGCCCCCGGTGGTTGGGGCTCGCAGGCTCCGGGCCTCAACACCACACCACGACGCGCAACCCGACCCTCCGCGGCGGGCTGGAGAGC
>JBGQIE010000219.1:0-4106 GCA_041498315.1 Candidatus Eiseniibacteriota bacterium
GATTTCCCTGGTCTCGGATCCTCAAAGCCTGGATCGCACCGGTCGCGGCGGTGCTGACCTGGTATGGCGTTCTCTATCATCATTTCGGGACCGTGCTGCCGCACGGGGGCGTGGCCAAGGCGAATCAGATCTACCGTATCGCGCCGTTTTCGGCAGCCCGTGACATGCTCGACTTCTTCCTGAGCCCTCTGCCCATGCGCGGGTTTCCGGGATCGAAGCTTCTGCGCGTGGCGATCATGCTCTCCTGTCTCTTCGCCGCCTACACGATGCAGCAGGCGTTTCGCGTGTATGCCTGGGCGGCGCTGGCCATCTGCGCTTTCTACGCGTTCCTCAATCCCGTGATGTTCTCGTGGTATTACGCATGGATGGCGGCTGCCTTGCTGCTGTGCGTCCCGCTCGCTTTCCACGCTTGGAGGCGCCGCGTGCGTGCGCCGTTCCTCGCGTACTTGCCGGCCGTGCTTTTTCTCGGGGGTCTCGCGCAGGGTTATCCGGTCAGGGCGATCGGCGGTGTGAAGCTGCACACGCCTTTTTTTGAATGGTCCAATTGGCACCAGAGACTCGTGCTCTACGAGAGAGCGGCGGAGTATCTCAATGCGAAAGGGGAGCCTTTGCCAGTCGTGGCCACCGCCGAGCCCGGAATGTTCGGCTACACCTACCGCGGCCGCGTGCTCGATCTCGCAGGCTTGGTCTCGGATGAGATGATGGGCTATTTCCCGGTGCCGCCGGAGTTGGCCTCCCCGACCGCGACTTTTTCGATCCCTCCGCGTGCCGTCTCGGACCTCAAGCCCGGGTACGTGCTCTTCTATGACACGTTCGCGAAGAACGGTCTCTTGAACGACGCCTTCTTCCTGAAAAACTATGTTGAAGAGCAGTTCTGGCCGCTGGAAATCTGGGGCAGCCGCGGGCTCTTTCTTTACCAATACCGAGGGACCTCCGACGCGGCACCTGCGGCTGACCCTTGATGATCCCGCCCATCTCGAGCGCTGCTGTGCGGCGCACCCACCCCCCACTCAGACCCGCTACTTGAGGCCCGCGGTCGCGCCCTCCACCGGCGCGAACGGCTCGGCCCGGCCGCCGATGTGCTTGGACAGGAACTGCTCGGCCCGCCCGTAGAAGTCGAGCCGGTTCTCGGGCCGCGCGAAGCCGTGGCCCTCGTCGGCGTACACGACGTACTCGACCTGCAGCCCCCGGGCGCGCATCGCCTCGACCATCTGGTTGGACTCGCGGATGTTGACCCGCGGATCGTTGGCGCCCTGGCCGATGAGCAGCGGCGCGCGCACCTGGTCGGCGTGGAAGTAGGGCGAGACCTTGCGGTTGAACACCGAGTCCTGGTCCACGTCGCCCATGCGGAGGTAGAGCATCTTGCGCATCGTTGCCCAGTAGGGCGGGGTGGCCTCGAGCAGGGTCTTGAGGTTCGAGGGCCCGACGATGTCCACCCCGCAGGCATAGAGATCGGGGGTGAACGCGAGCCCGGCGAGGGTCGCGTAGCCGCCGTAGGAGCCGCCCATGATCGCGACCCGGTGCGCGTCGGCCACGCCCTTGGCGACCGCCCATTTCACCGCGTCGGTGAGGTCGTTCTGCATCGTCAGGCCCCACTGCTTGTCGCCCGCGTGCAGGAACTTCTTGCCGAACCCCGTCGAGGCGCGGAAGTTCACCTGGAGCACGGCGTAGCCGCGGTTCGCGAGCCACTGGGCCTGCGAATTGTATCCCCAGCCGTCGCGCCCCCACGGGCCGCCGTGCACGAGCAGCACCATGGGCAGCCCCTGGGCCGGCACGCCCACCGGGGTGGTGAGGTAGCTCACCATCTTGAATCCGTCGCGGGTTGGGATCGTGACCGGCTCCATCTTCGCGAGCGTGTACTTCTCGAGCTCGGGCTGATTGACGAACAGCGGGTCGAGCTTGCGGCTGCCGCGGTCGTACACCGCGTACTGAACCGGGCCGTCATCAACGCTGTAGGCCACCGTCCACCGCGCGTCCTGGTGGTCGCGCGACAGCACGGCGAAGTCGCCGGCGTGCGCCTTCGCGAGTGCCGCGAAGTCGGCCTTGACCGCCGGATCGAGCACCTTCCACTCGCGCCGCGTGTAGTTGAACGCCACCGCCTGGAGCTTCTGGGTCGCCGGATCGGTGAAATCCTCACCGGCGTCGCAGCGCGGGTCGGAGGCCAGGGTCTCGAGCTCCTTGCCGGTGGCCGCGTCCATGCGCACGACCCGCTCGACGTCGGCGCCGATCGAGGTCTCGACGTAGAGCGCGCGACCGTCGGGCGTGAAGCCGATGGCGTTGCCGGACTCTTCGGCCGGCCAGGTCATGAGGTCGCGCCACGGCGACTGCGCGTCGTCGCGCACCCGCAGGGTCTGGCTGCCATCGGCGGAATTGGAGGCCATGCAGGCGCGGATGACGAACTGCGGATCGGTGGCCCAGTCCTGGACGTCGCCCGGGTTCTGGGTGTCGAGCTTCGACTCGCCGGAGTCGAGGTTGACCCGGAACATGTCGAACACCTTCTTGTCGCGCTGGTTGAGCCCGACCAGCATCTCGCCCGGGTGCTTGGGGTCGAGCAGGATGTTTTGCGCCCGCACCCCCTCGAAGGGCGTCAGGTCCTTGACCGACGCGTCGCCGAGATTCACGCGATAGGCGTGGAAGTTCTCGTTCCCGCCCACGTCCTGCAGGTAGATGAGATGCCGGCCGTCCTCGGCCCAGAAGAACTGGCGGATGCCGCGGTGGTCGTCGGCGGTCATCATCCTGTCGTCGTTCTTGCCGATCGTGCGCACCCAGACGTTGAGCACGCCCTTGTCCGAGGGCGCGAGATAGGCGATGCGGTCGCCCCCGGGCGCGATGCGCGGCTGGCTCTTCGTGGGGTTGCCGAGCAGCACCTCACGCGGGATGAGGGGCGGGAGATCGGCGCGGGCGGCGGATGCCGCGGCGAGCGCGAGGGCGAGGGCGAGCACCGAGCGCAGGGCGAGCGACGAGCGTCTCATGAGCGGAAACCTCCAGGGCTGGTTGGGGATGCGCTTGAGCCTGAGTGCCGGGCGGATGCTACACGGCCGGCCGGCCGCGCGCATCGTTGAAACGCAGCGGGTTCATTCGACTCCATTCGCGACCAGCCCCCGGAGCGGTGAGCGCACCACGTAGATCCACTGATTCCACGCCAGCTCGAGCGAGTCGGCGCCGGCCAGGTAGGCCTCGGTCCGGGGGGACCGGTCGACGAAGACGAACGGGTGCTCGGCCAGCGAGTGGGTGTCCTGCCAGTGCTTGAGGATCACGTCCTTGGGGGGCAGGAACGTGAGATCGGGCCTCAGACCCTTGACGTACTTGAAGTAGTTGAGAATGGTCATCTGGTGCCAGTCCGCGGACACCAGCGCGCCGGGCGGGAGCGTGGCCATGGCCTGCTCGCCGAACCGGGCCGGTCCCCAGTAGCCGCGCATCGTGGGGATCAGGGTGCGCACTTCACGCTGATCGTGCTCCGGCGCCTGGATGTTTCGCTTCGGCCCGAGCGGGTGATCGTACGCGTAGAGGCGGATGAGGTGGGCCGGGAGGACGATCAGGACGGGCGTCAGGACGGCCAGGGCGGCGACGGCGAGCCGGCGGTGGTGCCACCGTTCCCCCATCCAGTCGAGTGCCCCCGCGAGCCCGTCGGCGACGAACAGCGAGCACAGGAGCGTGCACGGGATCAGGAAGACGCCGAGCATGAAGCCGGTGTGGACCAGGCTCGGGATCACGAGCGAGAGCGCCAGCGCCGCGGCGAGGATCAGGGCGATCCTCCGATCCTTTCGCAGCCGGCGCACGAAGCCCGCGACGATGAGGGGTAATGCGAGCGGCCCCAGCTCGAACAGGAACAGCGTCACCGCCGAATGTCCCAGGCGCGTGATCATCACGCCCGGATCGATCGCAATGCGGGGCGTGGGCAGCTCGTTCCGGCCGAACAGGAGCCAGGAGAGCCGCTTCAAGGGCGTGTCGAGGTAGGGGTTGTGGTGCCCGACCGGGTCGAAGCACGTGTCGACCAGCTTGAGGTAGTTCATCGGGTAGCTCTGCGTGTCCGCCCAGACCAGGTAGAGGTAGGGCGTCAGGCCCAGGACGAAGGCGCCGCCGAGCGCCAGCAGCCCCGTCGCCAC
>JBGQIE010000220.1:0-4092 GCA_041498315.1 Candidatus Eiseniibacteriota bacterium
AGCGGGCGCCCTCCGAACTCGGCATGACGCCGGCCGCCTATCGGCGGGGCGGCCGCGGGGTCGAGGTCGCCTACGCGCTCGCGCGCTCGCCGCTCGGCACGCTGCTGGTCGCGACCACCGCCCGCGGGGTGTGCGCGGTGCGGCTCGGCGACTCGGCCGCGGCGCTCGAGGCCGATCTCAGGCGCGAGCTGCACGCGGCCGCGCTGCGGCGCGACGATGCGCGGCTTAAGCCGGTCGTCAAGCGCGTGCTCGCGGGCCTCGAGCGCGGCGGGCCCGACGCGCGGCTGCCGCTCGACATCCGGGCCACCGCGTTCCAGCGCCGGGTGTGGCAGGCGCTGTGCGCGATTCCGCGCGGCGAGACGCGCTCCTACGGCGCGATCGCGCGCGCCATCGGCCGGCCCTCCGCCGCGCGCGCGGTGGGACGCGCGTGCGCCTCGAACCCGGTGGCGCTCGTCATCCCCTGCCATCGCGCGGTGCGCGGCGACGGGACGGTGGGCGGTTACGCGTGGGGCCTGTCGCGCAAGCGCCGGCTGCTCGAGCGCGAGCGGCGGGCCGCGGGCGGGCGGCGATGAGCGACGAGGCAATAGCCCGCACGCCCGAGCCGCCCTACTACGCCGTGGTGTTCACCTCGCGCCGCACCGCGGCCGACGACGCGGGCTACGCGCGCATGTCGGAGGAGATCGAGGCGCTGGTCGCCCGCCAGCCCGGCTACCTGGGGATGGAGAGCGTGCGCGGATCGGATCGCACCGGCATCACGGTCGCCTACTTTACGGATCCCGACTCCATCCGCGCCTGGAAGCAGCAGGAAGACCACCAAGTCGCGCAGCGGCTGGGCCGCGAAAAGTGGTACGAGGCGTACTCGATCCGCGTGTGCAAGGTCGAGCGCGCCTACGGATGGATTCGCGAGCCGGGCTAAGAGCCTTCGCCTGCTCGAACACTGCTCGGCTCCGGTCCGGGGGGCTCCCTCCTCGCGGGTCCCCATAAATCGCCCCCGACCCACCTTCGGTGGGTGCCCGCGGTAGCCCCCCGGACCGGAGCCGAGCAGCGCCAAGTCAGGCATCGACAGCTAGTACCGCACCCGCATCGTGTACGTCAGGATCGACTCCTTACCCGCCGCGACCGGGATCTCGAACTGGATCGTGTTCGCGTCCTTCTTCACGAATTCGTGGGACTTCTTGAGCACCTCGAACTCGCCCGAGACCGGCTCCTCGACCCGGATCGTGACCGCGCCCGATTTGCGATTGCGCAGCTTGATCTCGATCGAGTACTCGCGCTCCCGGTCCGAGATGCGCCGCTGGTCGGTCTCCCGCCGCTCGGCCGCGAGATCGAACGCCGTGCCCATCTCGAGCGTCACCTTCTCGCCCTCGGGCGTATGCCCGATCCTCGCCTCGCCCACGAACTGGAGCGCGCCGGACGGGTCCGGCTCGTAGATTCGCACCCGGCCGCCGGGCAGCGGCATGCCCAGGCCGGCCGCCGCGGTGTTGACCAGCTCGAGCTGGGCCGCCACGCCGCGCGGATCGCCGCCGCGGTAGAGGTAGCGGGGCGTCACCTTCACGGTGTGCGGCTCGATCATGGTGAGCCTCTGGGACTCGCGGTCGCGCAGCGTCGCGGGGCGGCCGAGCGTGTAGAGGTGGTATTCGGAGAACGTCTGCTCGGACAGATCGGGGGCGGCGGCCACGCCGGCGCGGGCCTCGCTCATCATCAGCTTGGGCACCGGCATGCCGGGCGACTCGCGCCGCGGCTCGCCCGCGACCAGCTTGAGGTCGGCGTCCGCGAAATCTCGTCCGCTCGTGTTCTCGACCGTCACCCCGGCCGACCACACCACGCTGCCCTCGCCCTGGCGCACCACGACGTGCTCGGCGTGCCACGACATCCCGCCGGTGAGGTAGGTCAGCTCGGCGTCGCTGCGTCCGCGCCGGCCGCCCTCGACCACCGCCTCGAGCGTGGGCTTCATGGACAGCAGCGCGGGCGGGCGCGCCAGCCGCACGTCCTCGACCGCGGTCCGCGACAGCGTCGAGATCCCGCCGTCGTCCGTGCGCACGACCAGCCACGTCCCGTCGGCGGTCAATAGCGTCCCCTCGGTGACGCGGTCGCCGCGGCCGGTCACGCGCACGCGACTGCCGCGCGCGGCCTCGATCATCCGGTCGCCGTTCTCGACGTCGTAGCGATAGGCGAGCCGGGTCACCCGGGCCTCGCCGGCCGGCACCAGCCGCACCGACGAGAAGTCGAGGCGGTCGGGCAGGTCGGAGAGCCGCACGGTGTCGCGCGAGCCGGACAGATCGAGCAGGCGCGGCTCACGCACCAGCCCCAGATCGCTCGAGTACACGGTGAGGGAGAGTCCGCGCCCGGCGGCATCCGCCGGCGGGGCGGCCGCGAGCGCGGCGATCGAGGCCAATAGCAGGCACATCCATGATGAGCGGGTGGACATAGGGGTTCCTCCGGTCAGGGGTCTCGAGGCTTCAGAGCACCATACGCCGCCGGGGCGTTTTTCGTCCCGGCCATTTTGGGACCCGCGGGCCGGGGCCCTCGCCCCACGGCCTCGCATGGACACTCCATCCCCGCGACTGATACGCTTTTCGGCGTGAATACCCCCACCCCGCCGACCCGGGCGCCCGGCTGCCCCGCATGATTTTCGTCATCTTCCCGGCCTACAACGAGGAACGCGTCATCCGGCCCACGCTGCTGGCCCTGGCCGGGGCGATGCGGGGCCGCGAGGCCGAGTATCGCGCCGTGCTGGTGGACGACGGCAGCGCCGACCGCACGATTGCCGAGGCCGAGGGCGCGGTCAGAGGCAGCGGCGGCACCCTGCCGCTCACCGTGCTGCGGCACGATCGCAACCGCGGCCTGGGCGCCGGGCTGCGCACCGGGATCTACTGGTGCCTCGACCGGGCGCAGGACGACGACGTCATCGTGACGCTGGATGCCGACAACACGCATCCCCCGGCGCTCATCCCCGACCTGGTGCGCCGGCTCGAGGGCGGCTACGACCTCGCGATCGCCTCGCGCTACCGGCACGGTTCGGCGGTGCGGGGGGTGCCCGGCTACCGGCGGGCGCTCTCGGACGTCGGCCGGCTGGTGTTCCAGGGGCTGTGCCCGATCCCGGGGGTGCGCGACTACACCTGCTGCTTCCGCGCCTACCGGGTGCCCATTCTGCGCCGCGCGCGCCTGGTGTACGGGGACGCGCTGTGCACGGCGCGCGGCTTCGAGGCGGTCATGGACCTGCTGCTGCGCCTGCGCCCGCTCGGCGTGCGCGCGACCGAGATGGGCTTCGAGCTCGACTACGCCGGGCGCGTGGGCCAGAGCAAGATGAAGGTCCTCAAGACCATCCGCACCACGGTCGGGCTGCTGGTGCGCCGCCGGCTCGAGCACTGGGGACCGGACTCGCCGCGCCGCGTGCGGGCCCGGCTCGAGGCCGCCGAGCGCGCCGCCCAGGGCGCGGGTGCGGCGCGCGCCCCGCTGCCGAGCCCCGCCCCGCGGTGAAGATCGCGATCGTCGTCGGCACCCGGCCCGAGATCATCAAGATGGCGCCGGTGGTGCGCGCCTGCATCGCGCGCGGCGTGCCCCATCTGCTCCTCCACACCGGCCAGCACTATTCGTTCGAGATGGACGGCGTATTCTTCGAGGAGCTCGGCCTGCCGCGGCCGCACCGCAACCTCGAGGTCGGCTCCGGGTCCCAGAGCTATCAAATCGCGGCGGTGGTCGGCGGGTTGAGCCCGATCCTCGAGCAGGAGCGCCCCGACGTCGTGCTGGTCGAGGGCGACACCAACTCGGTGCTGGCCGCGGCCCTCGCCGCCAACAAGACCGGCATCGCGGTCGGGCACGTGGAAGCCGGCCTGCGCTCCTACGACCGCCGCATGCCCGAGGAGATCAACCGCATCCTGACCGACCATCTCGCCGATTGGCTGTTCGCCCCCACCGCCGGGGCGCGCGACCTGCTGCGGGGCGAGGGGCTGCCGGCCGAGCGCATCCACGTGACCGGCAACACGGTCGTGGACGAGCTGATTCTCCAGCGCCCGCGCGCCGAGCGGGCGGGACTGCTCGAGCGCTTCGGCGTCGAGCGCGGCCGGTTCGCGCTCGCGACCGTCCATCGCG
>JBGQIE010000221.1:0-4063 GCA_041498315.1 Candidatus Eiseniibacteriota bacterium
GAGATCGGCCCCCAGATGACGAGCATGAGCGCATCGCCTGGGCCGAGCCGGTAGGCCTGCGGATTGACCGCGCCGGTTTGGGGGGCCGCGCCCGGCGGCGCTCCCGCCGGCACCTCGGCGGCGGGGGGAATGTCCTCCCCGGCTGCGGGGGGCACGGACTGCCCAAATGCCGGCGGCACGATCAGCGCCGTAAGCAGGAGGCACAAGACCGGCCGCGCCAGCGGCTTCAGCGACGGCCGTCCGGTGGACGTCACGCCTTGACCTCTTTGAGCACCTTCCGCTGGCCGTACATGCGCTCGTAGTACTGGCGGAACTCGCCCTGCTTGATCGGGCGCCACCACGCCGGGTGGGCACGGAACCACTCGACCGTGCCGCGGATGCCTTCGGCGAACGGAATCGCCGGCTTCCACCCGGTGTGCTTCTGGATCTTCGAGCAGTCGAGCGCGTAGCGACGATCGTGCCCGGGGCGGTCCTCGACGTGGCGGATGAGCGTCCTGGGCTTGCCCAGCAGCCCGAGGATCGTGTCGGTGATCGCGAGCACGTCGAGCTCGTGCCCGGCGCCGATGTTGAAGGTCTCGCCCTCGATCCCCGGATGCTCGAGCAGCGCCACCAGCGCCGCACAATGGTCGTCGACGTGAATCCAGTCGCGGCGGTTGAGGCCGGTGCCGTAGACCGGCAGGGGTTGGTCCTCGATCGCGTTGGTGATGAACAGCGGCACCAGCTTCTCGGGGTATTGGCGCGGCCCGTAGTTGTTGGCGCAGCGAGTGACCACCACGGGCAGGCCCCAGGTCGCCCAGTAGGCGAAGGCCAGCCGGTCGCCACCCGCCTTGCTGGCGGCATAGGGGCTGCGCGGCATGAGCGGCCAGTCCTCGCGGGCGTCACCCTCGAGCACCTCGCCGTAGACCTCGTCGGTCGAGATCTGGAGGAAGCGCCGCACCTTCTGGCGGCGCGCCTCCTCGCCCAGCACGAACACGCCGAAGACATCGGTGAGGATGAACTCGCCCGGCTTCTCGATCGAGCGGTCGACGTGCGACTCGGCGGCGAAGTTGATCACGTAGTCGCAGCCCGCCATTGCCCGCTGGACCGCGGCGGGATCGCGGATGTCGCCGTGCTGGAAAGTGAGCGAGCGGGCGGACAGCCCCTCGAGGTTCTCGCGCCGCCCGGCGTAGGTGAGGGCGTCGAGCACCACGACGTGAGCCCCCGGGAAGCGCCCCAGGAAGTGATGGACGAAGTTCGAGCCGATGAACCCGGCGCCGCCCGTCACCAGCACGCGGCTGCCGTTCAGGCCCGGCGTCTCAGCCATCCTGCCGCTCCCAGTTGTACGGCACCTCGGCGCTGTGCGGGGGCACGCGGAACTCGTCGGGATCGTCGTACACGTAGTGCTCGGTCGGGGTGTTGACCAGGTAGGCCGGCTCGGTCCCGATCCCCTTCATGCCGTGGAGCACGAACGGCGGGATGACGAGCAGGATCGGGTTCTGCTCCCCCATGAAGAACTCGTTGATCTCGCCGCGCGTCTTGCCGCCCTCGCGGTTGTCGTAGAGCACGACCTTGGCCATGCCTTTGACGAACACGAAGTGATCGGTCTGCCGGCGGTGATAGTGCCAGCCCTTCACAACGCCCGGGTACACGACCGACAGGTAGACCTGCCCGAACTTCTGGAAGAACTCGTCGTCGTCGCGCATCATCTCCATGAGAAAGCCGCGCTCGTCCGGAATCACCTTGAGTCGCTTGACCCTGACCCCCTCGATCATCGCCCGCTCCCTTTCTTCGCGGCCGCGGGCCGGCCGCGGCCCACGCCGATGTGCGTCATGCCCGCCGCCTCGACCTCCTCGGGATCATAGAGATTGCGCAGGTCGCAGAGCACCGGCTTCTTCATGAGGCGCTTGAGCCGGCCCAGGTTCATGCCGCGGAACTCGTTCCACTCGGTCACGATCGCCAGCGCATGCACGCCGCGCGCGCAGTCGTAGGCGTCGCTCGCGAACGCGATGCCCTTGCATTCCGGCCGCATGCGCGCACCCGGCATCGCGACCGGGTCGAAGGCGCGCACCCGCAGGCCGCGGCGCTTGAGCCCGGCGATGATGGCGAGCGCGGGGGCCGCGCGCAGGTCGTCGGTGTTGGGCTTGAACGAGAGGCCGAGAATGCCCACCAGTTTGCCGCGCGGGGCGCCCACCGCGGTCGCGATCTTGTCCACCATGCGCTTCATCTGGCGCTCGTTGGCCGCCGCCGTGGCTTCGACGATGCCGGCCCGCAGCCCGGCGCGGCGCGCGAACGAGGCCAGCGCCGCGGTGTCCTTGGGGAAGCAGGAGCCGCCATAACCCGGCCCCGCGTGCAGGAACTTGCTGCCGATGCGGCGATCCATGCCCACGCCCTTCGCGACCACCTGGACGTCGGCGCCCACGGCTTCGCACAGGTTCGCGATCTCGTTGATGAACGAGATCTTGGTGGCGAGGAACGCGTTCGAGGCGTACTTGATGAGCTCGGCGGTCTCGAGCGAGGTCACGACCATCGGGGTCTCGATCAGGAACAGCGGGTCGTGGATCTTCTTGAGGATCGCCCGCGCCCGTGCCGTTTCCGCGCCGATGACCACCCGGTCGGGGCGCATGAAGGTCTCGATCGCCGAGCCCTCGCGCAGGAACTCGGGGTTCGAGGCGACGTCGAGGTCGGCGCCGCGCCGGGCGTGCTTGCGCATGAAGGATTCGAGGGCCCGCGCGGTCCCGACCGGGGCGGTGCTCTTCTGGATCACCAGGGTGTATTTCTCGACGTGGCGGGCCACGACGCGGGCGACCGCCCAGATCGCCGTGGTGTCGGCGCTGCCGTCGGCGCGCGGGGGCGTGCCGACCGTGATGAAAACGACCCGGGCGCCCTTGAGCGCGGCGGGCAGATCGCTCGCGAAGCGCAGCCGACCTTCCTGCACGTTGCGGGCGACCAGCTCGGGCAGCCCGGGCTCGAAGAACGGCAGCTCGAGCCTCTGCAGGCGAGCGACCTTCTCCGCGTCGCTGTCGACGCAGGTGACGTGATTGCCGAAATCCGCCAGGCAGGCGCCGGTCACGAGTCCCACGTAGCCGGCGCCAACGACGGTGATTGAGTTCATGGGGGGAGCCCCTTCAGTCGCTACCCGGCACGGGAAGCGCGGCCAACGCGGAGTGTCACCGCAGCGCCGGGACCATTCGAGCGAGTCAGGTTAGGGGTTGTGTGCGTGCCGGGTCAACCGGAGGCCGGAGCTGACGCCAGGCGCCCGCGCCACTCCTCGAGCACGTCATCGAGCGTGCGCTCGAAGGCGATCTCGGCCCGCCATCCGGTGTCGCGCTCGAGCTTGGAGGGGTCGCCAACCAGCCATGGCACGTCGGCGGGGCGGAAGCGGGCAGGATCCACCTCGACGCGCACTTTCACGCGCGACCGCTTCGCGAGCCTGCGAACCACCTCGGTGAGCTTCATGGCTTCCCCTTGGCCCACGTTGTAAGCCTCACCTGCGCGCCCGCGTTTAAGAAGCAGGATGTACGCGCGAACGATGTCGCGCACATCGGTGAGATCGCGCGTGACCTCGAGATTGCCGACCCGGAGCACGGGGTCCGCCGCGCCGCGCTCGATAGTCGCGATCTGCTGGGCAAACGCGGGTACCACGAAGCGCGGTTCCTGCCCCGGGCCGGTATGGCCGAAGGACCGGGTGCGAATCACGTCGAGGCCGTAGGCGCGCGCGTGCAACTCGGCGAGCGCATCGGCGGCGGCCTTCGAGAGCGCGTAGGGACTGACCGGGTTGAAGGGCGCGTCCTCAGCGACCCGTGAACCTTCGGGCTGTGGTCCGTAGGCCTCGCCGCTCCCGACCACGAGCACGCGCGCACGCGGGACGTGTCGGCGCACCGCCTCGAGAAGGTTCCAAGTGCCGGTCACGTTGAGCCGGAAGGTCTCGACCGGTTGCTCGAACGATCGCGCGGCGCTGCTTTGCCCCGCGAGGTGGGCGATCTCGTCGGGGCGCACCGTAGCGACCGCCTCGTCGAGGCTCCGGGCATCGAGCAGGTCCGCTGTGCGCCAGCCGTCAAGCGGGAGCTCTGCCGGCGGGGCCACC
>JBGQIE010000222.1:0-4041 GCA_041498315.1 Candidatus Eiseniibacteriota bacterium
ACGTGCATGAGCTCGCCGCGCCGCCGCACCAGCCGCAGCGCGTCCGCGTACTCGAGCGCCCCGGCCGCCACGCATGCCGAGTACTCGCCCAGACTGTGCCCGGCGACCAGCGCGGGCCGGAAGCCGCGCGACTCGAGGACGCGCAGGGCTGCCACACTGTGGGCGAGCAGGGCGGGCTGCGCGTTGAGCGTCTGACGCAGCTCGCCCTCGGGCCCGGTCCAGCACAGGCGCGACAGCGCGAAGCCCAGGACCTGGTCGGCGGTCTCGAACGCCTCGCGCGCGGCCGGCGACTCCTCGGCGAGCGCGCGGCCCATGCCGACCGCCTGCGAGCCCTGGCCCGGGAACAGGAAGGCGAGCTTCACCGAGTCACCCCCGGCGCCGCGACCGCGGCCACCACGGACGGCGCCCCGACCGGGACCGGCATGGTCCAGCGCGACACCGTGGCGCCCCAGGTCGCCCCGCCTCCGAACGCCACGAAGCCGATGTTGTCGCCGGGCTTCAGGCGCCCGGCGCGCACCACCTCGTCGAGGCTGATCGGAATCGAGGCCGAGGAGGTGTTGCCGTAGCGGGCGATGTTGAGAATCATCTTGTCGGCCGGGAGCCCCAAGCGCTCGCGGGTCGCGTCGATGATGCGCTGGTTGGCCTGGTGGGGAATGACGAGCTCGAGATCCCCGGGGCTCAAGCCCGCGTCGTCGAGCGCCCGGCGCAGGCTTTCCTCCATGCCGCGCACCGCGACCTTGAACAGCTCGCGCCCGCGCATCTTGATGAAGTGGCCGCGGTCGTGCACGGTGCGCTCGCTCGCGGGCCGCTGCGAGCCGCCCGCCGGAACCTCGAGCAGATCCCCGAGCACGCCGTCGCTGTGGATCGCGACCGAGAGGATGCCGTCGCCGGGCGCGCACGGGCGGATGACCGCGGCCCCGGCGCCGTCGCCGAACAGCACGCAGGTGTTGCGATCCCCGTAGTCCACGATCCGGGACAGCATCTCGACGCCCACCAGCAGGACGGTGTCGGCGAGCCCGGTGCCGATGACGCCGCGCGCGATCCCCATGCCGTAGATGAACCCGGTGCAGGCCGCGAACACGTCGTAGGCCGCGGCGTTGCGGGCCCCGAGCTTGGCCTGGAGCGTGCACGCGCACGAGGGCAGGATGCGGTCCGGCGTCGTGGTCGCGAGGATGATCTGGTCGACGTCTCCGGGCTCGAGCCCGGCGGCCTCGAGCGCGCGCTGCGAGGCGATGAGGGCGAGATCCGAGGAGGCCTGATCGGGCGCGCCGATGCGCCGCTCGGCGATGCCGGTGCGCTCGAGGATCCACTCGTCGGAGGTCTCGACCATGCGCTCGAGATCGGCGTTGGTCAGGATGCGCTCGGGGACGTACATGCCGGTGCCGGTGATCGTCGCCCCGCGCACGTCGTCAGGCCGCCGAATCATGGTCCGCCTCGATCTCCTCGCGAATATGCTCGTTGACCCGCTGCTCGACGAACCGGGTGAGGGTGCGGATGGCGCTGCGAAACGCCCGCACGCCGCTCGCGCCGTGGCCGATGAAGCACACCCCGTCGATGCCGAGCAGGGGTGCCGCGCCGTATTCCTCCCAGTCGATGCGCTGCTTGACGCGCTTGAGCCCCGGCAGCATGAGCAGGGCCCCGAGGCGCGCGAGCCAGTCGCGGTGGAGCTCCTCGCGCACCATGTGGGCCAGCAGCCCGGCCACGCTCTCGGCGGTCTTCAGCACCACGTTGCCCGTGAAGCCGTCGGTCACGACCACGTCGCAGGTGCCCTTGAACACGTCGCGGCCCTCGACGTTGCCGATGAAGTTGAGATGGCGCGCGCGCCGCAGCAGGGGCAGCGACTCGAACACCAGGGCGTTGCCCTTGGTGTCCTCCTCGCCGATCGAGAGCAGCCCGACCCGCGGGTTCTGGCGGCCCAGCAGGTAGCGCGCGTACACCGCCCCCATGTGGGCGAACTGGACCAGGTAGGACGCCTTGCACTCCGCGTTGGCGCCCACGTCGAGCACCACCGTCCCGCCGCCCGGATTGGGCAGGAACGCGGCCAGCGCCGGGCGCGTCACCGACTCGAGCCGCCCCAGGCCGAGGAGCGTGGTCGCGACCACCGCCCCGGTGTTGCCGGCGCTGAACATGGCGTCGATGCGGTGCTCCTTGTGGAGCTGGGTGAGCACGCCGAGCGACGACTTGTTCTTGCGCGCCGCGACCACCGCCTTCTCGGACATCTCGATCCGCTCCGAAGCGTGCACGACCTCGATCGGGTAGCCGCCGGCGTGAGCGCGCTTCAGGGACTGGCTGATCTCGCCCTCGTCCCCGACCAGTACGACCTCGAACTGGCCCGGCATCTCCTTGAAGGCCAGCGCGGTGCCCTCGGCGACGACGGAGGGGCCGAAATCGCCTCCCATCGCGTCAATCCCGATGCGGGGGACCGAGGCCATGACGGGTACCGGAGTCCGGTCTACTCGTCGCGCGGCGGAACGATCTCTTCGCCGTCGTACCAGCCGCAGCTCGCGCACACGCGGTGCGGCTGCTTGGGGCTGCTGCAGTGGCTGCAGGTGTTGAGCCCGGGATGCTTGAGCTTCCAGTGGGTGCGGCGCTTGCGGCCGCGGGTGCTCGAGTGCCTACGCTTGGGTACCGCCATGACTCATCTCCTCGTTTCTGTGGCCGGGGCAGTCGTGCGGGCCGTCATTGAGATCGGCTCCGCAGTGCGGGCATAGCCCGGCGCAATCGTCCCGGCAGCGGGGCGCGATCGGCATCTCGATCAGTAACGCATCGCGCGCGTCCTCGCGCACGTCCAGCCGCCGCCCGTCGTGAAACTTCATGTAGGCGTCGCGTTCGAGTGATTCCTCGTCGCGACGGGTGCCGGTGCCGGACCGCTCCGCGAACACCTCCAGAGCGACCCTCATCGGGAGCTCGAACGTCTTGAGGCAGCGGACGCACTCCAGACGGGCACGAGCTTCGATAAACCCCCGCACCGAAACACGATCGCCGGATTTCTCGATGTCGAGCACACCCTCGATCCCGCCCGGCCATTCCGACTCGGGCAGGTCGAGGTCCCTCGCCCCGCCGTCCAGGATCTCCCGGCTGACGCCGTTGCGCAGCATGGAGAGATCGAGGACGAACGCCGACTTGGACATGGGGTCTGACATCCGCGGTGGCGGGACCCGTGCCGGCCGCAAGGTAACACAGCCCCCTGAACTCCGTCTAGCCGCCGGTACGGAAGGAACTTGGCGGCTTCGGGCGGGTTCGGGACCGGTCCCGGCGACCGGGCGGCGGGTCAGCGCGCCAGGGCGGCGACTCCGAAGAAGAGCTTCACCTCGCGCTCGGCGCTGGCCAGGCTGTCCGAGGCGTGGACCGTGTTCCGGCCCTTGCTCTCGCCGTAGAGCTTGCGAATGGTGCCCGCCGCCGCCTGGGCGGGATCGGTCGCCCCGATGACCTCGCGCAGGGTGGCGACCGCGCCGTCGCGCTCGAGGCAGGTCAGCACGACCGGGCCCGAGGTCATGTACTGGACCAGCTCGTTGAAGAACGGCTTGCCCTGGTGCTCGGCGTAGAAGGTCTGGCATTCCTCACGGGTGAGCGGGGCGAGGCGCGCCTCGACGATGCGGAAGCCACGCTCCTCGACGTGGGCGAGGATCCGGCCGATGAGGTGCCGTTGGACGGCATCGGGCTTGACGATGAACAGCGTGCGTTCCAGTGACATGGATCTCCCGAAAAATCGGTGGGTGTGAGCATCGTGCGCGGGCGGCGGACCGCCCGGGCTCCGGACTAGCGTTTGCGGCCTCCCGCGGCGGCCTTCCCCCGGGCGGACTTGCGGCCCGCGGGGCGGCCCGCGGGGCGGGCCGTCCGCCCGCGCGCGGCGGCGGTCCTGGAGCCCGGGGCCTTGGCGGCCTTGGACGCCGGGCGGCCGTTGCGCGACCGCGGGCTCGCCCGCTGGCTGGGGTGGGCGCTGGCACCGGTCGCGATCTACGTCCTCGTCGAGCATCCGGCGAAGCTCGGAGTGGTGAACGACCACTGGAACCGCTTCCCGTTGCTCTCGATCGGCGCCAT
>JBGQIE010000223.1:0-4010 GCA_041498315.1 Candidatus Eiseniibacteriota bacterium
CGCCGCGAGGAGTTCGAGCGGCGCTGGCGCACCGCGGGCTCGCAGGCGCTGCTCGTGCGCCGGGTCGCGCCGTGAGGGCTCGGCGCGCCGGATGGCGTCTGGATGCGGCGCCCGTCGCGCTAGCGCTGGCTCTGGCGCTCGCGGGCTGCTCCCACATCGTCGTGCTCCACGACCCGCTCACCGCGGGCGAGCACAACGATCTCGGCCTCGCGTACGAGACCCGCGGTCAACTCGACCTCGCGGCGCAGGAGTACCGCAAGGCGCTCCGTCTCGATTCGCACCTGGTCCGCGCGCGCGTCAACCTGGGCAACGTCGAGGCCGCGAACGGGCGCTGGAGCAGCGCCGAAGTCTGCTTCCGGCGCGCGCTCGCCGACTCGGCGACCGACTGGGACGCGATGAACAACCTGGCCGTGGCGCTGCTTCGCCAGGGGCGCCGGCTGGACGAGGCGCGCGCGCTGGCCGAGCGCGCCGTGGCGGCGGGAGGCGAGCGCGACTCGATCTACCGGGCCACGCTGGCCGAGGTGCGGGCGGGAAAGCCCTAGCTCAGGATCCCGCGGGCGAACCGCTCGCGGGTCGCGGAGAAGTCCTCGACCAGCCGCTCGTACTCACCGTGGATGAGCGGCGAGGCGACCAGGAAGTCGGCGGTGGCCCGGTTGCAGGCCGTGGGGATGTTGTAGAGCACCGCGATGCGCAGCAGGGCCTTGACGTCGGGATCGTGCGGCTGCGGCTCGAGCGGATCCCAGAAGAAGATGAGGATGTCGAGCGCGCCCTCGCTGATCTGCGCTCCGACCTGCTGATCCCCGCCCAGCGGCCCGCTCTTGAATCGCGTGACCTCGAGGTCGGCGCCCTGGGCGATGAGCGCCCCGGTCGTGCCGGTCGCGAACAGCCGGTGCTCCTTGAGCACCTCGCGGTTGTACTGCACCCATTCGAGCAGGTCGCGCTTGCGACTGTCGTGGGCGATCAGAACGATGTTCTTCACGTTCTGCATCTTGACGCGGTTCATCCGCACCTCGCGGCTTCAGACGTGGCTCCGTGGTGATCGACCACGGGGATACTCCGGCGCGCGCCGGAGCCGGTCAAGCGCGGTGGTGGAGCTCCGTCTCGCGCTTCCGGGCCCAGCCGTCCAGCCACCGGACGAGCGGCGGGGGGGGCGAGACCGCGAAGTCCTTGGCGGTGGCCAGGCGGCCCTCGAGCAGGAGCTCGCGAGGCTGGTGGTAAGTGCCCATCACCCAGTCGGCGATGGGGAGGCCGAAGAACCCCGAGATCGCCTCGTTGCACGAGATGTTGGCGTGGTGCATGTGATGGAAGCCGTATAGCTTGCACCACATCGGGCCCAGGCGCGGGTGCTCGGTCGCCCGCTTCCACCACTCGTAGGGATGATGCTCGACCGCGTGCAGGATCTCGTACAGGGCCATGGACCAGGTGATCGCGGCGTAACCCCCCATGAGGATGGGAAGTTGCGGGAGCAGGAGCTGCACCCCGATCAGCAGCGGGGTGAAGAAGGCCCAGAACCCCAGGATCGCATAGGGGGGAAAGGCCGAGTCCTCGAACTGGGCCTCTTCCATGATCGGGAAGCGGTTGAGCACGTAGCGATCGGACCCGGCGGCCACGGGCTGGAGCTTGATGGGCGTCAGCCCGTGATGGTTGCGGTGCGCGCGCGCGAACAACCCCAGCCAGGGGACCGTCACGGAATGAAGCACGTAGCGGTGGAAGCCCCACTCGAAGAAGCACAGGAACAGGTGCATGCCGAGGAACGACAGCAGCAGGGCCATCCCGCCGGCCGCGAACTGGCGCGCCCACAGGCCGGGGAGGAGCAGGCGGAAGGCGACCAGGAGGAGCGCGTACTGCCCCAGGGCCTGGACGCTGAACCAGAAGATCGAGAATTTTCGTCTTGCGTTCGCCGTAGCTGGCGTCATCAGGTGCAACTCCTGGCGGCGAGCCGTCCCACGCTCCCTCGGGGCGGCCGGTTCATTCGAACGTCGTCGGGTTATCGGCAGCCGGTGGATCGGGCGTGCGTGCGATCTGCGGTGACGTGGGGCAGTGGATCCGAATCATAGCCGGGGCCGTGGATGGCCGCAAATGGGCTGGCGTCGATTTCCCGGGCGCGGCCCCCGAATCCGGGGTGGTCGCCTCCAGGAGGCTTGACTAGTATGCTCCGGCCATGCGTGAGCGTTCATGGTGGTCCGGCCTTGTCCTGGCGCTGTCATTGGTCGCACCGACCGCGCGCGCCCAGGGGTTCGAGGATCGGCGCTTCAACGTCACCGGCCTGGTCGGTCGGACGTTTCTCGATTCCGAACTGGAGGCGGCGCCCTCGCCCAGGCTGAGCGACCACACCTACTGGGGCGGCCGCGTAAGCGCCCGTTTGGCCTCGTATTACTGGGTCGAGCTTGCGAGCGGCTACACCGTCGTCCGCCCGGGCAGGGGCACCGGAACCTGGACGCACAACTCCGTCAACTTCATGGCGCAGGGGCCCGCCTGGCGCTCGATGACCCCGTTCGCCTCGCTCGGCGTCGGCGTCGCCCAGTACCGGCCGATCGGGATCTTCTCGAGCGACAAACACAACGGCAACGCCGAGGCCGCGGGCGGCGTGAAGGTGCGCCTCCGGGACGACTTCGGCCTCAGGCTCGAGGCGCGCGACATGCTCCTCCTGCCCAAGCAGGACTGGGGCAAGTCCCACATCCACAACGTGGTCCTGGGCGTCGGGCTCGTATACGCCTTCGGCGGCAAGCCCCGCGACGGCGATGGCGACGGGGTGCCCGATCGCCGGGATCTCTGCGCCGACACTCCGCGCGGGTGCGTGGTGGACGCGACCGGCTGCCCGGTCGACTCGGACAACGATGGAGTGTGCGACGGGCTCGACCTGTGCCCGAACACTCCGGCCGGGGCGCGGGTCAACGCGAGCGGCTGCCCGCAGGATAGCGATGGCGATGGCGTCTTCGATGGCCGCGATCGGTGCCCGGACACTCCGCGCGGCGCGACCGTGGACGTGCACGGCTGCCCGACGGATAGCGACGGCGATGGCGTCCTCGACGGCCTCGATGCGTGCGCCAACACCCCGAAGGGCTGCACCGTGGACGCGCGCGGCTGTCCGATCGACTCGGATGGCGACGGCGTGTGCGACGGGCTCGATCAGTGCCCCGGCACCCCGCCGTCCACGCGCGTGGACGCGAAGGGCTGCCCCATCGTCAAGGTCATGGACGTCATGGAGCGCGAGAACGAGATGCTCGATCGCGGCCGGATCCGGCTCTCGAACCTCAACTTCGACAGTGGGATGGCGGGCATCAGCCCCGCCGACTACGCGGTGCTCGACACCGTCGGCCGGGTGCTGGCGAAGTGGCCGGGCGTGAGGGTCGAGGTGGGCGGGCACACCGATCCGCGCGGCGGCGCGGCGTCGAACCGCGAGCTGAGCCATCGCCGGGCGGTCTCGGTGCGTGCCTACCTGCTCGCGCACTTCCCGCAGCTCAAGCCCGATCAGCTGACTTCCAAGGGCTACGGCGCCTCGAAGCCCATCGCTCCCAACACGAGCCCCGCCAACATGGCGCGGAACCGTCGCGTCGAATTCGTGGTGCTCAACCCGCAGATCTTCAAGCGCGGCCCGTAACGGGCGCGCGGAGCCCTATGCTGCCGCGGGGCGCCGGCCCAGCAGGCGCCCCTCACGTCGCACCCCATTCCGGAGGCCCGCCATGTCCCTGCGTTTCGATCGGCCCCATCATGCCCGCCCGCTCGCCGTCGTACTCGTGATCCTCGCGCTCGTGACCACCGCGTCCATCGCGAGCGGTGCCCTGGCGCCCAAGGCCGGATCCACCGCGACCGCTTCCGTCAAGGTGGGGGCCGGAGCGATCGGGCTTCCCAGCTACCAGGCGCCCGGAGCCTACAGCGTGGACATGCTGGTCCACTCGCCCAAGGCCAGCATGGTCATGAAACGCTTCATCGACAGCGGGCGGATTCGGACCGAGATCAGCGGCACGGGCGAAGAGGTCGTCATGATCGAGATGGGAGACGAGAAGGGC
>JBGQIE010000224.1:0-3944 GCA_041498315.1 Candidatus Eiseniibacteriota bacterium
CGGCCTCCGGGGTGGGGGCTTCGCGGTGCGTCCGAGGCGGGACGCAGCCAGGATGGCGGAGTCCCGCCTCGGAAGCAGCGAAACGAAGCAGGATGCGAAGCGGAGCGTGCCGCGAAGCTCCCACCCCGGAGGCCGGCTCGGGGGAATCCTCCTAGTTCGGCGGCGGTACCCCGCTGTCCGCACGCGCCGCCTGCGGGAGCAGCTCCTCGCGCGCCGGGCCCGCGATCTCGATCTCGAGTGAGGCGGCCTCGGGCAATGCGGCGGGGTCGAGCCAGCCCTTGGCCGCCATGGCGCGCCCGATGAAGTGCATCTGGGCGCGCGTCGAGGCGCGCAGCGCGCCATCCCGGCCGAGGCGGTAGCGCCACTTCGCGGGCGAGGGCAGCAGCGTGGTCAGGAACAGCGCCTGGGCCGGCGTCAGGTGGCCGGGATCGCGGTCGAAATAGTAGTGCGCGGCTTCGCCGATGCCGTGGACGCCGGGTCCCCATTCGACGATGTTGAGGTAGATCTCGAGCAGGCGCTGCTTCGAGAGCCCGGTAAGGTGCTCGAGCACCCAGGCGAGCGTCACCTCCTGGGCCTTGCGCGCCAGCGTGCGCTGGTGGCCCAGGTAGAGGTTGCGCGCCAGCTGCATCGTGATCGTGCCGGCGCCGCGCCGGTAGGCGCCGGCGCGCAGGTTCTCGGTGATCGCGCCGCGCACCGCCTCGAGATTGAAGCCGCGGTGGCGGAAGAAGCCGCCGTCCTCGTTGGCGACCACGGCGTACACGAGCATCGAGTCGATTTCCTCGAGCGGGTGGTAGAACGGGTTGTCGCGCGACAGCTCGCGCACCGCGGTGCGCCCGCGGGGCAGATGGATGAGAGCCGTGAACGGCTCGTCGAGTCCCAGGATCGGCAGATCGGTGCCGTCGGCGTTGAGCGCGAGCCCGTGCGGGATGACGTCCACGGCGAGCGCCACGCTGTCGGGGCGCGCGACGTCGAGGTCGAAGTCGAGCCGGTAGTCGAACGATCCCTCGACCGCCAGCTGGGTGAGGGGCCCGAGCAGCGGCGCCGGAATGCTGCGTTCGATCGCGCTCTGGGTCACCCCGTCGGCGGACAGGTGGAGGCTCGCGCGCGGTCCGCGCCGCGCGATGAGCGCGTCGATCGTGAGCGGCACGCTCCCCACCCACACCCGGGTGGAATCGTGCAGCTCGAGCACGCCGCGGCGCCGGTCCTGGGTCACCTTCCCCTCGATCCGCACCGACAGCGTGTCGAGGACGTGGCGCACGGTATCGGGCACCCCGAACCACAGGGCTCCCGTGAGCCGGTCGTCGACGCCGTACTCGAGCGCGACCTCGAAGGGCACCGGCGGCTCGAGCGCCAGAAGCCCAGAGCCGCCGAGCCGGATGCCGGCGTTGGAACGCGCGAGCGCGAGCCGCCGGATGGCGAGCCCGTGAGCCGCGGCGCTCTCGGGGTCGTCCGGGCGCGGGCCCTCGAGCGTGACGTCGCGCAGGCTCAGCTCCGGCAGCCGGCGGGCCGGCGCGAGCAGGAGCCGGGCCACGGCCTCGGCGGTGCGGCGCAATCGCTCCGCGGTGGCGCGGGGCGGCGCGGGGGATTCGTCGGCCAGCGTGTCGGGGGCTGCCGGCGCCCGCGCGGGGGTCGAGAGCCGCGCGTGCGCGAGCTCGATGCGCGCGGGCCGCGCCGCGAGCACGAGCAGCGGCCAGGGGTCGAGGGCGACGGTGAGGGAGTCAGCGCGGAACAGCGTGTCGCCCCCCGCGGGCTTCGAGACGACGAGCCCCAGGACGCGGACGGTCACGAGGTTCGTGAGGCTCAAGCGTCGCCACGACGCCTCGAGCCCGCGCCCGGCCGCGGCGTGGCGCAGCCGGCCCGCGATCGCGAACATCAGGATCGCGCGGCCCGCGAACACGCCCAGGGGGATGGCGAGGAGCGCCGCGACGATCAACAGGCCGAGGGTCCGGCGGGGCAGGCGGCGGAGACGGAGGAACATGGTCGGGCACGGACTCTATCCGGTCGCGTGCTCCGGCGCGAGACCGCCGTGCTAGATTGTCGCCATGAGCGAGCCCACCCGGCCTCGAATCGGCTCGATCTCGTGGGCCGATCTCACCGTCGCGGCGGCCCCGGCGGTGCGCGATTTCTATCGCCGCGTGACCGGCTGGGAGTTCAGCGAGGTCGAGATGGGCGGCTACGTCGACTACTGCATGAACCTGCCGGGCGGCGGCGAGCCCATCGCCGGCATCTGTCACGCCCGCGGGGCCAACGCAAACCTGCCCCCGCAGTGGCTGGTCTACATCAATGTCATGGATCTCGACCAGAGCATCGCGGAGTGCCTCGCGGGCGGTGGGGCCGTGATCGCCGGCCCGCGCAGCATGGGCAAGCAGGGGCGCTTCTGCGTGATCCGCGACCCGGCCGGCGCCGCCGCGGCCCTGTTCGAGGCCGCCCCATGACGCCCGGACCGGCGCCGGAGACCCCAACCGTCCAGCTCGGGCTCGCCGCGGCGCTCGAGCGCCTCGAAGCGGCGGGCGGGGATCGATCGGTGCTCCTGTTCGAGCACGGCACGCTTGAGGTCAAGCTCTACGCGCCGCGCGGACACGATCCGCAGACCCCGCACGAGCGCGACGAGATCTACGTGGTGGGCCAGGGGCGCGGGGAGTTCTGGGACGGAGAGAAACGCCGGTCGTTCGAGCCCGGCACCCTGCTGTTCGCCGCCGCCGGACGGCCGCACCGCTTCGAGCGCTTCAGCGACGATTTCGCGGGGTGGGTGATGTACTACGGGCCCCGGGGCGGCGAAGCGGGCGCCTGAGGGACCCCGGTCGCGGGCTATCCGACCGTGGCGCGCTGTCCGGCCTGCCACTCGGCGTAGAGTGGCTCGATCCCGCCGACCAGCGAGGTGTGACGCGGCACCCAGCCCAGCTCGCGGCGCGCCCGCGCCGCGGTGACCTGCTGGCTCAGGAGCAGCGCCTGCCCGTAGGCGCCCAGCTCCTTGACGACCGCCGTGCGGTCGAGGTGCTCGAGGCGCGCGCCGGTCACGCGCGCGATCGCGGCCCCGATCGCCGCCGCACTCAGGTGGGCTTCGTCGGTCAGGATGTAGCGTTCGCCGCCGCGCGCGTATTCGAGCGCCAGGTGGTAGGCCTCGGCGAGGTCGTCGCGATGGACCAGCTCCCAGTGCTGGGCGCCGTCGCCGGGGATCGTGACGGTCCGTTTCGCACGCGCTTCCTCGAACAGCCCCCCGATGATGCCGCGCGACTCGCCGTACACGATCGCGGGCCGGAACACGACCACCGCGACCTCGTCGTCCGCGAGATCGAGCGCCACCTCCTCGTGCGTCACGCGCCAGCGCACCAGCTCGGCGGGGTCGAGGGTCGCGGACTCGTCCACGATCTTCCCGCCGGTGTCGCCGTGGACCCACACGCCGCTGGTGTAGAGCAGGCGACGCACCCGCCCGTCCTGCGCGGCGGCGCGGAACACCTCGAGCGCCGCCTGGTCCCGCGCGGCCCACGCCTTCGAATCGACGGCCGCGTGCACGACCGCGTCGCAGTTCTTGAGCACGCCGACGAAGCTCGCGGGACTGGACAGGTCGCCGATCACCGGCTTGAGGCCGAGGCGCGCGAGGCCCTCGGCGGCGCGCTTGCGGCGCGTGAGCCCGTACACCTCGTGGCCGGCGCGCGCCAGGCGGGAGGCGATCGCGCTGCCCAAATAGCCGGAAGCGCCGGTGACAAAGATTCGGCTCGGGGTCACGTGGAAATGCTCCGGGGCGGCACGAGTGGCTGGGGAGGCGTTCCTACGCCTGGTTGGATGCGGCGCGCCGGCCGCGGATGCGATGAGGCGCCGGGCGGCGTGCCGTGAGGGTCGGATGTCCGGGCGTTGTCACTCACCGCGGTAGGTGCAGCGGGCCGTACAGGTCTCGTGCACGGTGATCGCGGCGAGCCCCGTGAAGCGCAGCTTGATGCGCTGCC
>JBGQIE010000225.1:0-3875 GCA_041498315.1 Candidatus Eiseniibacteriota bacterium
CGTCGGGCACCGCGCCGCCGTCGAGCGCGCGGCGGCCGCGGGCCGGCACGTCCTGGTCGAGAAGCCCATGGCGCCCACGCTCGAGGACGCGGACGCCATGATCGAGAGCGCGCGCCGCGCGGGGGTGCGCCTCCAGGTGGGCCAGGTCGAACGCTTCAACCCGGCGCTCATCGCGGCGCGGCCCCACGTGTCCCGTCCCAAGTTCATCGAGGCCCACCGGCTCGCCGTGTTCCAGCCGCGCTCGCTCGACATCGACGTGGTGTTCGATCTCATGATCCACGACATCGACCTGGTGCTCGACGCGGTGGGCGAGCCGCCGGCCAGCGTTTCGGCGGTCGGGGTCGCGGTGCTGTCCGGCAACGAGGACATCGCGAACGCGCGCCTCGAGTTCGCCGACGGCTGCGTGGCCAATCTCACCGCGAGCCGCGTGTCCCAGGAGCGGCTGCGTCGCATGCGATTCTTCCAGGGCGACGCCTACCTGTCGGTGGATCTGTTCGAGCAGTCCGCGGAGCTGCTGCGCGTGGATCCGGCGCGCCTGCGCTCGCTGGCCGCCGCGGTCGCGGCCGACCCGTTGGCGGCCGCGCAGGCGATCCAGCGCTCGCGCCTCACGGTCGAGGCCGGGGAGCCGCTGGCGCTCGAGCTGCGTGCCTTTCTCCAGTCCGTGCGCGGCGCGGGGGAGGGCGCGGCGTCGGCGCGGGGCGGCCGGGCCGCGCTCGAGGTGGCGGCGGCGGTGCGCCGGGCGATGAAGGAGCGGGCGGCGGGGTGGGCGGCACGAGCGAACGTCGCGTCCTGATCGTGGCGGGGGAGTCCTCGGGTGACCGCCATGCCGCACGCGTGGTCCAGGCCCTGGCGGCACTCGGCGCCTGCCGGGTGCGCGGGGTGACGGGACCGGCGCTGGCCGCCGCGGGCGCCGAGCGCGTCGCGGCGATGGAGGATCTCGCCGTGATCGGCTTCACCGGTGTGCTCGCGCGCCTGCCGCGCATCCTGCGCGCCCGGCGCGCGCTGCTCGCCGCCGCCGCCGAGTTCCGACCCGACGTGGCGCTCCTGGTGGACTCCCCGGGGTTCAACTTCCAGATCGGCCCGGCGCTCAAGCGGCGCGGGATCCGGATCTTCTACTACATCGCGCCGCAGGTGTGGGCCTGGCACCGCTCGCGGGCCGCGCAGATGGCGCGCTGGGTGGATCGCCTCGCCGTCGTGTTCCCGTTCGAGGCGCGGCTGTTCGGCGATGCGGGCGTGACGACGCGCTTCGTGGGGCACCCGCTGCTCGAGGATCTCGAGCCCGAAGTGGACGCGGCGACCCTGGGCCGCGAGCTCGGCCTCACGCCCGGAGGGACGCGCCTCATCGGGCTGCTGCCCGGAAGCCGCCGCGGCGAGTTTCGCGCCCATGCCCCGATCATGGTCGAGGCGGCGCGACGGCTGCTGGCGAGTCCGGACGCCGGGGCGCGGGGCGAGCGGCGGGTCGTGGCGCTGGCGCTCGCGCCCGGCCTCGAGCCCGGGGCGGGGGAGATCGCGGCGATCGAGCGGGCAGGGGTGCGGATCGTGCGCGGTCGCACCCGGGCGCTCGAGGCGTACGCCGAATGCTGCGCGGTGGCCTCGGGCACCGCCACGCTCGAGGCCGCGCTGTTCGGGACTCCGCTCGTGATCGTCTATCGCACCGGGGCGCTCAACTACGCCATCGCGCGGCGGGTCGTGAAGCTCGCGCACATCGGCCTGCCCAACATCGTCGCCGGCGAGGAGGTCGCCCCCGAGCTGGTCCAGCACGACTTCACGGCCGCGCGGCTCGCGGGCCTGCTGGAGGGCTGGCTCGGCGACCCAGACGCACTCGCCGCCCGCCGCCTGGCGCTGGCCCGCGTGCGCGAGCGGCTCGGGGAGCCGGGCGCTGCCCGGCGGACCGCCGCGTGGCTGTGGGAGCTCACGGCTTGAGTGCCGCGCGCGGCGGGGGTCCGTGGTGGGTGCCGTGGGCGGGCGTGTTCGGGGCGTGGGTCATCCGCGTGCTCGGATGGACGTGGCGCATCGAGTGGACGGGCCGGACCCCGGTCGAGGAGCAGCTCGCGCGCGGGGAGCCCTGCATCTTCGCCTTCTGGCACGCGCGCATGCTGCCCCTCGTCTTCACCCACCGGGACCGGGGTGCCGCGGTGCTCGTGAGCCAAAGCCGCGACGGTGAGCTCATCGCGCGGGCGCTCGAGCGGATGGGCTTCGTGACCGCCCGCGGCTCGAGCACGCGCGGCGGTGGAGAGGGAGCGCTCGAGATGCTCGAGCGGGCGCGCGAGGGGCGTATCCTGGGCATCACCCCCGACGGGCCGCGCGGGCCCGCCGAGCGCGTGAAGCCGGGTCTGACCTGGCTCGCGAGCCACAGCGGCTGTGCGGTCGTCCCGATCGCGACCGCGGCGAATCGCGCCTGGGTGCTACGCTCCTGGGACGGGTTTCGGATTCCGTGGCCGTTCGCGCGCGTGTGCGCGGCCTACGGCGAACCCGTGCGCGTGCCGCCCGCGCTCGACGACGGCGGCCACGAGGCCTGGCGCCTCCGCCTCGAGCAGGCGCTGCACGAGGTCACGCACGAAGTGGACCGGCGCGCCGGGGAGGCGGCATGAGTGTGACGTGGAGCGCCTACCGGCTCGCGGCTCCCACGCTCGGCATGCTGGCGCCGGCGGCCGGGCTGTTCAGCCCGTCGGCCGAGCGCCCGTTCTGGCACGAGCGCCTGGGACAGGTGCGGCTCGAGGGCGGATGCGACGCGTGGCTCCACGCCGCCTCGCTCGGCGAGGCGACCGCGGTCGCCTCGCTGGCCCGCGAGCTCCAGCGCGTGCGGCCCGGGGCGCGGCTCCTCGCCACCGCGGTGACCCCGACCGGTCGCGGGCGCCTCCTCGAGCTCGCGGCGCCGGACGCCTCCGGAATCCCCGACCTCAGCGTCGCGTTCGCCCCCATCGACTCGCCGCAGGCCGTGCGCCGGTTCTTCGCCGCCGTGCGGCCCCCGCGCCTGTTCGTCGTCGAAACCGAGCTGTGGCCCCACTGGCTGCTCCACGCCCGCGCCGCCGGGGTGCCGGTCGCGGTCGTGAGCGCGCGCCTGTCCGCGCGATCGCTCGGCCGCTACCGCCGGCTCGGGCGGGCGTTCAAGTCCCTGGTCCAGGGTCTCGAGGCCGTGCTGTGCCAGACTCCCGAGGACCGCGCGCGCTGGGTGGAGCTCGGCGCGCGACCGGACCGCTCCGAGGTGACGGGCAATCTCAAGGCCGACTCGCTGCCCGAGCCGGGCGGCGACCGCGCCACGGCCCGCGCGGCGCTCGAGCTCGCGCGCGATCGCCCCTTGCTCGTGCTCGGAAGCCTGCGCCCCGGCGAAGTGCAGATGCTCGCGCGGGCGTGGCTGGCGCTGCCGACCGCGCTCCGGCGCACCTGGCAGGTCGTGGCGGTGCCGCGTCACTTGCGCGCCTCGGCCGACCTGGTCAAGGAGGCCACGCGCGCCGGGGTGGCCGTGATGCGCGAGGGTCTTCCCGAGCCTGGCGCCTGGGGCTGGGTCGATCGCGTGGGCGTCCTGCGGGACTACTACGCCGCCGCCGATGTGGCGTTCGTCGGAGGGTCGCTGCGGCCCTACGGCGGCCACAATCCGCTCGAGCCGGCTGCCTGCGGGGCGGCGGTGATGATGGGTCCGTACTACGGCACGCAGCAGGACGCGGTGCGCGCCCTGCGCGAGCGCTCGGCGGTGTGGATCACCCCGTCCCCCCAGGAGCTCCTGCTCGCCCTGCGCGCCCTGTTGAACGACAGCGCGGCGCGGGCGGCGCGGGCGCAGGCGGGGCTCGAGGTGGTCGCGGCGCAGCGCGGAGCCGCGGCGCGCGCGGTGGCCCGGCTCTCGCAGCTCGGACTGTGGCCCGGCCCATGAGCGCTCC
>JBGQIE010000226.1:0-3861 GCA_041498315.1 Candidatus Eiseniibacteriota bacterium
CCGCCCTCCCCGAAGGCGAACCCGCGCTGGCCGAGCTCGGCCAGGCCGGCCCCGCCCGAGACGGCGCGGGCCTCGAGCCGCCTCGTGACGTGGTCGGCCACCCACACCGAGACCACCGGCACGCGCATCAGCTCGGCCGCCGCGGCCGCGATGCCCGCGAGCACCTCGCCGGGCTCGAGCGAGGAGGAGACGAGCTGGTTGAGGCGGGCCAGCGTGTGCAGCCGCGCGGCCCGCGTGTTCAGGGCCTCGTGCAGACGCGCATTGCGCAGCAGCACGCCCGCCTGCTCGCCGATCGCCTGCAGGGGCGCCAGCTCCGTCTCCTCGAAGTGCCGCCGCGCCGTCCACCAGACGAGGTAGAAGGCGCCCGCCACCTGGCCGTCGATGAAGAGGGGGATCACGAGGCCCGACTGGTGCGGGAACCGGCGGAACAGCTCGATCGCGAAGCGGCGGTCGCTCGGGAGGTCGTCGCTCCAGATGACCTGTCCGCTCTGGAAGACCGCGTCGAAGCCGCGCTGGTCCTCGGCGGTCAGCCGGGCGGTCGCGAGCACCTCCAGGGCGTCCTTGGGCACGCGATAGGCCGCGACCGGCCTCAGCTCGGCGCCTTCCGCCTGCCGGACATACGCCGCGACGGTCTCGGCGCCGGTCAGCCGGGCTAGCTCGCGACAGATGAGGCGCAGCGCCTCCCCGAAGTCGGTGGTGGCGCTGGCCACGCGCGCCACGGCCAGCAGCGCCGCCGTCTCGCGCAGCCGCGATTCGAGCCCGATGTCGCGACTCATGACCGTTCCCAGTATAAGCGGTCGGGTCGGGAACTCCGTGACTCCCGGACCGGTAATCACCGCAAGGCGAGGGCGGTGGGGGTGGCGGGGGCCCTCCCGGAAACCGTGTCTTCTGCGCGCGGCCGAAGCGACAAGCCCCCATCTCGTGGCCCGATCGAGTGGCCACGCGGGCCAGCGGGTCAGCGTGTTTCCGGGAGGGCCCCCGCCACCCCCACCGCCCGGCTAGAGAGGCTTCGTGCCCGCCGCGCCGTAGTAGTTGAAGGTGAACACGAAGTGCCCGGCCGCGTCCGCCCGCTCGATCGCGGCCAGCCAGCGCGCCGCCCGGCCGGCGCCGATCAGGCCGAACCGCATGGCGATCTCGGCCCGGCGCTGCAGGAGCGCGTGCGTGAACGGATCCAGGCTCCGCACCTGGTAGACGTCGGCGAGCAGCCGCACCCGCTCGAGCCCCAGCTCCACCAGGCGCCTCACCAGGGTGCGGCCGGAGAAGGGCTCGGGATACATGCGCGCGGCCACCCCCTCGAAGATCAGGCGGGTGAGCGCGCGATCCGGATGATCCAGGACCTGGGTGCCGAAGTCCTGATCCTGCAGGCCCACCACGCCGCCCGGTCGCACCACCCGCACCAGCTCCCGGAGCATCGCCCGCGGCCGCGCCACGTGCAGCAGCACCGTCACCGCGAGGGCGCAGTCGAAGCGGCCGCTCCGCAGCGGCAGCGCCGCCGCGTCGCCGAGACGAAAGTCGATGCGGCGGTCGAGCCGCTCCTCGCGCGCCCGCCGCCGCGCGGTCGCGATCAGCACGCGGCTCCGGTCGACCCCGGTGACGTGGCCGCGCGGGCCCACCAGCGCCGCCACGTCGCGGGCGACGACGCCGGTGCCGGAGCCCACCTCGACCACGGTCGAGCCGGGCCCGATGCGGCAGAAGCGGAGGAAGCGCCGGCGCACCCGCGCCTGGGTCGGGGTGCGGCCGCGCGACTCCATCATGCGCGCGTACCGCTCGGGCTCGGGCTGGCGGTCGATCGCGCGCCAGGGGTCGGGGTGCGGAGGCACGGATCGCTCAGTCGAAGCGGCCGGGGAACAGCTCGCGCAGCAGACGCAGCAGCCCCCCGTCGGAGGCGGCGGGCGCGATCCGATCCGCGGCGCGGCGCACCGGCTCGGGCGCGTGCGGCATCGCGATGCCGAGGCCCGCCGCGCGGAGCATCTCCACGTCATTCTCCTGGTCGCCCGCGGTGACCACCCGCTCGATCGGCACCCCCAGATGCGCGGCGAGCCGGGCGAGGGCCGCGCCCTTGGAGGCCGCCACCGGAATGATCTCGAGGTAGTCGCGGCGGGTGCGCACCAGGCGTCCATGCTCCGCCACGATGGGGGTGAGCTCGGCCCGCACGATGTCGAGGTCGTTGGGGTGGCCGATGAGCAGGCTCTTGATGAAGGCGCCCATCCGGAGGAACTCCTCGGGATCGTCCACCACGTCCGCCCGCAGCCCTTCCTCGTCGCAGTAGCGACGCACCGCCAGGGTCCGCTCCACGCAGAACAGGCGGTCGTCCCGGTAGAAGATCGGATGCACCGGAGCCTGCGAGAGCACCGTCCACGCGCGGTGGAGCACGCCGCGAGGCAGCGTCAGCGAGACCAGGTCGGGGCCGCCGTCGCCACCGCGCACCAGCGCCCCGTTGTAGTAGATGACCGGCGCGGTGATCCGCAGCTCGTCGCGATACCGATCGGCCGCCGCGGGCATCCGCCCGGTGGCCAGCGAGATGGCGAGCCCGCGTTCGGTCGCTCGGTGGAAGGCCTCGACGAGCGCGGGGTCGAGGGTCAAGGAATCGTCGATGAGCGTCCCGTCGAGATCGCAGACGAGCAGGTCGTACGACACGGGGGAGCGGGCCGGCTCGGCGGCGTCGCGCCCGCCCGCGACGGGCCTCACGCCCGCCGCTCTCCTTGCCGGAAGCGCGCCGCGCACTCGCGGCTGCAGAAGAACGCGGGCGCGCCGCCCGCCTCCGACCGGATGGCGCGCGACATCAGCACGTAGGTCTGGCAGACCGGGTCCTTGACCAGCTCGTCGCTCCGGGGGGGCGCCGGGGGCAGCCGCGACCGCCACCGGGAGGGCAGGCGCAGGAGCGCGACCACGACCACGGCGAGGAGGGCCAGGAGCAGCAGCGCGCGCATCGCGCCGTCAGCGGGGATCGGGACGGATGGAGAGCGAGCGGAGGAAGTCGCGGTCCTGCTCGGTCAGGTCGAAGCCCTCGGAGACCTCGGCCGCCCGCGCCCCCGTGAAGAAGATGCCGGTCTCGGCGCCGCGCCGGAGAATCTCCTGCACCGCCTCGCGCGAGGCCTCGGCGGCCTTGAGCGACAGCTCGATGGCGCGAAGCAGCTTCTCCATCAGCCGATCCGCGGGGCGCTCTTGCGTCATGCCGCCTACGATAGCACACTAGCGCGGCGGAGCTTCCCGTGCCCCCCGACGACGGCAGCCGCGAGTGGCGATTCCTCGGCTCGACGCCGCGCGAGCGGCTCGGCAAGCTCACGCTTCGCGAGGACGTCTGGCGCCTGCCCACCGGAGCCGAGAAGACCTACCCGATCCTGCAGGTCGGGCTCACGGTGGGCGTGGTGCCCTTCGTGGACGCCGGACGCGTCCTGCTCGTGCGCCAGTTCCGTCATCTGGCGCGCGCCGATTCCTGGGAGCTGCCCGGTGGCGGTGGCCTGCCGGGGGAGACCCCGGAGGTGGCGGCGCAGCGCGAGCTCCGCGAGGAAGGCGGCTATCGCGCCGGGCGTCTCACCTTCCTCACGCGCTTCTTTCCCTCGACCGCCTATCTCGACGAGACGGCCTACTGCTTCATCGGCGAGGAGCTCGTCGCGGACCCGCTCGCCTCCGACGACGACGAGTTCTTCGAGCGCCGCGTGATCCCTTTTCGCGAGGCGGTGGCCATGGCGGCGGACGACCGCATCACGGAGTCCGTATCCAAGGTCGCCCTCCTCGCGGCGGGGCTCCGTCTCGGCATCCGCCCATAGCATCGTCTGCGTCAAGTTGACGGGTGGGGCTGGGGGCGGGGGCGCTCTCCCCGGAGCACGCTGAGTCGCGGGCGCGCACCGGCTCTCGAGC
>JBGQIE010000227.1:0-3835 GCA_041498315.1 Candidatus Eiseniibacteriota bacterium
CATCGCGGCCAAGGCGGAGGAACGCAAGAAGTTCATCAACAAGGACACCGGAGTCAAGCTGTGCATGCAGTGCCACACCGCGGCGACGAGCCCGAAGTTCAACTTCGAGGAGTACAAGAAGCTGGGCGTGCACGTGGTCGCTGCCGCGGCCCCGGCCCCGGCGAAATAGCTCCGGGCGACGCGAACGAGAAGCAAAACGGCGGGTGGACTCGATCCACCCGCCGTTTCCTTTTCAGCCCGACGTCCCTCCGGCCGCGGTGCCGCCGCGCCGCTAGGCGTGGGGTTCCTCCGGCTTCGCTGGCTCCGCCGCTTCCGCCTCGGCCGTCGCCGCTTCCGCCTCGGCGGCCATGATGCGCTCCCACTCGAGCGGATGCTCGTGACGGAGCTGGGTCTCGGAGATGCGGCCCGAGACCCAGGTCCAGTTCATCGGATAGACCTCGGGGTTCACGATGTTCTGGTAGAGGTGCCACACCACGATCGCCAGGAACGCGAGCCAGGCCTCGTAGTAGTGGACCAGCGTGGCGAGATCGAGCACCCACTTCTGCACGAACTGGAGCGACTGGTTCTCGAACCACAGGGCGAGCCCGGTGAGGCTCATGACCACGGTGCCCCAGATGAGGGCCCAGTACTCCAGCTTCTCGATGTAGCCGAAGCGGTCGAAGCGCGGCGGGGCGGCGCGCAGCCCGAGCAGGTGAAGCATGCCGGCGAGCAGGTCCTTGGCGTCCTGGAGGCGCGGGATCATCGCCGCGATCAGCTCCCGGCCGCGCCGGCTGAAGAGCCAGACCACGTGGAACGCCGCCACGGTGATCATGACCACCGCGGCCCCGCGGTGGACGACGCTGCGCCAGCGGTAGCCGTGCTCGAGGCGCGCAAACCACGCGAACGGCCAGGACTCGGGGAACTTGAGGGCGAAGCCGGTATAGACCAGCACGAAGAAGCTGACTGCGAGCAGCACGTGCTGGATGCGCTCGGTTCGCGTCATGCGCTCGAACCAGCGCGCCGCCACCTCGTGGTTGGGGCTCAGGAGGCCGAGGTGCTGGCGCCACCCGCGCGCGGTCTTGCGCGCGAAGTCGAGCCCGTTGTGGAGCAGCATGAACCCGATCGTGAGCCCGATGAGCCACAGGTAGATCCAGCGCACGCCGTAGAGGATGGGCTGGGCGGGCGTGGCCGTCGCCACGTGGACGGAGCCCATCGCGAAACGGGCTCCGGCCCCCGGGTGGCACTTCCCGCAGGTCTCGGGCAGGCGCTGCTTCGAGATCGCCGAGCGTGGGTCGCTCGAGGGCAGGATGTCGTGGAAGCCGTGGCAGCTGGCGCAGTTCGCGACCGCGGGCGAGCCGCCGCGCGCGGCGAGGCCGTGGAAGCTGTCGCGGTAGGTCGAGAGCCGCCCGGCGGGCAGACCGTAGGTCTCGCGGATGCCGGCGGCCTCGTGACAGCGCGAGCAGGTTTCGGTGATGCCCGCGGCCGCCACCGGGGAGCCCGGATCGCGTGGCCCGCGAATCAGGTGCTCGCCGTGGCAGTCCGTGCACACCGGGGCGGCGGTGACGCCGTTCGCGACCGCGGTGCCGTGGACGCTTGCGCGATACTGCGCGGCGATCTGGGCGTGGCAGCGCCCGCAGGTGTTGGGGATGTTGGTGCGATAGATCGAGGACGCGGGGTCGGTGGCGCGCTTGAGCCGGTGGCTCTCGTGACAGTCGTTGCACACCGGGGCGGCGGGGTTCTTCGAGCGGCCGTGGACGCTGTTGCGAAACAGCTCCACGGCCTCGGGAATCGGGATCTTGCGCCGGGCCATGAGCGCGCGATCGGCATGGCACTTCCCGCAGGTCGCGGCGAGCTGGGCGTGGCTCGTGCTCGCGCGCGGATCGAGGTGGGAGCGGACCGAGTGGGGCGAGCCGTGACAGTCCTTGCACGTCGAGGCCTCGCTGTCCCCGGCGGCGAGCGCCCGGCCGTGCACGCTCTGCTGGTAGTCGGCGGCGACGCCGGCGTGGCAGGTCGCGCACGCGGCGCGCTCGAGATGGGCGGCGGGCTGGACGTCGTGGGTGCCGTGGCAGGTGCGGCAGGCAGCCTCGGCCTTCTCGGCGCTGCCGCCGTGAGCGCCGGTCAGGAGCGAGTCGCGCTCCGCCCCGTGACAGTTGCCGCAGCGCACTCGGGGCAGGGTCTCGGCGTGGGAGAGCGACACGCCACGATGGCAGTCGACGCACGCGAGGCCGGCGTGAACCGAGCCCTCGAGGACTGCATGGTCCACGAACAGCGAGGCGCCCTTGCCGCCGCCGCGCTCGAGGGTGCGCAGGGCGTGGCACATGAGGCAGTCGGCGCGGGACGGCCCACCCTCCCCCGCGGGGCCAGGCAGTACCACCGCCTTCGCCCCCAGGGACCCCGCGACCAGCAGGGCCCAGGCGACCACGACGAGTCCCGTCCGAACTCTTGCCGGCATTCCACCTCCGGTCCGGGAGGCCACGCAAGCGCCGCACCAGCGGAGGGCGAGCCTTGAAGCGGTCGCAGGTGCATGGGAATAGGCGCTCGACGTGCCGCGCCCGTCCGCGCGCGCGTTGGGCTTGCTGACAGGCTGGCAGGCTCCACGTCGAGACTGACAGCCGGGCCTGGGCCAGCACTCGCTTGAAACCTTCCCCGCACCCGCATGTCCGTGTCAAACCGCCGGATCCGGTGGCTGTTCTGCCATCCGCCGGACGGCTTGTAACTTGCTGAAACACGCACACGGTCAGGGGAGGGGGCGAATGCTACGGATGACCGGCGTGCGCGTAACGGGGCTCACACTCGTGGTCGGTGTGATGGTCCTCGGCTTGGCCGCGCTCGCCGCGCCCACCAAGGCGCCCCCGGCGCTCCCGGGCTCCGAGACCTGCGCCGAGTGCCACGCCGCCGGTCACAGCCGGGGCCGGGTGGCCGGTGAGCCGCCCGCCTACGACGCCGCCGCGCTCTCGGCCTCACCGCACGACGGGATCGCCTGCACAGGCTGTCACACCGATCTCGAGGGCCGGGACTTCCCGCATCCCGAGAAGCTCAAGCGGGTGGAGTGTCGCACCTGCCATCCGGACCAGGCCCAGCAATACGCCGAGAGCCTGCATGGGCAGGCGGCGACGCGCGGCGAGAAGCTCGCGCCGCGCTGCGTCACCTGTCACGGCGCGCACGACATCCTCAGGTCGGTCGATTTCCGCGCGACCACGAACCCGATGAACGTCCCGGCGCTGTGCAACAACTGCCACCGCGAAGGCTCGCCGGTTCAGTCCTTCTACCACATCCCCCAGGACAGCATCCTTCAGAACTACCGCGAGTCCATTCACGGCGAGGGGCTGTTCAAGAAGGGCCTGCTCACGACCGCCGTGTGCACCAGCTGCCACACCGCCCACCACCAGCTTCCGCACACCGACCCGCGCTCCAGCATCGCGCGCCAGAACGTCGCCGCGACCTGCACCAAGTGCCACGTGCGCATCGAGGCGGTGCACCGCAAGGTGATCCAGGGCGAGCTGTGGCAGAAGAGTCCGGGGTCGATCCCGGCCTGCGTGGATTGCCATCAGCCTCACCGCGTCAGGAAAGTGTTCTACACCCGGGGCATGGCCGACCAGGATTGTATGTCGTGCCACGCGAAGCGCGACCTCACCGGGCATCACGAGGGGAAGCTGGTCTCGATGTTCGTGGACCAGACCCAGCTCGAGCACTCGCGGCACGTCAAGATCGCCTGCGCCCAGTGCCATACCGGCGTCAACCCGGCCGAGCGCCGGCCCTGCGTCACCGTGGCGCCCAAGGTGGACTGCGCCGTGTGTCACGCCGAGGTGGTCGCGACTTACCAAGCCAGCCGCCACGGCACGCTCGCGGCCAAGGG
>JBGQIE010000228.1:0-3834 GCA_041498315.1 Candidatus Eiseniibacteriota bacterium
GGAGCCCGCCTACCCGTGGGCGATCGCCAAGCTCACCCCGCTCGCCAGGGGCCCGTTCCAGGCCGGGCAGTTGATCTCGTTCCTGGCCGGCCTGCTCACTCCGTTCCTGACCTGGATGCTCATGCGCCGCCTCCACCCCCAGATTCTCGCCGCGCACATCGCCGGCCTGATGGCCGCGGCGAGCCCGCTGCTCATCGCGCAATCGTCGCGCGTCATGGTGGAGTCCGTCTTCGCGGCGGTCTTCACACTCCTGTGGCTGGCGCTCGCCCCGCGTCCGGGCGCCCGCGCGGGCCCGACGAGCCCGCGCGGCCTCGCGATCGACGCGGGCGCGGGCGTGCTGGTCGGGATCGCCTTCATGCTGCGCGCCCAGACCCTGCTCGCGGCACCCGCGATCGCGGCGCTGCTCCTGTTCGGTAGCGCCTCGCTCGCACAGGCGCTCCGTCGCGCGGGAGTGATCCTGGTGGCGGCGCTCCTCACCGCTTCGCCGTTCCTGCTTCGTAACCTCCGGCTGTTCGGCGCGCCGTTCCACAGCGACGTGGCCGTGTTCGGCCTGTGGCCCTACAGCGACCTGCTGACCCTCTCCACGCCGCTCGAGCGCCCGCCCGCGCCGATCGGATTCGCACTCCACCACATTCCGCAGGTGCTCGCCCACATGGAGTGGAGCGTGGTGCGGTTCGTGGGGCGGGCACTCCCCGAAAGCCTGCTCGGCCACCCGCTGTGGATGGTGCCGCTCGCGGCGGGGTTGCTGCTGAGCCTCGCGCGCTGGCGCCAGTGGCTGTTCGCCTACCTCCAGATCGGGATCACGCTCGCGTTCATCTTCGCGGTCAACTGGGATGCGCGTTATTTCGCGAGCGCGGTGCCGCTGTGGTGCGTGCTCGCCGCGCCCGGGGCACTGTGGCTCGCGCGCACGCTGGCACCGGCGCCGCTCGTCGGCCGCGTGCGCGGCGCCCATCTGCTGGTCGCCTTCCTCGTGGCACTCGTGCTGCTCCAGTCCGTGGCCGCGTGGCGCACCGTCGCTCACCAGGGCACGGGGACCGAGAACGCGGCCGCGCGCGCCGAGGCGCCGTTCCTGCGCGCGCACCTGTCGCCCGACGAGGCGGTCATGGCGCTCACGACCTCCTTCTACGCGTATTGGGCCGACCGCCCGGCCGTGTACCTCCCGATCGCCGATACGCCGCGGTTCATGGAGGTGGTGCGCCGGCTCAAGGTTCGCTACGCGGCCCTGCCCACGAGCGCGCTCGCCGAGCTGGCCGCGCGCTACCCGGGCGGGCGGCTGCCCGCGACCCTGGTCCTCGACCACGTGAACGAGGCCGACGACGTGAGCGTCTTCCGGCTCGTGGACGCCGCCGCCGGGACTCGCGCGACACCCGGCCCGGACCCGGGCCACGGGCCCGCGGCAGTGCCGCGGGGCCAGCCAAGATGACCGGCTCCGGCAGTCACCGGTTCCCCTGGGGTCCTCCCGCGCTCGGGCTTGCCGTGCTCGTGGGGCACATGCTACCCGGCATCGCCGGCGCGATCGGGATCTATCCCGCGCTCGGCGTCTTTCCCGGCATGGCGGTGGCGCTCCTGCTCGGCTGGCGCTGGAGCGGGGCGCGGCGCCGACTCCTCGGGCTCACGCTCTCGCCGCTCGTGAGCGCCGTCGCGGGCTGGATGCTGATGGCGGCCGGGCTTGCGCTCCCGATCGCCGCGCGCATCGTGGCGCTCAGCGGCTTCGCCGCCTGGGTGCTGCTCGAGGCGCTGCGGGCGCGGGGCGCCGAGTCCCCGCCGGACGAGAGCGAGCCCCTGCCGGCGCTGGTGCGGCGCTGGAGCCTGGGGCTTGCGGCCGCGGTCGCGCTCCCGCCGCTGCTCAACCCGTTCATCCGCGTGCACGGCGACGGCTGGGTGCACGCGGGACTGGTGTGGGAGGTCGCCGTGCGCGGCCTCTCGCCGCAGGACCCGCGCTTCGCCGGGCTGCCGCTCAACTACGTGTGGTTCTACAACCTGTTCCTGGCGCTCTTCACCGGCCTGCCGGGTCACGGCACCCAGGATCCGTTCGTCTTCATGGCGATCCTGAACGTCCTCACCGTGGCCCTGATCGCGCGCTTCGCCTACCACCTCGGCTACGCGGTGTGGCGCGACCGCGACGCGGCCTCGGGAGGAGCACTCCTCCTGACCCTGGGGTTCAACGCCGGCGCCTGGCTCCTGTGGCCGCTGCGTCTCGCGACCGCGCTCACCGGCCAGGTGCGCGGCGTCGAGGCGGTGCGCGGCATCCTCTCGAACACGCACCTGCTCGATGACCGCGTGTTCTTCATGCTGGGAGCGCCGTTCGCGCACGAAGTGAGCTTCCTCGACAAGTTCCTGCTCGGCAGCCCGCTCGCCTACGCCTGGCTCCTCACCCTGCTCTACCTCGATGCGCTCCTCGAGTGGGTGCGCGCGGCGCGCGTGGAGCTGCTGGGGTGGGCGGCGCTGGCCGCGGCGGGCCTGCTCCTGTTCCACTTCGTGCCCGGCCTCTCGGTGATCCCGGTGGCGCTCGGAAGCCTGGTGCTCGCGCTCCTCGCGCGGCGCCGCTGGCCCTGGCTCCCGGGAGCCGGGCGGCTCGCCGCCTTCGGCGCCGCCACGCTCCTCGGATCGCTCGCCGTCGCGCCCTACATCGAATCGATCATGCGCGGCTGGGGCCGGACCGGTGTGCACCAGGCCCCGTTTCACATCGACGTGGTGATGCTGTGGACGCTGCTCACCTCGTGCGGCGTCGCTGCGGCCTTCGCGTGGCGCCCGCTGCGCCGGGTCCTCGCCGAGCGCCGGGTCGAAGGCATGATGCTGCTCTTCTATCTCACCGGCATGACCGCCTTCGCGCTCGTCGTTCACCTCACCGAGGACAACGAGCACAAGTTCGCCTTCCAGGTGTTCGTGCCGCTCGCCGTGATCGGCGGCGCGGGCTTCCTGCCCGCGGTGCGCGGCTGGTTCCGGCGCTGGGGCCGCGCGCGTGCCACCCTCCTGCTCGCGGCCCTGTTCCTGAGCCACCTCATCATGCTCAACGGCTACCTGTTCGATCCGCGCTGGCGCACCGCGCCGGAGCTTCACCGCGCGCCCGGCGAGGACCGGCTCTACGCCTGGATTCGCGACTCGACCGACGCGCGGGCGGTATTCGTGGACGCCCTCCATCGCGACTTCATCATGGTCCACGGGCGGCGCCGGCTCTACTACGGCAGCACGTTCGGGACCGAGCATGCCGGTTTCCCGCTCCCGCAGGTCATCGAGCGCCGCGCGGCAATGGACGATCTCTACGGCCCCGGAGCCGACCTGGGCGGCGACGCGCGCGCGCTCGGGGTGCTGCAAGCGCCGGCCTTCATCGTGTTCCGGCCCGAGGACGAAGCGGCGGGCCGCCCGGCGCCGTGGCACGGCCTCGAGCGCCACCCGGCGTGGTTCGACCTCGCCTACGAGCGCGATGGCTTCCGCGTGTACGCGGTGAAACCGGCGGTGCGGGAGTAGGCGCGGCTTCAGGCCGCGCGGGCGGGCTGCTGCGGGGCCGAGTCGGCGAGGCGTTCGAGACGGCGCGCGTAGCATTGGTGCGCCAGGACGAGCGGGAGTGCTGCGAGCATCGTGCCGGCGGCGCCGTCGAGCGAGTAGTGGACCGCCACCAGGATCCCGAGCGAGAGCAGGGCGCCACGGCTCATGAGCTCGAAGCCGCTGGCGAAGTTCTCGCGCCAGGCCTGCCAGGGTGAGACCCCTTCGCTCATGGCGACGGCGACGGACACCGCGCCGGTGTTGACGACCGAATAGGCGAGGGCTGCCGCCGCGAAAGGCATCAGGTCGAGATCGGCGATCATGAGCCCCAGCCGTTCTCCGCTCCCACCC
>JBGQIE010000229.1:0-3832 GCA_041498315.1 Candidatus Eiseniibacteriota bacterium
GCCGCGCCCGCGGTTGAGCCGTCGGGGGAGCAAGGTCCGGCGACGCCCGGGGCCCGGCACGTCCCGGCGCTCGCGCTGGTCCTGCTGGCGGGCTGCGCGGCGGAGCAGTTGAGCTACACTAAGCCCGGCCTCACCCCGGGCCGGCTGGATCAGGATCTCGAATCGTGCCGGCGGCAGGCGCACCGCCCGTACTGGTTCGCGTTCACGCGGTCGGCGCGGGTGGACCAGGAGGCGCTCAACCAGTGCATGCAGCACCGGGGCTACACGGCCCGACGCGATGATTGACCCGAGGGAGGCCCTCATGACGCGCACGATCCTGGCTCTCGCGCTGCTCACCACCCTCGTCGCCGGCTGCGCCACCCTGCCCGCCCCCGAGCGCGTCGCCGAGCTGCGCGCGATGGAAGCGGAGTCGGCCGCCCGGCTGGCCGGGGAGGGCGAGGTGCTCTTCGGCGCCGACAAGCTCAAGAGCGACGGCTACACCTACTGCTCGCGGGCGGTGAGCCTGCTCGAGCAGGGCGAGCTCCGACTGGGGATCCGGGAGGCGAGCAAGGCGCTCTACCTCGGCCAGCGCGGCAGCGACCTGTGGCTCATGGCCGCCGCCAAGCGCGACCTCGCCTACGCCTACGACCTGGCCGGCTACCTCGATCGGGCGGTGCAGTTCGCCGACGAGGCGCTCGACCACGTCGCCAAGGCGGGCGCGGTCCGCCAGGACGCCCGCACCATCGTGGGACCGGCGCTGAAGATCCGGGGCGACGCCGAGCTGCGGCAGGGCAAGGTGGCCGAGGCGATCGCCGACTACGAGCGCGCCCTCGATCAGAGCCAGGAGAGCTTCCAGCCGTTCGTGCGCGCCTCGCTGGCGAATGCCTACCTGGCGCGGCGCGACTTCGCGCGCGCGCGCGACCTCTTCCGCGCGGCCGAGCGGACCGGGCCGCCGGTGGTGCGCCTGCTGGTGCGCCGCGGCGAGGGCCAGCTCGCGCTGGCCGAGGGGCGCCACGCCGACGCGATCGCCGCGTTCACCGCCGCCGCGCAGGCCGGTGGCGCCGACGCCGACTATCACCGGGTGTGGGCGCTCGACGGCCTGGCGCGCGCCCGGCGCGCCGCGGGCGACCGCGAGGGCGCGCTGGCCGCCTACACCGACGCGCTGGCCGCCGCCGAGCGCGTGCGCGCGCGCTTCCGCAGCGAGGAGTTCAAGACCGGCTTCTTCGGCGACATGCAGCAGGTGTTCGACGGGGCGGTGACCCTCCTGATGGAGGCCGGCCGGGCCGAGGCCGCCTTGGACGTGAGCGAGCGCAGCCGGGCGCGGGCGCTGCTCGACCTCGTTCGCGGCCGGGTGAAGACGAGCGCGGGCGCGGAGGCGGTGGCCGATCCGCTCGCGCGCACGGTCACCGGGGCCGCGCTGCGGGCGGCGGCGCCCGAGGGCGGGGCGATCGTCGAGTATCACGTCACGCCGGCCCGGACCTTCGCCTGGGTCATCCGTCGGGGCGGCATCACCCCCGTCACGCTCGACGTGGAGCAGAGCGCGCTGGCGGCCGCCGTCGCCCCGCTCAACGCCGCGATCCGCGAGCGCACCGACGTCACCGCGCAGGCCACGGCCCTCTACGACCGGCTGATCCGGCCGCTGGGGCTGGCGCCGGGCGAGCCCGTCGTGATCGTCGCCCACGACGTGCTGCACCACGTGCCGTTCCACGCGCTGCGCGGCCCGTCGGGATGGGTGGTGGAGGAGCGCGCCGTGTCCTACGCCCCCTCGGCGAGCGTGCTCGCCTACCTGGAAGGGCGGCCGGTGCGCGCGCGCACGCACGTGCTGGCGCTCGGCAATCCCGACCTCGGGAGCGCCCGGCTGGCGCTGCCGGGCGCCCAGCGGGAGGCCGAGACCCTGCGCGCGCTCTACAGCGGCGCCGAGGTGTACCTCCGGAAGGAGGCGACCAAGGAGCGGCTCCTGGCCCGCGCCCCCGAAGGCCAGCTCGTGCACGTGGGGGCCCACGCCGAGGTGGACGAGATCGACCCGCTCTACTCGATCATCCGGCTGGCCCCGACGGAGAAGATGCCCGGCGAGCTCGAGGCCCACGAGATCTATCGGGTGAACCTCGGCCGCAGCGCCATCGTGGCGCTCAGCGCCTGCGAGACGGGGCTCGGGCGGGTGACCCGCGGCGACGAGCCGTGGGGCTTCACGCGGCCGATCCTCTCGGCCGGCGCGCCGGCGATGCTGGTCTCGCTGTGGGAGGTCGAGGACGCCGCGACGGCCCGGACGATGGCGCGTTTCTACCGCGACCTGCCCGCCGCCAGCGCGCGCGACGCGCTGCGGGCCGCCCAGCGCGAGGTGCTGGCCGACCCGCGCACCCGACACCCCTTTTTCTGGGCGCCGTTCGTCCTGGTAGGAGACTGGCGATGAGCCGTTGGCTGCTGCTGTCGCTTCTCGCGCTCGCGCTGGGCGGCTGCGCCACGCTGGCCCGGATGGCCGAGCAGGCCTCACGGCTGCCCTGGGACTGCGGGGACAACCCGGCCAGCGCCAATGCTGTGCCCAGCGAGTCTGGAGGCTCGGACAACGGCACGTCGCAGTGAGGGTCGCGCCGGCTGTCTGCGCTTTCGGACATTGACGGCTTCGTGCGCGCGCACCTAGAATGCTCGCGTGCGTTGCGTTGCTTCTCGACGACGAGCGATCCCGGGCCCCTCGCCCTCACGACACAAGGAGCCCACGCATGGCTGAGAGCAAGAACGATCGGGGGCAGGCCCTCGAGCTGGCGATCTCGCAGATCGAGCGACAGTTCGGCAAGGGCTCCGTCATGCGCCTGGGGGCGCGCGGGCCGCTGGAGGAGATCGCGGTCATTCCCACCGGCGCGCTCACGCTCGATGCCGCGCTGGGGATCGGCGGCCTGCCCCGCGGGCGTGTCGTCGAGATCTACGGGCCGGAGTCCTCGGGCAAGACCACGCTCGCGCTTCACTCGGTCGCCGAGGCGCAGCGACTCGGAGGCATCGCGGCGTTCATCGACGCCGAGCACGCGCTCGACCCCATCTACGCCCGGAACCTCGGCGTCAACACCGACGAGCTGCTGATCTCGCAACCCGACACCGGCGAGCAGGCGTTGGAGATCGCCGAGGCGCTCGTGCGCTCCAACGCGGTGGACGTCATCGTGATCGACTCGGTGGCGGCGCTGGTGCCGCGGGCCGAGCTCGACGGCGACATGGGCGACTCGCTGCCCGGCTTGCAGGCGCGGCTCATGTCGCAGGCGCTGCGCAAGCTGACGGCCGCCATCGCGCGCTCGGGCGGCGTCGTCATCTTCATCAACCAGATCCGCGAGAAGATCGGCGTCATGTTCGGGTGTTTTTCGGGCGATACGCCGATCGTGCTGGCGGACGGTACGACGGAGCGCATCGGCGCGGTCGTCGAGCAGCGCCTCGCCGCGGACGTCCTGTCGTACGACCCTGAGACCGGCAACATCAAGCCCTGCCGAATCGTCGACTGGTTCGACAATGGCGTGGCTGAGGAATTCCTCCATATCGACGTGGTTCGACCGGGCGGACGACATCACCGCGTGGTCGTAACCGACAATCATCTAATCTTCACGCCGGGTGGTCCGGTGAAGGCGCTCGACCTGGCCGTCGGCGATACCGTCCTTGTCTATGACGACGCCACGAAATGTGCCGTGCCTGGCTCGATCGCGATGATCGATCTACGGCCGGCCGCGGATGGCGAGCATCGGTTCGACCTCGAGATCGAGGGCCATCACACGTATCTGGCCGACGGCGTTGTCGTCCACAACTCGCCGGAGACGACGACGGGCGGGCGCGCGCTGAAGTTCTACGCGTCGATCCGCCTCGACATCCGCCGGCAGGA
>JBGQIE010000230.1:0-3787 GCA_041498315.1 Candidatus Eiseniibacteriota bacterium
CAATGTATGTACATCTCTGCGTTCTCAGCGTGTAGCTGCGCTGCACGCACAAATAGTCGCCTCGCATTGGAGTGCCCCCCGTTTCTAGGCCCACGGATTATGGCAGGATTGCTCCGGCCCAGGAGGATCCTGCATGCGCAAGAGCCGGTTCACGGAGGAGCAGATCGTCGCCATCGTGCGGGAGTCGGAGCGCGAGGGCCTGACGGTCGCCCAGGTGGCCAGGAAGCACGGCGTCACCGAGACCACGCTGTTCCGCTGGCGGAAGCGATTCAGCGGGCTGGACGCGAGCCAGGCCGCGGAGCTGCGACGGTTGCAGCATGAGAACGCGCGGCTGAAGAAGCTGGTGGCCGAGCGCGATCTCGACATCGAGATCCTGAAGGAGATCAACGCAAAAAAATGGTGAGCGCACGGGCTCGCCGCGAGCAGGTGGACTACGTCGTGAGTCGAGGACGATCGGTCCGCCGAGCCTGTGCGCTGCTGGAGGTCAACCGGTCGGCGCTGCGCTACGTGAGCACGATGCCGGCACGCGACGCCGAACTGGCGAGCGAACTGACTCAGATCTCGGCGAAGCGGGCGGCCTATGGGCACCGGTTCGCCTGGGCGCTGCTGCGGCGCGGCGGCTGGCGGGTGAACAAGAAGCGGGTGCGCCGGGTGTGGCGGGTGCTGGGCCTGCACCTGCGCAGGAAGAAGCATCGGAAGATCCGCACCGGTCAACCGCGGGTGTTCGCGCCGACCGGAGCGAACCAGGTCTGGGCCTACGATTTCACGTTCGACCGCTGCGCGAACGGGCAGACCCTGAAGTCGCTGTCGGTGGTGGACGAGTGGACGCGGGAGTGCCTGGCGATCGAGGTCGCCACCTCGCTGACCGCGGAGCGGGTGATGGTGGTACTCGAGCGGCTGTTCGAGCAGTACGGGGCGCCGCAGGTGTTGAGGAGCGACAACGGCCCGGAGTTCATCGCGCGGGCCTTGAGGATCTGGACGCTGTTCAACCACAGCGACACCGCGACGATCGATCCGGGCAAGCCGTGGCAGAATGGCAGCGTCGAGAGCTTCCATGCCACGTTCCGGCGCGAGTGCCTCGACGCCGAGGAGTTTGCGCACCTGCGCGAAGCTCGAATCGTGATCGAGCAGTGGCGCTGGGAGTACAACACGCAGCGGCCGCACAGCAGCCTGGGCTATCGCACGCCGGCGGAGATCGGCGCCGAGGCCCGCGCGGCCATGAGTCGAGAGTCGAGGGCGATCGGGATCGCGGATCCTGGGGCAACCTCGGAGGTCGCGATCGAGGAGAAGCGAGTCGAAGTTCACCCCATCACGCCGGAGAGCCTGTCATAGTCGTTGGTCCGAAGAATGGGGACAGTCCAGTACCAAACGAGCCCCACTGGGTGAGGTAGGTTTGTCCTCCGACGGGTCCGGGCAGTATGGATGCGAAGCCGAGGCCGAGCAGTATCACGCAGAAGAAGAACGGCCTGGACACGACGGCCTCCGAGAGCCCAGCCGCGCCCCCTGGCGTCGGCCGGCTCGAATATTCATCTTACACCCGCCGCCATGTGGGCCGGTTGGGTTGTGGGCCACAGCACGCGTGCCCTCGGCCCGGCACCGGGGTCACGCGGCACCGCACGCCGCCCCGCGTGCCCTTGCTCGGGCTCGTGGACGGGGCCGTGGTAGCTGGGTGGGGGCGGGGGTGCGCCGTGGCAGGCGCGGCAGGCCCACGGCAGGCCTGTGCCGTGGTGCTCGGCGGGGGCGGCGGCCACGCCCGGCCCCAGCGGTGCCAGTTCGGTACCGGTTCGGTACCGGTGCTTTCTCATGCGGCCCACACCGGGCTTTAATCAGGTGGCGCGCGGCGGCCCGTAACTTCCTGTCGTTGTGCATGGCGGTGTACGGTGGTGCATGGTAGTAGTGCTGTCGGCGCTGTGTGGCCTGCGCGGCGCCGCTTTATTCGCACTCGAAAGGCTCGCGAGGGAGTTTCCGACCATGGACGTACGGGTGCGTTTCGCCCCCAGCCCCACCGGCTTCCTCCACGTGGGCGGTGTCCGGACCGCGCTGTTCAACGCGCTGTTCGCGCGCTCGCTCGGCGGGCGGTTCATCCTGCGCATCGAGGACACCGACGCGGCGCGCTCGACCGAGGAATCCCTGGCGGCGATTCTGGAGGGGATGCGCTGGCTGGGGCTCACCTGGGACGAAGGCCCGGGGGCGGGAGGGAGCCACGGACCCTACTTCCAGTCCGAGCGGCGCGAGCTGTACGGGCGCCACGCCGAGGCCCTGCGCGGGCGCGGGCGCGCCTATCCGTGCTATTGCACCGCGGCTGAGCTCGAGGAGCGCCGCGAGGAGCAGACCCGGCGCAACCAGCCGCCGCGCTACGACGGCCGCTGCCGCGACCTCGACGCCGCGGCGCGCGCGAGCCGCGAGGCCGAGGGGCGCACCGCGGCGCTGCGCTTCCGGCTGCCGGGCGCCGGCGAGACGGCGTGGGACGACCTGGTGCGCGGCCGGGTGGCGTTTCAGAACGAGGTGCTCGACGACTTCGTCCTCATGCGCTCCGACGGCCTGCCGACCTACAACTTCGCGTGCGTCGTGGACGATCACGAGATGGCGATCAGCCACGTCATCCGCGGCGACGACCACATCTCGAACACGCCGCGCCAGATCCTGCTCTACCAGGCCCTGGGCTGGACGCCGCCCGCCTTCGCGCACGTGCCCATGATCCTGGGCGCCGACGGCACGCGCCTGTCCAAGCGCCATGGTGCCACCTCGATCGCGGCCTATCGCGACCTGGGCTTCGTGCCCGAGGCGATGGTCAACTTCCTGGCGCTGCTGGGCTGGTCCTACGACGGCGAGCGCGAGCTGTTCTCGCTCGCCGAGCTCGAGCAGGCCTTCAAGCTCGAGCGCGTGGGATCGAACCCCGCGGTCTTCAATCTCGAGAAGCTCGAGTGGATGAACGGCCAGCACCTGAAGCGGATGCCCGAAGAGGAGCGCACCCGACGGGCGATGGAGTTCCTCGCCGCGCGGGGTCACGATCTCTCGGGCCGCAGCCCCGAGTGGCGCTTAGGCCTGGTGCGCGCCATCGGCGATCGCCTCAAGACCCTGATGGACGCGGAGCGCTACGGCGCCTTCGCCCTGCGCGCGGAGCTCGAGCTCGACCCGGCGGCGTGGGCCGAGGTGCGCGAGCGCCCCGAGGTCGGCCCGCGGCTCGAGGCCCTGGCGGGGCGCCTCGAGCGCGATCGCGAGTTCTCGCTCGCTAGCCTCGAGCGCGAGACGCGCGGGCTCGCGGCCGAGCTGGGCATCAAGGCGGGCGAGCTCATGGCGACGGCGCGCGTCGCGCTCACCGGGCGCAAGGTGGCGCCCGGCCTGTTCGAGGTCATGTGGCTGCTGGGGCGCGAGCGCGCGGTCGCGCGGCTGCGCGAGGCGGCGGGGCGTTGGGCGGCCGAAACGCAGCAGGGCCGCGTCTAGTCGCGGCCGTCCCGCGGGCGGGCTGCTGCTTGCCCGGCGACGAGGGGCTCTGTTAGATTTTCGCGCCCCAATCACTGCCCGGTGGTGTAACGGTAGCACGACTGGCTCTGGACCAGTTAGTCGAGGTTCGAATCCTTGCCGGGCAGCCAATATTTCCGCGGTGTTTCCGTGGCGCTATCGTCTAGGGGTCCAGGACAGGTGGTTCTCAGCCATCAGACCGGGGTTCGAATCCCCGTAGCGCTACCAATTTCCATCACGTTCGACGCGATTCGGGAGCTGCCCATGCGCATGGAAGCTCGCTGACCATGGGCTGGAAGCGCATCCCGCGCTACACCATCCTCAC
>JBGQIE010000231.1:0-3744 GCA_041498315.1 Candidatus Eiseniibacteriota bacterium
CACACCAGATCGTACGCGCGCGCGGGCGGCGTCCACGCCACCGCGTCCGCTTCGATCCACTCGACCTCGACCCGGCGCTCGGCCGCGAGGCCGCGCGCCATCCGGAGCGCGACGCCGGAGAAATCCACCGCGGTCACGCGCCAGCCCTGCTCGGCGAGCCAGACCGCGTTCCGGCCCGCGCCGCACGCGAGGTCGAGCGCCGAGCCCGGGCGCAGGTCGGCGACCTCGGCGCCGAGGAACCGGCTGGGGGCGGTGCTGGCGTGGACGCGCTCCTCGCCGGCCCAGCGGCGGTCCCAGCGCTCGCGAGACGGCTCCGAGGTCGTGGTCAGCCGCACCGATTGAGCAGGATCGACCAGTGGGCGCTGCGCGGCCGCAGCGCCTCGCGCTTGCCCTTGACGTACAGCGCCAGCTCGCCCTCCTGGACGTTGGTGATCTCGGGGCCTTCGTTCAGGTGGCGATCCGAGTCGGCGCCGGGCGGGTAGGTCATCAGCACGATCCGCACCGAGTCGTAGTTCAGCAGCTCCTGCTCGGTGACCTGCGCCGGAAGCGAATGCGCCATCGAGGCTCGTGTCTCCTTTGACGCCGATCCTACCAGAAGATCAGGAACACGGAGGCGGCGAGGAGCGCGCCCATGACCCCGTTGAAGATGCGCCGGGCGCGCTCGGAGCGCAGGACGCGCTGGAGCACCGCGCCGAAGGCGAGCCAGGGGAGACAGCTCGGCAGGGACGCGAGGACGAACGTCAGCCCGAAGGCCGCCGACTGGGCGAGCGCACTGCTCGCCCCGTCCTGAAGGAAGGTCGCGGCCGCGCTGGCGCAGACGAGCCATGATTTAGGGTTGATCCATTGAAACGCCGCGGCGCCGAGAAAGCCGACGGGCGGGCCGCTCACGGCGGTACCGGCGCGGCCCGCGGTCGCGATCTTCCAGGCGAGCCAGCCCAGCACCGCCGCCCCGCACCACTTGATCCCGGCCAGGACGACCGGGTGGTGGAGGATCACGCTGCCGAGACCGAAGGCCACGAGGAACATCATCAGCCCCATGCCGATGGCGACCCCGAACAGGCACGGGAGGCCGCGCACCACGCCCACGTTCGCCCCGGTGGCGGTCAGGAGCGCGTTGCTGGGCCCCGGCGTGCCGGCGGCGGCGACCGAGAAAAGGAAGAATGCGAAGCCCTGCTCGAGGGTCATTTGCGCCCACCGCCGTGGAGCGAGTAGATTTGCCGCATGGCACCGAGACTAGGCCGGTCGGCCGGCGAGGGTCTTGAACGATCGTGCGGCGCGCATGACTGGGTGCGCGGGCGCGGGCCGGTGGGGGGCGTCGAGCTGCTGCGGGCCTGGTTCGGCGGGCGCGCCTTCGCCCGGCATCGCCACGATACGTACGCGATCGGCGTCACCGAGGCCGGGGTCCAGGTGTTCGACTATCGCGGGCGCGTCGAGCGCAGCACGCCGGGCCAGGTCGTGGTGCTCCACCCCGACGAAGCGCACGACGGGCGCGCGGGGGGCGGGGACGGGTTCGGCTACCGGATCGTCTACGTCGAGCCGGCCCGCATCGCTGCGGCGGCGTGCGCGATCCGGGGACACGCGGGGCCCCTGCCGTTCGCGCGCGAGCCGGTGTCGCGGAACCCAACGCTGGCGCGCGCGGTCACCGCCGCGTTCCGGTCGGCCCGGGAGCCGCTGGCGCTCGATGCGCTGGTGCTCCGCCTGGCGGAGGGCCTGATCGAGAGCGATCCCGACAGCCAGCCGGTCGGTGCGCCTCGCCTCGATCAGGCGGCGCTCGACCGGGCCCGCGCGTTCCTGGACGGCCGGCGCGCCATCGTGCGATCGACCGAGCTCGAGTCGGTCACGGGCCTGAGCCGCTACGAGCTCGCCCGCCAGTTCCGGGTCCGGTACGGGACGAGCCCCTATCGCTACTAGCTCATGCGACGGCTCGACTTCGCGCGCAGCCGGCTACGCGGGGGAACGCCGCTGGCGGACCTCGCCCTCGCCGCGGGCTTTGCCGACCAGGCGCACTTCACGCGCATGTTCAAGTCCGCCTACGGGATGACGCCGGGCCGGTACGCGCGTCTGCGGCGGTGAGCCGCTAGGGTGCTCCTCTCGGATCCGCGGCGGCCGAGTGGTCGGTGGGCTGCGGGGTCGCGCTCAGCACCGTGATCCCGCCCGGCGCCTCGAACCGGTGCCAGTGCCCCTGCGGGACTACGATCAGCATCCCCGCGCGGAGCTCGAACGACCGGGGGCCCTCGTCGGTCATGATCGTGAGGGTCGCGGCGCCGTCGAGGACGTGCACGAGCTCGTCGCCCTTCCGATGGCGTTCCCAGGGCGTCTCTCCGGAGAAGCGGCCCGCGAAGACGCTGCCGTCGCGGAACGGCGCCAGCACGGTGAACGCCGCCTTGACCTCTTCGGCGGGGGTATTCGTGCTGCGCCCGCGCAGGATCGGAAGCCCGGCCAGCTCGGCCTTGATGTCCACCGCCTTGATCATGCTCAGGTCTGCAGATCGCCGACGGCGTCGGCCAGGGCCTCCAGCTCGCCGCGCCAGGACTTGGGCGTGACCAGCGGCCGCACCACGAACTTCGAGAAGCCCACCGCGATGAACTGCTCGAGGAGCTTGCGCAGCGCGGGCAACCCCACCGGGGTCAGCTCGACCGAGCGGGGCCGCCGCGCGGCCATCGCGCGCGCGGTGGCCGGATCGATCGGCGCCGTGGCGTAGCCGACACTCATGCCGAAGTGCTCGCCGCTGATCGAGCGCCCGGCGCGCGCCGCCGCGTCCTCGATCACGACGCGGCCCGCCGCCGCTTCCCCGGGCGTGCACAGCGAGGGCAGCCAGCCATCCGACAGCCGGCCGCAGCGCTCGAGCGCGGCCGATACCGTGCCGCCCAGCCACACCTCGAGCGGTTGCTGCACGGGCAGGGGCGAGAGCTTCACGTCCCGGAGGGTGCCGGCGGGTCCGTCGTGGTTCACCGTCTCGCCGGCCCACAGGCGGCGCAGCAGCGGGAGGGCCTCGTCGATGAAGGCGCCGCGCTGCTTGGGTTCGACGCCGATGGCCTCGCGCTCCGGCGCGAAGGTGAGCCCGGGCACCAGGGTCACGAGCAGGCGGCCTTTGGAAAGCCGGTCCAGGCTCGCGAGCTGCTTGGCCAGCCGCAGGACATTGCGTCCCGGCAGGAGCATGGTGGTCCCGACCTTCAGGCGCGGGTTGCTCGCGGCGGCCCAGGCGAGGCCCACCACGGGATCGAGCACCGGCCCGGTCAGCACTTCCGAGAGCCAGAGGGAGTCGAACCCGAACTCGTCGAGGCCGGCCACCAGCTCGGCCATCGCCTCCATGGATGCGGTCGCGCCCGCGGAGCCCACCCCGATGCGGATCTTCATGGCGGGCTCGATTCTACCGCGTCCGGCCAGGGCCCTGTCGTATCGTTCTGGCTGTGATCGTCCATCTCGTCGACGGCACCTACGAGCTCTTCCGCTACTTCCTCTCGCCGGGGGCGGCCTTCGACCGCCGCGGGCCAAAGGAGCTTCTGGGAGTTCGGGGCGTCGTCGCGTCGATCCTCGGTATGCTCGAGGGTGGCGCGACGCACCTGGGCGTGGCCACCGATCACGTCATCGAGTCGTTCCGGAACGCGCGCTGGCCGGGCTACAAGACGGGTGAGGGCATGGACCCGCAACTCTACGCGCAGTTCGAGCCGCTCGAGGAGGCGCTGAGCGCGCTGGGCGTGGTCGTCTGGCCCATGGTCGAGTTCGAGGCCGACGACGCCCTGG
>JBGQIE010000232.1:0-3718 GCA_041498315.1 Candidatus Eiseniibacteriota bacterium
GGGTGCTCGCCTGCTCGGTGCTCGCCATGTCGCTGGCGGGCTGCGGGGCGCCGGGCCCACCGCCCTCCGGCGCCGCGCGCGCGAAGGCCGCCGCGCCCGCGCCCGAGCCCGCCGCGGCGCCCGCGGTGAATGCGGGAGCGTTCGACTTCGAGACCCGGCTCGGCGTCGCGGGCCGCGATGCCTCGGGCCGGCTCTGCCTCGCGGTCCCCGACTCGACGCTCAAGGCCGGCGCCCTCGTGACCCTGATCTCGATCGCCGCGCCGCAGACGAGCGTGGGGGCTCGAATCGTCGCCCGCCGGGCGAGACCCTGGGAGATGGGAAACATGGCTCTCGAGGGCGCCTCATATGAGATCGAGGCGCTCACGGAACCGGAGGAGGGCCTCTCGATCGCCGTGCTCGGCGCGCTCGCGGGCGGACATGTCGCGGCCGGCGTCTTCCGGGCGGACCTCGATGGCGACGGCGTGGACGAGTCGTTCCGCGAGTGCGCGAGCGGCGAGGGGGTTCACCTGACGGTCTGGTCGGGAACGGCGCGAAAGGCCGTGCGCCGGTGGCATCGCTACATCTATCTTGGATACGATCTGGAAGCGAACTGCACGGAAGAGGAGGTGGGAAACCCATGAAGCGCACCCTGGTCGTCTGCGCGCTCCTCGCGCCCCTGTGGTCGTCCGCACTCGCCGCGCCTGCATCCCTGCCGCCCCACGCGAGTCCGCCGCGCACGCGCGCGCATCTCGATGCGGTCCCGGGCGAGGTGCTGGTGGCGAGCGACGGGGAGCAACCGATCACGCTCGCGCCGGGCGGCACGCTCGCGCCGCGCGATCCCGGGCTCGCCCTGGTGCTCGCGCGCCACGGCCTGGACTCGGGCGAGCCGCTCGGCGTGGTACCCCGCTCGAGCGCCTGGCGCTTCCTGCGGCTGCGCAGCGGGCGCGCCGATTTCGATCCGCGGCGCGCCGCCGCGGACCTGCGCGCGACCGGGGCGTTCCGCGCGGTGAGCCCCAACTACCGGCTCGGGCTGTTCGCCACGCTGCCCAACGATCCCTATCTCGGCACCCAGTGGTACGTGGATTCCGGTACGGGCACCGACATCCGCCTGCCGCTCGCGTGGGATGTGCAGAAGGGAAGCGCCTCGGTCGTGATCGCCATCCTCGACACCGGCGTGGACACCGGACATCCCGACCTCGCGAGCAAGCTGTGGCACAACCCGGGGGAGATTCCGGGCAACGGGCTGGATGACGACGGCAACGGCTACGTGGACGACGACCGGGGCTGGGATTTCGGCGACGGCGACAACGACCCCGACCCCACGCCGATCTTCGACCCCACCTACGGCATCGACGAGGGCTTCCACGGCACGTTTTGCGCCGCCATCGCGGGCGCGGCCACCGACAACGCCGAGGGCATCGCGGGCGCGGGATGGAATTGTCGGATCATGGCCCTCAAGGCGTCGGACGCGGCCGGGGACTTCACGACCGCGGCACTCACGGGCGGGGTCACGTACGCCGCCGCGATGGGGGCGAGCGTGCTCTCGATGAGCTTCGGCGGCCCCGGCGATCCGGGCGTGCCCGAGTACTTCCAGGCGCTCATGGACATGGCGAACTCGGCCGGCGTGGTGTGCGTCGCCGCCGCGGGCAACGACGGCACCAACGTGCCGGTCTATCCGGCCGCCTGCCAGCACGTCATCGCCGTGGCCGCCACCGACGAGTTCGGCGACCGTGCCTCGTTCTCGAACTGGGGCTCCTACGTGGACGTCGCGGCCCCGGGGGCGAGCATGTGGTCCGCGATCAACCGCAACTACGTCATCGACGACTGGAGCGCGATCTTCTACGAGTTCCTCTGGGGCTGGGACGACGTCCACCCCTACATGTACGGCGATGGCACCTCGTTCGCCTGCCCGCTCACCGCGGGCGTGGCCGGGCTCATCCGCTCCTTCCTGCCCGGGCTCACGCCGGAGCAGGTGGCCGCTCGCCTGGTGGAAACCGGGGACGCGATCGCGTTCGACGAGCCGATCGGGCCGCGGGTGAACGCCTTCAACGCCGTGAACCCCGCGCTGCTCGCGGTCGCGGCGCGGGAGGCCCCGATTCGCCTGGCGGTCGAGGCGAACGCGCCCAATCCCTTCCGCGCCGCCACGACGCTGCGGCTGGCACTCCCCGAGGCCGGGCCCGCGCGGCTCGTGATCTACGACTGCGCCGGGCGCGCGGTGCGCGCGCTGTTGGACGGACCGCAGGCCGCGGGACGCCACGACGTGATGTGGGACGGGTCCGGCAACGACGGCCGGCAGCTCCCCGGCGGCATCTACTTCGCGCGCCTCGAGTGCGCGGGATCGAGCGTCCAGCACAAGCTCGTGCTGCTCGGGCGGTAGGCTCACCCCAAGGGTCCCCGCCGCCCCACGAGCGCGGAGCATCGCATGACGAGCGGCGGCCGCAGCGCCCAGGAAGCTCTGGCTCCCATCCTGGCGCGCAGGTAGCCTTTGGCTTTCTCACCGGGCGTCCGGGCAAGGAACGCTCGACGCCCTCATCTGGCGCATGGATGCAGCGCGCCGCACGCCATCGGGGCGGCGGCAGGGAGACTGTCATGGCCAAGGTGAACCCCATCCCCGAAGGCAATCACACCATCACCGCCGGGCTGGTCGTCAAGGGGGCGCGCAAGGCGATCGAGTACTACAAGACCGCATTCGGCGCCCGCGAGATCTCGGTGGCCGCCGGACCGGACGGCAAGAGCGTCATGCATGCCGAGCTCCAGATCGGCGACACGAAGATCTACCTCGGGGACGAGGCTCCCGACATGGGCGCGGTCTCGCCGCAGACCCTGGGCGGCTCGCCGGTCTCGCTCAACATCTACACCGAGGACTGCGACGCGATGTTCAAGCGCGCCGTCGCGGCGGGCGCCACGGTCAAGATGCCGCTCGCGGACAGGTTCTGGGGCGATCGCTACGGCAAGATCGTGGACCCCTTCGGCCACCACTGGGGCATCGCGACGCACAAGGAAGACGTGAGCATGCCGGAGATGGAGAAGCGCATGAAGGAAGCGTTCGCGGCGATGGGGAAGAAGTAGCTACCCTTAGAGTCCCGGCAGCGCCGGCTTGAGCACCATGAGCACGAGGGCTGCGGCCGGCAGCAGGAGCGCCACCGCGCCCCAGAACTCCCAGCGCCGCGAGAGCGCGTGGTAGGCGATCCAGTCGAACGTGCCGCTCTCGACGCCGCTCCTGGCGAGAGCGGCGAGCCGGCGCTGGAGGGGGGCGACCTGCGCCATGAAGGCCCAGCCCGAGAGCGTGAACAGCACCAGCGACCAGAAGATCCAGCCGGTGCGCAGCAGGGGATAGTGCCCGGCGATAGCGGTCAGGATCCCGAAGGTCGTGATCGCGATCACGCCCGGGATCGTAAACCAGCGGTCGCTGCCGATCAGCCCCTCGATGGCGGCGAGGATGAGGCGCGGCTCGCGGCTCCGGTCGGCGTGGGCCTTCCAGAACAGCCCGGTCGCGATGTTGCCGAGGAAGAGCACCACGGCCACGATGTGGAGCAGCTTCAAGCCCAGATAGTGCATGAACTCCTCCGCACGAATGCGAGCCGGGGGCCCGGCACGCGAGGCCCGGGAGGCCGTAACCATTTCCAGGCCTTGAACGTATCCTAGCCATTGCAATGACTGTGCTTCCAACCTTTCCGACCGAAGGTCCGTCGAAGGGGATGAATGGAGCGCTCGGACCGCTGGATGGCTGGCCCGGACA
>JBGQIE010000233.1:0-3715 GCA_041498315.1 Candidatus Eiseniibacteriota bacterium
CAGGCCATCGCCCAGTTCGCCGCCGTGCGCCCGCGCGATGCGCCGTGGCTTTCCGCCCTCTACGACCGCGCGATCCTGCTCGGGCAGGTGGGTCGCGGCGAGGAGGCCCGGCGCTGGGCGGCCGAATACCTGCGGCACGACCCGGCGAGCGCCTGGGCGCTGCGGCTCAGACGGGAGCTGGGGCTGTAGATCGCGCAGCCCCTCGCGCCTCAACTTGCCCCGGGGCAAGTTGCTCGTGCGCCCGCAGCCCGCGCCGGGCTACAGATTCGCGCCGGAATGCCGATACCCCGGGATGGTCTACCCGCGCCTCGCAAACGCCTGGCCCGCCCATGTGCCCTGCTGATTCCCGTCCGCCCGATGAGCGCGCGACCGGGCTGATGCCCTGGACGGCACGCCACTGGCATCTGGCGCTCGCCGCGGTCCTGGCGCTGGCCTTCATCACGCGGTTCCTCTACCTCCGCCAGTTCGCCGCCCTTCCCTTCTTCGATCAGCCGGTCGGCGACAGCGCCTCGCACCTGAAGCGCGCGGCCGAGATCGCGGGCGGCGCCTGGCTGCCCGCGCGGCCCTTCTATTACTGCAGCATCTTCTACCCCTACTTCCTCGCCGCCGCCCTGGCGCTCTTCCACGGCAGCCTGTACGCGGTGTCGGCGATCCAGATCGTGGCGGGCGTGACGCTCGTGGGGCTGCTCGCGACCCTCGCGCGCCGGCTCTACGGATCGGGGGCCGGGCTCGCGACCGGGCTGCTCACCGCGCTCTACGGCCCGTTCGCGTTCCTCGAAGCCGACGTGCTGGGCGTGGTGTGGGGCCAGCTCGCCCTGGTGCTCGCGCTGATCGCGTGCGTGGCGTGGGCCGAGGCCCGCGAGCGCGTGTTCACGCCCGCCGCGCGCCCCGGCCTGCTCGCCCTGGCGGGAATCGCCTTCGGGCTCGCGGGGGTCGAGCGTCCCAATCTGCTGATCATCGTTCCGCTCGCGGCCGTCTGGTGCGCGGTGCGCGCCGGGCGCGGGCACGTGATGAAGCCCCTGGCGGCACTCGCGCTCGGGACCGCGCTGCCGCTCGCGGTGGTGCTGGCGCTCAACGTGGCGGGAACCGGGCAGTGGGTGCCGCTCACGACCAGCTCGGGGATCAACCTGAGCCTGGGCTATCACGCCGGGGCCGACGGAACCTTCGACGAGCCCTGGGAGCGCGCCGACCCGCAGTTCGCGGCGCGCCACACCGAGCCCGAGGAGGCCATGATCGCCCGCGCCGCGGCGGAGAGTGGGGAACCGATGAGGGCGCAGCAGGCCTCCGCCTACTGGGGACGGAAGGCGCTCGAGTTCATTCGCACCCACCCCGCCGAGGCGGCGTGGATCACGCTGCGCAAGGCCGGGCTCCTGCTCAACGGGGCCGAGGTGCCGAACCATCTCGACTACGCGTTCATCCGCGAGCAGGCCCCGGCGCTGTGGCTGATGCCGGTGGGATTCGGCGGCGTGCTGGCGCTCGCGATGATCGGGTTCGGCGACGCGCTCGATCAGCGGCGGCGCGCCGGCACGTGGCTGCTGGTGCTCGTGACCGCCGGCGCCTTCGCCGGGGTGCTGCCCTTCACCGTCGCCGACCGCTACCGCGCCCCGATGGTGCCGGCGCTGCTCGTGGCCGCGGGCCTGGGATGCATGGCCCTTCCCCGCCTCGCGCGCACCCCGCGCGCCAAGCGGCGGCGGGTCGTGCTGACGCTCGGGGCGGCGCTCTTCGCGGTGCTGGTCTCGATCGTCCCGCTGTTCCGCTCGATGCGCGGGCGCGACGAGTGGATGTTCGCGCAGGCCCATTTGAGCCACGGCAACCTGCCGGCCGCGATCGCCGCCTACGAGGCCGCGGTGCGCGAGGAGGGCGGGAACGGCGAGCTGCTCAACAACCTCGCGATGGCCTACAAGGCGGCTGGCGATCGGGCGAAGGCCGAGGCGGCGCTGCGGCGCGCGATCGCCGCCGCGCCCGGGCTCTCGTACCCGCACAAGAACCTCGGCATGCTGCTCGTCGTGCGGGGCGAGCCCGACTCGGCGCTCGCCGAGCTGACCCAGGCCCAGGCCCTCGATCCGGGCGATGCCGAGGCGGCGGCCGCGATCGGGGCCCTGCTCGCCGAGCGCGGCGACCGCGCCGCGGCGGCGGCCGCGTTCGCCCGCGCCCGCGCGCTCGCGCCCGACGACCCGCGCCTGCGCGGGCTCATCGAGCACTACTCGGCGGCACTGCGCTAGCGCCGCGTGCTGTCGCGCTCCGCCCCGTACTTCCGGTCCAGGTAGGAGAGCAACCCGATCGCGTCGGCGTTCCCGGGCTCCATCTCGAGCAGCCGGCGCGCGCAGCGCCGTGATTCGGCAAGGTGCGCCTCCCGGGCCGGCCCCGGCGGATCCGCGTCCGCGAGCCGCGAGGTCACCGCGGCGAGCCCGAGCCAGCCGTAGTGAGCCTGGGGGTTGCGCGCGAGCAGGCGGTGATAGATGCGCGTGGCGCCCTCGAGGTCGCCGGTGTTCGTGGTGGCCATCGCCCATTCGAGCAGCACGCGCAGGCTGGGGCCGGTCTCGGCCGCCTGTCCGAGCGCCTCGGCGGCCGCGGACCAGCGCTGCCAGCGGTAGTTGACGATCCCGAGGTAGTCCCAGGTCTTGGCGCGCTCGGCCGGGGTGCGCACCGGGGACTCGCGCAGGAACGCATAGACGCGCGGGAGTCCGCGCGCGACGTCGGCGTGAAGCTCGAGCCACTGCACCGCCGGCACCATCACGCCCACCGTCACCGCCACGCCGATCCACGCGCGGTCGGGCGCCAGGCGCAGGGTCTCGCCCGCGAGCCAGGCCACGACCAGCGAGATCGCGATCCCGGTCGGGGCGAAATCGTCCCAGTCCCGGAACAGCCCCTGCGCCGGATGGATGAAGGGCGCGCCCAGGACCATCGGGAGCGCGAGCAGACCCAAGAACAGAAGCTCGTTCCGGCGCGACAGATCGCGCCGCAGCAGCCACGCGAGGGCCGGGGCGGCGATCGCGAACGGCGAGAGCACGAGCAGCAGGTTGAGGAGATCGAGCGGGCGGTGGTTGGCAATCGCCGCGCGCAGCGGTCCGCCTGCCTGCTGCACCTCGGCCGGATTGAAGTGCACGGTGTCCCACTTGAGCACGTCGGCGACGATGCGCGGGGTCATGATCGCGATCGCGGCGAGCGGAATCGCGATCGCCACGAGGACCACGGGCCTGCGCCAGGCGCCCGGCCCGGCGCGGCGCAGCCAGGTCCACCAGATGAGCGCCATGGCGGGTACCAAGGTCAGGGCCGAGCGATGGAGCGTCACTCCGGCCGCGACCGAGAGCCCGAGCGTCAGCAGCCCGCGCGGCGTGGGACCGCGCCCATCGTCGCGCCCATCGTCGCGCAGCACCGCGAGCCCCGACACCGCGAACGCGATCGTGAGCAGCATGAGCTCGCTGAACGCCTTGCTGTAGCCGGTGAGCATGCCCAGGGCGCCGCCGAAGATCACCAGGGCCGCCGTCGTCGCCGCGGCCACGCCGCGCCGCCCGAGGACGCGGGCGAAGGCGAGCGCCAGCGCGGCGAGCAGCGCCGCCTCCAGCGCCCCGAGCGTGCGCGCGGCGCCGTTGGCGTCGGTGAGCCCCACGGTCGAGAGCTGGAGCGGCAGGCGGTAGTGGAGCAGCACGTCGAGGGGCAGCGCCTGCGGGAAGATGATGCTCGGCTTCTCGCCCTCCTCGACCGTGCCCTGGCG
>JBGQIE010000234.1:0-3670 GCA_041498315.1 Candidatus Eiseniibacteriota bacterium
ATCGATCCGCACAAGTGGCTTTATGCGCCGATCGAGGCCGGCTGCGTCCTGGTGCGCGACCCGGAGCGCCTGCGCGACGCGTTCAGCTACCGGCCCCCGTACTACAGCATGGACCACGGTCCGGGCGCCCCGATCAACTACAACGAGTACGGGCCGCAGAACTCGCGCGGCTTCCGCGCGCTCAAGGTGTGGCTCGGACTCCAGCAGGCGGGGCGCGAGGGGATCACGCGCATGATCGCCGACGACATCGAGCTCGCGCGCCTGCTGTTCGAGGCGGCGGGTGAGCACCCCGAGCTCGAGGCCGGCACGCTGGGACTGAGCATTGCCACCTTCCGCTACGTGCCCGCTGACTTGAGACCCAAGGCCGCAGCGTCCGAGGAGTACCTCAATCGCCTCAATGAGGCGCTGCTCCAGCGGCTCAAGTTAGGCGGCGAGACCTTTCTGAGCAACGCGGTGATCGCGGGCCGCTACCTGCTGCGCGCGTGCATCGTGAACTTCCGCACCACGCCCGAGGACGTCGCCTCGATCCCCGAGATCGTGGTGCGCGCGGGCCGATCGCTCGACCGGGAGCTGCGGAAGGCCTGACCGCCATTCCTATAAGTCGTTGGAGTACTTGGTGATGTAAGTTTCTTCTTTTCATGTTACCAAATGGTCACATATGATCTCCGGGTGGAACTGGTCTTCAGGGCCCTTGGTCATCCCGGGCGGCGCAGGCTGCTCGACCTGCTCTTCGTGCGTGACGGACAGACGCTGGGAGAGCTGTGCGAGGCCTTCGAGCTTTCACGCTACGGGGTGATGAAGCACCTGCGCATCCTCGAGTCGGCCGGGCTCGTGGTTACGCGCCGGTCGGGCCGGGAGAAGCTCCACTACCTGAACCCGGTCCCCATTCGCCTGGTGCACGATCGGTGGATCACGAAGTACGCCGAGCCGTGGGTGGGCGCGATGGGCGATCTCAAAACGAGGTTGGAGGGAGATGCCATGACGAGCCTCAAGCACGTGTACGAGGTCTACATCCGCACCACCCCGGAGAAGCTGTGGAAGGCGATCACCGATCCGAGCTTCACGCGCCGCTACTTCTACGGCACCAGCGTGGAGAGCGACTGGAAGCCGGGCTCCACGGTCATCCACCGCGGCGAGGACGGGAAGGTGAACCTCGAGGGCAAGGTGCTCACGGCCGAGCCCGGGCGGAAGCTGGTCACGACCTTCCTGTCGGCCCACGACCCCGAGGCGAGCAAGGACCGGCCCTCGCGCGTCACCTGGGAGATCACCGCGCTGGGAGACGTGTGCAAGCTCTCCCTCACCCACGACGACTTCGACGGCGAGACCAAGACCTACAAGATCGTGGGATCGGGCTGGAACCCGGTGCTGAGCGGGCTCAAGACCCTGCTCGAGACCGGTTCACCGCTCGGCATCCCGATGCCGGCCACGCGCTAGGAAGGCGCGCGGCGCGCCGCGCGTGGTGCATGCGAAAACGCCGGGGATCCCTCACGGGTCCCCGGCGTTGTCTTTTCGGTCGCGCCTAGCTGCTCGGCCGGTTGCCGTTCTTCGGCATCACGATCCAGGCGCTCAGGAGCAGGGCCACGCCCACCAGGCCCGGGATCAGCCCCACCGCCCATCCGCTGCGCTCGTCGGACGTGGTCGAGATGAGCACGCTGAGCCCGATCCCCACCGCGAGCGTGACCAATCCGCCGATCATGAGGCCCTGCGCGCGACGGTGAGGATCGCGCTGGCCGGGGTCCGACCAGTCCGAACCGTTTCCGAGCGTGGGCGGCGGCGGAAGCTTCGAGGGATCGATGCCGCGCTCGATGGCGGCCAGGCGCTCGCGCGCCGCGAGCTCGGCGAGGCGCTGCTGGCCCAGGGTCCGTACGATCCCCACGGTGATGCCGCCGATGATCGCGACGATGGGAATTGAGAACACCAGGAAGCCGAAGACGAGGTCGTTGTCGAAGCGGAACATGGGCGTTGCCTCCTGCCGGAGATTGGGGTCATTGTACGGCGCTTCGCCGCGCCCATGGCGGCGCGTTCACTGCCTTGGACCGGCCGACCCGGCTCCGGGGTTTCAGCCTTTCGCGGGCACGGGCGGGAGCCGGATTCTTGAAACCGGACGAGACCATCGGGCCGTCGAAACCCATTGCCGGGATTGCGGCCGGCGACGACGAATGGGTGGGCCGGGCCCGCGGCGGCGACGCCGGGGCGTTCCGGGTGCTCGTCGAGCGCTACCGCACCCGGGTGTACGGTCTCGCGTTGCGCATCGTGCGCTCGCCGCCCGACGCCGAGGAAGTGGCGCAGGACGCGTTCGTTAGGGGCTGGCTCGCGCTCCCGCGGTTTCGCGGCGAGTCGAGCTTCTCGACCTGGCTCTACCGCATCGCCGCGCGGTGCGCCTTCGACCGCGCGCAGGCGCTGAAAGTCCAGCGCGGCCGTGAGGCCGGGATCGAGGCGGCAGGCGAGCCGGCGGCGCCCGAGCCGGCGGCACCCCGCGGCGGGAAGGCGCGGCAGATCGAGCGCCTGGTGGCGGAGCTGCCGCCGGCGCAGCGCGCGGCGGTGACGCTGTACTATCTCGAGGACCGTTCGGTCGAACAGGTGGCGGAGACGCTCGGAATGCCGGAGAATACGGTCAAGACGCACTTGAGCCGGGCCCGTGCCACGCTGCGGGCCGCCTGGCTCGCGCGCGGAGGCGAGCCGGAATGACCTGCGACCAGGTGGATCGCTGGCTGGATCAGGGCGGGAGCGAGGCGGACGCGGCTGAGGCCCAAGCGCATGCGACCTCCTGCGCCCGCTGCAGCGTGGCACTCGCCGCGGCGCTCGAGCTCGATGCCCTGCTCGCCGCGGACTTCGCGCCGGCGCCCGAGGCGCTCACCGAGCGCGTCATGGCCCGGGTCGCGCTCGCGCGCCGCACCGCATGGCGGCTCGAGCCGCCCCCCTTCGACTGGTGGGTGCGCGCCGCCGCCCAACCCAGCGTGGCGCTGGCGCTGGTCCTCGCGGCGCTCCTCATGTGGCGCGGGGATTTCGTGCTGGGGCTCGCGAGCCAGGGCCTGGTCTGGCTGACGAGCCAGCTCGCGAGTGCTGCTGCGGCGGGGCCCGTGACGTTCGACCCGGCGACCCTCGCGGCGCTCCGGGTGGTACTCCTCATCGCCGCCCCGTGGGCCTCGTGGCTGCTCTATCGCTGGTCCGAGGACTTCGCGCGCCCGCACGGCGCGGCGCGTGGGGCCCTGGGGCCGGGCACGGCGGGCGGCGCGCGCGTTTCCTGACACCGCTGGCCGGCCCGGGTTGATACCCTCGGCGGGTGAACCCTAGAATTCCGCGTCCCTTCCCGGGCGCGCTGGGACTTGCGGCCGTGCTCATCGCGGCCGTGGGAATGGCGCTCTGGTCCCGGGAGGCGCGCCCCCCGAGTGTGACCCCGAGGGCATCGATGTCCGCTCATCCCGCCGCCGCAGGCCCGCGCAAGCCCAACCATCTCGCGGGCGAGAAGAGCCCCTATCTGCTACAGCACCTGTACAACCCGGTGGACTGGTACCCCTGGGGCGAGCCCGCGTTCGAGCTGGCGCGGCGCGAGGGCCGGCCGATCTTCCTCTCGATCGGCTACTCGACCTGCCACTGGTGCCACGTCATGGAGCGCGAGTCGTTCGAGAACGATTCGGTCGCCGATCTGCTCAACCGCTGGTTCGTCGCC
>JBGQIE010000235.1:0-3657 GCA_041498315.1 Candidatus Eiseniibacteriota bacterium
CCGCATCAACGGGCTCTCGTACAGCACGCTCATCTCGGGCCTCAAGCGCGCCAACATCGAGGTGAACCGGAAGCTCCTGGCCGACCTGGCCGTGCGCGACGCCGCGGCATTCGCCCAGCTCGCGGAGGTGGCAAAGACGGCCGTGGCGTGAGGGAGCGGTGACTCGATACGAAGGGAATCGTGACCGGGCGGCCTTCCCGGACGAGTGGGACCGCGGCGAGGTCGGAGCCCTGGCACCCGCTCACGCGGCGCAGCTCGCCGAGCTCTTGGGCCTCGACGCCGGGTTCGGCGGACTCTGCGAGCGCGCGGCCCGCGGGCTCGCGGGAGCGGCGACGCTCGCCGAGCTGAATGAGCGCTCGATCCAGGTGCTGGGCCGCGAGCGCGGGGTGCTCACCGCGCTGCTCGGCGAGGTGCCCGACCTGCCGATCGAGCAGCGCAAGCGCCTGGGCGGGGCCTACAACAAGGCCAAGCGCTGGCTCGCCGAGATCGAGGCCGCGAAGCGCGCCCAGCTCGAGGGCGCGGCGGAGTCGGCGGCCGCGCTCGACGTGACGCTGCCGGGGCGCCGGCCGTGGGTCGGACACCGCCACGTCCTGGCCCAGATCCGCGACGAGCTGCTCGACCTGTTCCACGGGCTCGGCTACTCGGTCTACACCAGCCCCGAAGTCGAGCTCGACGAGTACAACTTCACCCGCCTCAACTTCCCGCCCGACCACCCGGCGCGCGACGCCCACGACACCTACTGGGTCGACGATCGCGCCCTGCTGCGCACCCACACCTCGCCGGGCTGGGTGCGCGCGATGCAGGAGCGCAAGCCGCCGCTGCGGCTCGTGTTCCCGGGCCGCGTCTATCGCGCCGAGCAGGTGGACGCGAGCCACATGGATCAGTTCCACCAGCTCGACGGGCTGTTCGTGGACCGCCAGGTCAGCATGGCCGACCTCAAGAGCACGCTCAATACCTTCGCGCGCTCGATCTACGGGCAGGGCGTCAAGACGCGCCTCATCCCCATCTACTTCCCGTTCGTCGAGCCGGGCGCCCAGATGGACGTCTCGTGCGTGAACTGCGGCGGCAGCGGGAGGACCACCGAGGGTGAAGGCGGCGAGCGGCGCTGCGCGGTGTGCGGCGGCTCGGGCTGGCTCGAGGTCCTGGGCGCCGGCATGGTGCACCCCAACGTGTTCCGCGCCGTGGGCTACGACCCCGAGGAGACGACCGGCTTCGCCTTCGGCATGGGGCTCGAGCGGATCGCGATGCTGCGCCACGGCATTCCCGAGATCCGGCTGTTCCTCGAGAACGACCAGCGCTTCCTGCGGCAGTTCTGAAGCCATGCGCCCGCGCACCCTGCTTGGCTCGCTCGCCGCGGCCGTCGTCCTCGCGCTCGCGCTGTTCATCGTGCCGACGGTGTGGTTCCGCCCCTGGTCCATCGATCACTTCTACGCGCGCGTATTCATCGAGTTCGGGCTCCGCCATCCCATGGTGCTCACCAGCATCGGGCTTCCCGGGGTGCACTTCGAGGACGACCGGCTGGACGATCTGTCGCCCGCGGCCGAGGAGCGCGAGGCGGCCTGGGTCAAGCGCCAGGTCAAGGTGCTGCGCGGCTACGACCGCGGGAACATGATGCCCTCGGCCCGCACCTCGGCCGAGGTGCTCGACTGGTACCTGAGCGACCAGGAGGAAGGCACCCGGTTCCTCCACATGGACTATCCAGTGAATCCGACCTTCGGCGTCCAGAGCGTGCTGCCCGACTTCATGATCGGCACGCACCCGTTGCACGATGGGGGCGACGCGGAGCGCTACCTTTCGCGCATCAGGCGCTTCGGCGTGGCGTTCGACCAGATCCTCGAAGGCCTGCGACTCCGCGAGCAGCGGGGGTTCCTGCCGCCCCGCTTCGTCGTCACGCGCGTGCTCGAGCAGACGCGCGCCTTCATCGCCGTACCGCCCGAGCGCAATGCGCTCTACACCCACTTCGAGAGCCAGACCGCGCAGATCCGCGGCCTGGGGGAGGAGCGCCGCGCGCGCATGCTGCGCCGCCTCGCCGAGGAGATCCGCACCGTGGTCTATCCGGCCTACGGGCGCCTCAACGCCTACCTCGCCGACTTCGAGCCCCGCGCCCGCACGACCGACGGCCTGTGGGCGCTGCCCAACGGCGACGCCTACTACGCCCACCTGCTCCGCAGCCACACCACGTCCGAGATGAGCGCCGACGAGATCCACGCGCTCGGGCTCAAGGAGGTGGCACGCATCCAGGTCGGCATGCGTGCGATCCTGGCGCACCAGCGGATCGACGCCCGGGATCTGCACGCGGCGCTCGAGCGCCTGGAACGGGACCCGCGCTTCCTCTACGCCAACTCGGACAGCGGGCGGGCGCGGATGCTCGCGGACTACCAGGCCATCCTGCACGACGCCGATCTCAGGCTCGATTCGCTGTTCGACGTCCGGCCCAAGGCCCGCCTCGAGGTGCGCGCCGTGCCGGCCTTCAGGCAGGCGACGGCGCCCGGGGCCTACTACGAGCCGGGCGCCCTCGACGGCTCGCGGCCGGGCGTGTTCTACGCCAACCTGCGCGACTCGGCCGAGACCCCGCGCTGGACCATGCGCACGCTCGCCTATCACGAGGGGATCCCCGGGCATCACTTCCAGCTCTCGATCGCGCAGGAGCTCAAGGGGCTGCCGATGTTTCGCCGCCTGATACCATTCACGGCCTATCAGGAGGGCTGGGGGCTCTACGCCGAGCAGCTCGCCCTCGAGCGCGGCTTCGAGCCCGACCCGCTCGACCAGCTCGGGGCCCTCGAGGCCGAGCTGTTCCGCGCCGCGCGGCTGGTCGTGGACACCGGGATCCACCGCAAGCGCTGGACGCGCGAGCAGGCGATCGAGTATCTGGTGCGGAACACGGGCCTGCCCGAATCGGAGGCGACCACCGAGGTCGAGCGCTACATCGTGGTGCCGGGCCAGGCGTGCGCCTACAAGGTGGGCGAGCTCGAGATCCTCGCCCTGCGCCAGCGCGCGATGGAGCGGCTGGGCTCGCGCTTCGACCTCAAGCGCTTCCACCACGTCGTGCTCACGAACGGCGCCCTGCCCTTGACCATCCTCGAGCGGCTCGTCGAGGATTGGATCGCGGGCGAGGAGCGGGCGGCACCTCCGCGTGCGGACCGCGTGTCCGCGCCCGGCCCCGGGCGCCTGCCGCCCGCGCCGACTTGGGGAGGACGCTCATGAAGCTGCCGATGTCGTGGCTGCGCGAGTGGATCGAGGTCGCCGCGAGCCCCGAGGCGATCGCCGACGCGCTCACGCGCCGCGGCTTCTACGTCGAGGGGCTCGAGGTCCACGGCAAGAGCTTCCCGGGCGTGGTGGTCGCCAAGGTGCTCGAGGTCGGGCGCCATCCCAACGCCGACCGGCTCTCGCTGTGCCGCGTGTCCGACGGCCAGCGCGAGCTGCGGGTGGTGTGCGGCGCGCCCAACGTCAAAGCGGACATGATCGTGCCGCTCGCGACCGTGGGGGCCACGCTCCCCGGCGGGCTGGTCATCAAGAAGAGCAAGATCCGCGGCGAGGAGAGCGAGGGCATGCTGTGCTCGGCGCGTGAGCTCCAGATCTCGGACGACCACGAGGGGATCGTGGACCTCGACCGCCTGTTCACGGGCCGCGACGGCCTGGTCCCGGGCCGGCCGCTCG
>JBGQIE010000236.1:0-3605 GCA_041498315.1 Candidatus Eiseniibacteriota bacterium
CGCGCCGTTCGTCAGCTGGGTGGCGCTCGGCTGGGGGGAGCCCTGCGTGCCGTGGTGGGGTCGGCCCGGCTTCGTCGGGCACGCGTGGTGGGGCGGCTGGGGCGGACCGCGCGTCGTCAACAACGTGGTGATCAATCGCACCACGGTCGTCAACGTGACCAACATCAACGTGTACCGCAACGTCAGCGTGCGGGACGCGGTGGTCGCGGTGCGGCCGGATCGCTTCGGACGCGGGCCGGTGGGCGAGGCGCGCATCCGCTCTGTGGACACGCGCCAGCTCGAGCCGGTGCGCGGCGCGGTCGATCTCCGGCCCGACCGCGCGAGCTTCGCGGCGGCCGGCGGCCGCGGCGTGCGCCCGCCGGACACGGTGCTGGCGCGGCCGGTCGTGGCGACGCGGGCGCCGGTGACCCGCGCGCTGCCGCACGAGGCGGAAGGCCGCGGGCCGGGGCCGCGCATCGTGGCCGCGCCGAAGCCCAACGAGGTGAGCGAAGCCGGCTCACGGCCACCGCTCGGCCAGAGCCCGCTCGAGCGGGCGCGCCCGCCGCGGGCGCCGCGCTTCGAGAACACTCAGCGCCCGGGTGCCACGCCGCCCGCGGCTCGTGCGCCGCAGGCCCAACAGCCACCGCAGGTCCAGCGCGCGCCGGAGGCACCACGTGCGCCTGGCGCGCAGCGCGCTCCCGAGGCGGCGCCCGGTCGACCAGCGCCTGCGGACGTCCCGCGCCAGCCGCGGCGCGAGACGGACCAGCCTAGTGCCCAGCCCCGCGCCGCCGAGCGGCCCGCGGCACCTGCGCCGCAGCCGCGTCCAGTCGAGCGGCCCGTCGCGCCCGCCCCACAGCCGCGCACGGTGGAGCGGCCCGCGGCACCCGTGCCGCAGCCGCGCCCGGCCGAGCGGCCCGCCGCGCCCGCCCCGCAGCCGCGGACGGTGGAGCGGCCCGCCGCGCCGCAGCCGCGCACCGAGGCGCCGCGCCAGCAGCCGCGCGCGCTCCCCGGTGAGCCCGCCAACCGGCTCTACCCGGGCGCCCGCGTGGAGCGCCCCACGTCACGAGGTCCCGAGTCGCGCCCAGTGGCCCGCCCGCGCCCGGCCCAGCCAAGCGGCGGCCCTCAGCGCGGGCCGGCGCACGAGCAACGCTAGGTCAGTCCGGGAGCGGATACACGGGCCGCCCCTCGACGGTCCGCATGAAGGGCGTCAGTGGGTGAGGCGTGGGCGGCGTGCCGCGGCCCTGGATGTGGAGCACCGGCCGGCCGCGCACGGTGAGCGCGTCCGCGATCAGGCCCCGATGGCACCGCCACGGCACGGCCTCCGCGCACATGATCGCGGTACGCCGCGCCTCGGCCATCTGCTCCAGCTCGGCGAGCGCGCGCGCGAACTCCTCGGTCTGCATGTAGTCCGCGTAGCCCCGGAACGACGCGTTCCGCCAGCCGAGGTTCACCGAATCCTTCCGGGGATGGCGGAGCCCGCCAAGCGCCTTGCGGTGCTCATACTCGAGCCCGGCCCCGCCGAGCGTGCGCGCCAGCGCGTCCTGGTTGAACTGGGGGTTTTGACGGGATCGCGGGATGGTGCGGACGTCCACGACGGTCTCGATCCCCTGCTCCTGCAGCAGGGCGAGCAGCTCGGCCGCGGTCCGCGTCGAGTGCCCGATCGTGTAGAGCGCGCGGTCCGGCATGTTCGTGTCGAGTCTGCCCCAGCCGCCGGCCCGGGCGCCCTCGGCGGGCGCGACCGGGCCGGCGCGTCAGAGCCGCGCTACGAAGCCATGGCGACGTAGATCCGCTTGTCGGATGTAGAATCCCACCGGGTACGGGGTATCGCAACCGGGGGCCCGGGGAGACCGCGACATGCTCGAGCGGGTGGACCGGATCCAGATGGCGGTGGCGGACGCAGCGGAGGCCGCGCGCGCGTTCCAGGACCTCCTGGGCGCGGAGCCGGCGCGCGAGGACGACAGCGAGTATCTGCACGCGCGCCGGACCATCCTGACGCTCGGTGCGAGCGAGGTGGAGCTGTGCGAGCCCCGCGCCGCCGGGATCGTCCGCGCCCATCTCGACCGCTGGGGCCCGGGACTGCTCACCGCGGGCTTCTCGGTGGCGAGCGTGCCCGCCCTGCGCGCGCGCTTGGTTGCCGAGGGCGTCGAGTTCACCAAGGAAGGCGAGCAGACCTATCTCGAGCCCACCGAGACCGCCGGGATGCGCGTGGTGATCAGCCCGGCCGTGACGGGCCGGCGCCTCGGGCTCATCAGCCATCTCTACGAAGTGACCAATACCATCGTGTCGCCCTGGGAGGCCGCGGCGGAGCGCTACGCGCGTCTCTTCGGCCTCGACCCCGCGCGGTTCTCGCCGATCAGCAGCGACCGCTTCGGCTACGCCGGCACGCTCACGCTCTTCGATCCACCCGGCCGCCTGGATCGCATCGAGATCTCCCAGGTGACGAATCCGGACGGCGCGATGGGCCGCTGGGCGGCCAAGCGCGGGGACTCGCTCTACATGTGCTATGCCGAGACCGAGGACGTGGGCGCCATCGTGCGGCGACTGACCCGGCGCCACGCGCGCTTCACGCCGCGCGGCGGCGATCCGCTCGTCGAGCGGGATGGTCTCTGGATCCACCCGAGCGCGCTCTCCGGCCTGCTGCTCGGCGTCTCGCGCACCACCGTGGCCTGGGAATGGTCGGGCCGGCCCGAGCTGGTCGTCCACTGACACACGAACGACGGAGGACAGTCCCGTGATCGATCTCTTCAGCGACACCCTGACGAAGCCCACGCCCGACATGCGCCGCTTCATGTGCGAGGCGGAAGTCGGCGACGAGCAGAAGGGCGAGGACCCCACCGTGAACCGGCTGCAGGAGATGGTGGCCGAGCTGCTCGGCAAGGAAGCCGCCGTCTACCTGCCCTCCGGCACCATGTGCAACGAGATCGCGGTCAAGGTGCACACCCGCCCGGGCGACGAGGTGCTCGCCGATCGCACCTCGCACCTGATCCACTTCGAGGGGGGCGGCCCGGGGCTGCTCTCGGGCGTGCTCATGAGCTCGCTCGACGGCGAGCGCGGGGTGTTCACGGGCGCCCAGGTCCGGGCGGCGATGCATCCGCGCTCGCGCTACGCGCCGCCGACCCGCATGGTCTCGGTGGAGAACACGAGCAATCTGGGCGGCGGCCGGGTGTGGCCGCTCGCCGCCGTCGAGGACGTGGGCGCCGCCGCGCGGGCGCTCGGGCTGGCGAGCCACATGGACGGCGCGCGACTCATGAACGCGGTGGTCGCCTCCGGCACCCCGGCGCGCGCCTACGCCGCGGCCGTCGACTCGGTGTGGATCGACTTCAGCAAGGGCCTGGGCGCGCCGGTGGGCGCCTGCCTCGCGGGCTCGCGCGCCTTCATCCAGGAGGCCTGGCGCTACAAGCAGGCGCTGGGCGGCGCCATGCGGCAGGCCGGCATCATCGCGGCGGGCGGCGTCTACGCGCTCCGGCATCACGTGGACCGCCTGGCCGAGGACCACGACAACGCCAAGGTCCTCGCGCGGGGGATCGCGAGCCTGCCCGGCATCGCGCTCGACCCCGCCCACGTCGAGACCAATATCGTGATCTTCGACGTGACGGTCCCGGGGCTCACCGCGCAGGGCCTGGCCG
>JBGQIE010000237.1:0-3594 GCA_041498315.1 Candidatus Eiseniibacteriota bacterium
CCATTGAGCTCTGCGAGGCCGGGCAGGTCCACCTCGACCACGTCGGCGCCCGCGCCCCGCAGCCGATCGAGCGCCGCGGTCGCCAAGCGCTCGGTCTCCGTGTCGAGGTTCTTCCAGAACGCCGCGCGCGGGACACCCACGCGCAGGCCGCGCAGCGAGGCGGGCGCCACCTTGTCGCGGGCACCGGTGATGATGGTGTCGAGCAGCACGAGATCGGCGACCTCGCGCGCCATCGGCCCGGCGGTGTCGCGCGTGTGGGCGATGGGCGTGATGCCCTCCTGCGAATAGCGCCCGAGGGAGGGCCGGAGCCCGCTGATGCCGTTGAGCGCGGCCGGGATGCGCACCGAGCCGCCGGTGTCGGAGCCGAGCCCGGCGGGGGCCATGCGCGCGGCGATGGCAGTGCCGGTGCCGCCCGAGGAGCCGCCCGCGATGCGCGAGGGATCGTAGGCGTTGCGCACCGGGCCGAACGCCGCGTTGTTGCTGGTGATGCCGAACGCGAGCTCGTGCATGTTGGTCTTGCCGAGCACGATCGCCCCCGCGCGGATCAGCTTCTCGGCGACCGGGGCGTTGCGGGGCGGCACGAAGTCGCGGAGCCCGGGCGTCCCCGCCGAGCTCGGCAGCCCGGCCACGTGAATATTGTCCTTCACCACGATGGGCACCCCGTGCAGCGGCCCCGCGAAGCTCTTGCGCGCGGCCAGCCCGTCCGCCTTGCGCGCGGCCGCGAGCGCGTGCTCGCGATCGAAGGTGATGAAGGCGTTGAGGTCGCGCCGTCGCTCGGCCATGTCCACGAGGGCGCGCACCAGATCCTCGCTCCGGAGCGTCCCCGCCCGGATGCGGGCCGCCGCGTCCACGGCGGACAGCTCGGTCAGCTCCTGCGCCCCCGTCCCCCCGGGCATCCCGGCCATGACCATGATCAGCGCTCCGATCGCCCACCGCGCGGCGCGGCGCCCGATGGCTTGCATGCGGGGATTCTGGCATACTCGGGCGCAATCCGGCGCGAAAGGAGCGGCTCCCGATGGCGCGAGCAAATCTGAACGGCATCGAGCTCGACTACGAGGCGACCGGGGCCGGCCCCGTGGTGCTCCTGAGCCATGGCTACTCCGCCACCCGCCGCATGTGGGACGACCAGCACCGCGCGCTCGGCGACCGCTACCGCGTCATCAGCTGGAGCATGCGCGGGCACGGCGCGACCGAGAGCCCGGCGGACCCGGCGCGGTACTCGGCCGCGCTCACCATCGCGGACATGAAGGCCCTGCTCGGGCACCTGGGGGTGGAGCGGGCGGTGATCGGCGGGCTGTCTCTCGGGGGGTACGCCTCGCTCGGCTTCGCGCTGGAGCATCCGCGGATGACGCGCGCGCTCGTGATCTGCGACTCCGGCCCCGGCTACCGCAGCGCGGACGCGCGCGAGGCGTGGAACGCGCGCGCCCGCGAGCGCGCGGGGTCGCTCGAGACGCGCGGCCTGGAAGCGCTCGGCAAGAGCCGCGAGGTCCAGGAATCGGCGAGCCTCCACCGCTCGGCCCAGGGCCTGGCCCACGCCGCGCGCGGCATGCTCGCGCAGGAGGGCTCGCGGGTGATGGACGGGCTCGCCGGCCTCCGGGTGCCCACCCTCATCGTCGTGGGCGATCAGGACCAGCCGTTCCTCGCCCCCTGCGAGTACATGGCGAAGAAGATCCCCGGGGCGAGGCTCGAGGTCATCCGGGGCGCCGGCCACTCCTCGAACCTCGACCAGCCGGAGGCCTTCAATCGCGTGCTGCTCGACTTCCTCGACGCGCTGCCGCCCGCCTGAACCCCCGTTACTGCACGGGCGAGAAGGCCGACGGGAGCATGATCTTGTTGGCCATCGTCAGCAGCGTGTCGCTGCCGCCCGGAGGCGGCCACACGCCCATCTCCCGCGCCTTGTTGCGCACCGCGGTCCGCTCGTCGAGGCTCTTGTAGGCCCAGATGTGGATGAAGCGGTTGGCCTCGCCGTGCTCGACGTGCCCGGCCAGCGCGATCGGCGACATCTTGACGCGCTCCTCGATCTTCGACTCCCAGCGCTTGATCAGGTCCGGGAGCGTGCCCGCCTTCATCGCGTAGTAGCGCATCTCGAAGAACGGGCCCATCTTTCCGGGCTTGAGGTCGGGCAGGAACGCGAACGGCACCACGATCTCCGACTGCATGGTCTCGATGAACTCGGCGATCTTGGGCGGCCAGTTGCCCGCCTTCACCGCGTCCGCCCGGAGGCGGTTGCGCTCGCCGATGTTCTCGTACGGCCACACGTGGATGATCTCGTTCAGCGGCCCGATCTCGGTGTGCCAGAACGCGGCGAGCGGCGAGATCTTCTTGCGGTGCTCGTAGCCCTCGCCGAAGCGCTTCTCCACCTCGGGGAGGCTGCCCACCTTCACGCGATACGTGCGGATCTCGTAGATCACGGCTCCACTCCTTTTCGACTCCGGGGGAATTTCGGGCGCTGCGGTTGATCCGATGCTACTGGGCCGTCCAGCCTCCGTCGATCACCAGCTCGCTCCCGGTGACGAACGACGACTCGTCCGAGGCGAGGTACAGCACGCCGTAGGCGACCTCGTCCGGCTCGCCGTAGCGGCCGAGCGGGATGCGCGAGACCATGTACTCGTAGTGGCCGGGGTCGCCGCGGCGCGCCGCGGTCATCGGGGTCACGATCGGCCCGGGGTGCACCGAGTTGGCGCGGATGCGCTCGCGCGCGTACTGCACCGCGGTCAGCTTGGTCAGGGTGCGCACCGCGCCCTTGCTGGCCTGGTACTGCGGGCTGCTGCGCTCGAGCCCCACCATCCCGAGCTGCGAGGAGATGTTGACGATCGAGCCGCCGCCGCTCCGGCGCATCGCGGGAATCGCGGCCTTGGTGCCGAGGAAGACACCCTTGGCGTTGACGTCCATGCCGTGGTCCCACGCCTCCGCGGTGGTGTGCTCGAGCAGGCTGCCGCCGCCCACCCCCGCGTTGTTCACGAGCACGTCGAGCCGTCCGAAGCGCCCCACCGCGGTGGCCACCGCGCGCTCCCAGTCCGGCTCGCTCGTCACGTCGAGGTGCACGAAGGCGGCCTCGCCGCCCTTGCCGGTGATCTCGGCCTCGACCCGCTTGCCCTCCGCGTCGAGGATGTCGCCCAGGACCACGCGGGCGCCTTCCCGCGCGAACAGGATCGCCTCCGACGCGCCCATGCCGCGCGCGCCGCCGCTGATCAGGGCCACTTTCCCGGCGAGTCTCACTTGGTGCCGAAGAGCCGGTCGCCCGCGTCGCCCAGGCCCGGGACGATGTAGCCGTGCTCGTTCAGGTGGCTGTCGATGGCCGCGGTGTAGACCGGCACGTCGGGGTGCTCGCGGTGGAAGTGCTCGAGCCCTTCCGGGCAGGTCAGCAGGCAGACGAACCGGATCGAGCGCGGCCCGGTGGCCTTCACCCGGTGGATCGCGGCGACCGCCGAGTTGCCGGTGGCGAGCATGGGGTCGAGCACGACCGCGTCCCGCACCCCCATCCCGGTCGGCACCTTGAAGTAGTACTCGACCGCCTGGAGCGTCTTCGGATCGCGATAGAGGCCCACGTGACCGACGCGCGCGCTCGGCAGGATGCGGAGCATGCCGTCGAGG
>JBGQIE010000238.1:0-3582 GCA_041498315.1 Candidatus Eiseniibacteriota bacterium
GGCCGCGAGCGAGTCCACCCACACGCTCGAGCAGCGCACCGCCTCGGCGTCGAGCTCGCGCTGGTCGGCCCGGCAGGCGCCCACGGCCGTGACGTGCACACCGGGCTCGAGCCAGCGCCCATCGAGCACCGGCGTGCGGCTCGAGGTCGCGGTGACGATGAGCTGCGCCCCGCGCACCGCGGCTTCGGGTGAGTCGGCCGCCTCGACGCCCAGGTTCCAACGCTTCGCTTGAGCCTGCGCGAACGCCTCGCGGCGCGCTCGATCGGGGCTCCACACCCGCACGCGCTCGAGCGGACGCACCAGCCGGAACGCCTCGAGGTGGCTCTGCGCCTGGACCCCCGAGCCGAGGAGCGCGAGCACTGCGGCCCCGGGGGCGGCGAGTGAGCGGGCCGCCGCCGCCGAGACCGCGGCGGTGCGCATCTCGGTGATGAGCCGGCCATCGAGAATCGCGACCAGCGCTCCGGTCTCGGGATCGAGCAGCAGCACGGTGGCGAGATGGCTCGGCAGGCCGCGCGCGGCATTGCGCGGGGCGACCGTCACGACCTTGACCGCGAGCGCCCCGCTGCCCGGCAGGTAGCCCGGCATCACCGCGAGCAGCGCGCCGTGGGGCTCGACGGGAAGCACCGTGCGCACCGGCTGGAGCGCCCGCCCGCTCGAGAAGTCGGCGAGCGTGCGCTCCATGAGCGCGATGAGATCCTCCATGCGCAGCAGCGCTCCGACCGCGGTCTCATCGAGCAGGTCGGGAGGCGCCAGGGAGCGGGAGGTGCCCGGGGCGGACATCGCTAGCGCAGCAGCAGGAGCTTGTGGCGCAGCCAGCGGCCACCGCTCTGAAGTCGGACGAAGTAGAGCCCGGTGGCGGCCGGCGCGCCGTCGGCCCCGGCGCCGGTCCAGGTGGCTTCGTGGCTCCCGGCCGGCAGCCGGCCGTCGAGCAGGGTCGCGACCCGGCGGCCCGCCAGGTCGAGGATATCGAGCCGCGCCTGGGCGGCGCGCGCGAGCACGAAGTGGAATCTCGACCGCTCGATGCCGCCCCGGAACGGGTTGGGTGCCGGCGGATCGAAGTGGAGATCGGACTCCCCCGCTTCGCCCACCGCCGCGAGCGAGACGCCCGGCATGACGGAGACGGTCACCGATCCGGGCGTGGTCGTCGTGCCGGCCGGGATCACGCAGTCCACGTATACGTTGGCCATGCCGCCCTGGCGGACGGTTTGCGCCAGGGTGCCGCCGCTCGCGACGAAGCTCGAATCGTGATCGACCATGAAGAACACGAGCCGCGCGTGATCCCAGGCCTCACCGAAGCGATTGGTGACGGTGGCCGCCAGGGTCGAGCGCGTGCCGTCGTTGGGACCGGTCCAGGTCGCGGCGAGCGAATCCGCGCTCGTGCCCGCGTGGTGCATCGGCCCCGGGGTGATGACGCCGTCGCTGACGCGGAAGACGCGGAAGGTGCGCCCGCCGGAGGCGTTGCTGATGACCGACTGCAGGCCGAGATTGAACGGCTTCGCGGTGCGGTTGCCTTCGGCCACGACGTGATTGTGCCCCCAGATCACGCCGTCGAGGCCGAGCGCGGAGAGGTTGCTGAACTGCGAGAAGTTGGCCCCCGCCGAGCCGTTGGGGAGCGTACCGCCGAAGTCGTAGTGGAAGAACGCGAGCTTGGTGTGGCCCGCCGGCACCGCCGCGACGTCGGCCTGAAGCCAGCTCATCTGCTCCGCCGTCATGCTCTGCGCGCCGTAGAGCCCGGGCAGGTAGTTGTCGTAGCTGCCGTCGTTCTGATAGGCCTCCAGGCCGATGCAGTGGAGCAGCCCGTAGTCGAAGGAGTAGTCCTGGGAGTGCCAGGGCTCGGCCGCGGGCGGGTTCGCGAGCCACGGCCAGCCGAAGTAGCGCCACCAGTCCTTGCGCGAGGTGCCCGAGGGGGGCGCCGTCGGGATCCAGCCGCCGATGTCGTGGTTGCCCGAGGCGAGGAACATCGGATCGCGCAGCCGGGTGATCATTTGCTGGGCGCGGCCCATCTCGAACATGCCGAGGTACTCCTCGAGCTCGCCCTCGTTGACGAGGTCGCCGGTGTGGAGGATGAACTCGGGATGGATGAGGTTGAGGTCGGCGATCACCGCGTCGAAGTCCCCCATCCCCGAGGTGTCGGCGGTGTTGATGCTGCCGCCGCTCGAGAAGGCGTGCTCGGGCAGGTGGGTGTCGCTGATCTGGGCGAAGTAATACGAAGCTCGATAGTCCGTCAGCACCTTGACGGCGTGTCGCGCGGCATCGGGAAGGGTCTGGCTGGACGTGAGGAGCAGGTCGTAGAGCTCTTCAGGGGTGCCGCTCGGAATGGTGAACGTCAGGATCCAGCGCCCGCGCGCGGCGTCGTAACCCCCGCCGGGGGCGCCGAGCGGAATCGTGAGCGCCCCGAGGGCGAGCGAGCCGCTCCAGCCGGTGGTGCCGGCCGGAGCCAGCGCCCACACGGTGAACGTGTCGCCAGGCCGCGCGAGCGTGGGAAGGTTGGGCAGCGGCTTCATGATGACGGTGAGCGTGTCGCCGTAGGTGTAGGTGAGGGCGCTCGCGGGCGCTACCGCCACGGCGAGGAGGACCAGGCAGGCAAAGGGCAGGATGGGGCGGGGCACGGGGGGTCCTTGGCAGACTCTAAGGGTTGCGGAGCGCGGCGCGATCCTTCCGCCCCACGGGCTCCATGTCGTGCGTCGAGTGCCTATCAGCATAGCAGAGGAGTGCCGGCGAGGGCGCCCGCTCCGCTCAGGACCTCGAGCCCCCCCACGGTCCTTCGATCGCCGCGCGGGTCTCCTCCACCGCTTCGCGCCACAAGGTCTCGAGGTCGGCATCGGGGCGCCGGTAGAACCCGCCGAAGTTGCCGTCGCCGAGGGAGGCTCGCACCTCCGTGGGGCCCAGGAGCCGCAGGCGCTCGAGGTCGGTCATGGGCTTGCGCACCTCGGGGCTGGAGACCCCCGCGAGCCGGGTCCACGGAAAGTTCTCCATCCACGAGGCGTGCGAGGCGACCGGGTCGATGGCCAGCACGCGGGCCCACACCCGGGGCGCGTTCCACCACGAATGAACACGCACCTGCGCCTCCGCGTGCCCGGCCTGCCACTCGCTCACGAAGCCCAGCGCGGGATGGTTGCCGCCGTGCCCGTTGACGATCAGGATGCGCCGGAATCCGCCGCCCGCGAGTCCGTCGAGCAGGTCGCGCACGACGTCCACGAAGGTCGAGAGGCGCAGCGTGACCGTGCCCGGATAGGCCGTGAAGGACGGGGTGACACCGTAGGCGAGCGGCGGGAAGACGGGAACGCCGAGCGGGTCGGCGGCTTCGGCCGCGACCCGCTCGGCGAGAATGGTGTCGGTCGAGAGGCTCAAGTACGCGTGCTGCTCGGTGCAGCCCACCGGCAGCACCGCGCGGTCGTCGCGCTCCAGCCGCGCCTCGACCTGCATCCAGTTCATGTCGCCGATTCGCATCGGCGGGTTCAGCGTTGCGGCGCCATCGCCTCGAGCTTCGCGCTGAGCGTGATCTCGGCCTTGAGGAGCCGGGAGATCGGGCAGCCGGCCTTGGCCGCCTGGGCCGCCTGGTCGAACGCCGCGGCGGACGCC
>JBGQIE010000239.1:0-3573 GCA_041498315.1 Candidatus Eiseniibacteriota bacterium
GTTACGCCGAATCAGGCCCCGGCCAACTGCACGGTGCGGGTCAGATACAACAGCACGCTGCCGGGCCCAAAGGACCTGTTCGACACCGAGATGCTCCAGTTGGACATCGCGGGCGGCACGCTCCCGGCGGGGGCCATGATCCGCGAAAGCCCCACGCTGGCCTCGCTCGGGCAGACCACGATCCGTGACCTCGGGGGCGGCCAGTTCGGGATCGACAGCTTCTTCGACGTCTTCACCGAGTTGAGCCTGGATGGCGGTCAGACCTGGGCCCCGACCCAGAGCGGACCCGGCCACATGGAGCTCCAGCCTTCGATTCCGACGCCGGCGCGTGCGTTCACGTGGGGACAGATCAAGACGATCTACAGATAGCTGCCGTTTCACGACCATGGACGCCCGCGCGCCAGCGTGCGGGCAGCCAAGCACGAGGGCCCGGTGATCACTCACCGGGCCCTCGTCGTGCGCCGCGAGTCGCGGCCGCGTCAGAACTGGTAGGTCACCTGGGCCGCAAAGCGGCGGGGAGGCGCGAGGTAGACCTGGTCGGGGCCGATCTCGCTCTCGGTGACCACGTGGCGATCGTCACCCAGGTTCCGTCCGGTGACGACCAGCAGCGCGGGCCCCCAGCCGAGCGTGGCTCCGGCGTCCCACTCGGTGTAGGGCGCAAGCGTCTCGGCGTTGTCGCGCGCGAAGAATCGCTTGCCGCGGTAGCGCGCCGCGACGAACCCACCGAGCCCGCGCGCGGGGGCGTATTCGGCCCGGGCGTTGAACATCTCCTCCGGCACCTGCTCGAGGCGGTTGCCGCTCACGTCGAGCAGCGTGCCGCCCTCGTCGGAGACGAACTGGACGAAGCGCGCGTCGTGATGCGCGTAGCCTGCGAGCAGCGACGCTTCGCGCAGCAGGCGCGGCGACCAGCGTCCCTCGGCTTCGTAGCCCTTGAAGCGCTCGCGGCCGGCGTTGGTGAGGCCCGGGGTCCCGCCCTGGTCGATCGCGACCACCATGTTCTGGAAGTCCATCTGGAACACCGAAACGTCGAGCGCGAACTGATCGAGCGCGCGTCCCTTGAATCCCCCCTCGACCGAGTGGGTCCACTCGGGCTCGAGGATCTCGGCGTTCTCGGCCTCGGTGAGGTTGGGCGCCGCGGGCTTGAACGAGCTCTTGTAGTTGACGTACCAGTTCGCCGCCTGGAGCCAGTCGAGCTTGGGCGCCGTGCGCACCAGCACCGAGGCGTCGCCGGACCAGGCGCGGCTGGTCTTCGAGTCGCTGGTGAGCACCAGCGGTCCGCCCACTTCCTCGCCGCTCGCCGAGAGCTTCTCGGACACGTCGTCGTAGCGGCCGCCGCCGCCCAGGGTGAGGCGCTCGACCGGGGTCCAGTCGTCGTGCAGGTAGGCGCCGGCGAAGGTGCGGCGATCGTTGAACGAGCGATGATCCCCGACCGGGATCTGACCGAGGCTCGGGATGTCCGGGTAGCCGGCGAGAGACTGATCGAAGTCGAAGCCGATACCCCTGGCCTTGGTGCGTCCCCAGGTCAGGGCGCCGCCGCCGATCAGCTCGTGCTGCCCCGCGGCGTGGAGGTTTAGGACCAGGTGGGCGTCCTCGTAGAAGCTGCTCTCCTTGGGCTCGATGCTCACGCCCTCCGAGGCGACCGTGCCGCCCGTGACGGCGCCCAGGAAGCTGCGGATCGAAGTCTGGTGGTCCTGGGTGAAGGAGAGCGTGTTCTGCAGCTTGACCCCGTGCGCGAGCGGGAAGTCGGCCTGCGTGATCGCGCCGAACACCCGGTGCTCGAGCTTGGCGCCCCGGACCGCGTAGTTCCGGTCCACCGCGAACTCTTCGACCCGCACGCCGCCCTCGAAGGGGAGCGGCGTTCCCCAGCGCTGCTGGTCGCGGAAGGCGAACGCGTTGACGCCGATCGTCCCGGGGCCGAGCCGGCTCGTGAGGTTGAGATCGCCGCGCTCGACCTGGTTGCCGGTGCGGTCCTGCCAGCCGTCGGAGTGAAGCCCGGTGCCCGAGAGGCGCAGGACGTGGTTCTGCTCGAGCCGCCACTGCATGCCGCCGGTGCCGTTCACGTCCGAGAACGAGCCGCCGCCGAGCGTGAGGTGGCCGCTGCGCGCCTCGTCCACGCGCGAGAACGCCTGGATCATCCCGGCGAACGCCGAGACGCCGTAGAGCGTGCCCTGCGGGCCCTTGACGATCTCGATGCGGTCGAGGTCGTTCACCGGCAGCTGCGAGAGCGAGGGATTGAACGGTCCGCCGACCGGCACCCCGTCGAGCGTCACGAGCATGGCGTCGAACTCCTTGAGCCCCCAGAGTCCCAGGTTCGGCAGGCGGCTGCCGTTGTCGGACCCTCCGCCGGTGTCGAGCCCGACGACGTCCTGGAGGGCGTCGGCCACGGTCTGCGTGCCGCGCCGCCTGAGCTCGGCCCCGCTCACCACGGCGGTGGCGTTGGGAACGTTGACGGGGTTCCTCGGCGACTTGGTCGCCGAGACCACCACTTCCTTGAGCTGGACCACCGCCGTGTCCGGCGGCGCCGTGGCCAGCATCACGAGCGAGGCAAGGAAGGGCAGCATGAGCGGCTCCAGGGGGAAGGGCGAATCGGGAAGGATTGCGTCAGCGATACAGCGTCTTGATCCTGCCCCACGAAGGCGGCGCGGTCTTGACCACCTGGGTCCACACGCCATCCACCGTGGCCATGTCGGCGGCGATGTTGAAGGGCGTGATCCCGAGGGCTTCGCAGATCGTGCGCACCACCGAGTAGTGGTTGATGGCCTGGCTCGAGACCGCCCCGGGGATCACCTGGGGGCCCCGGAACACGGTCAGGATCTGGTTCCCGGCGCTGTTGTCGTTCTCGTCCCAGGTGAGGATCAGCAGCCCGGTGGGTCCGAGCGCCGCCATGAGCGGCGGCAGGTTCAGCGACAGCCAGTTGTCCGCGTCGGCGATCGAGCAGCCGGCGGTGGTCGAGTTGTGGCTGTTGTGGCAGTTGTTGGGAATCACGAACAAGAGGTTGGGAAGCGTGCCCCCGGCGATGTCGGCGGCGAGGTCGGTGTAGGGGCGCTCGCGCGTGTGGTCCAGGTTGGCGCAGTAGGTCCAGGGATCGTGCTTGCGGGTGTAGAGCCCGGTCGAGGCGCTGCCGTCGTAGGAGCAGGCGGTGCTGCCGACCACCGCGAGGTTCTCGCTGTACGCCCGCCAGGTGAGCCCGGCGGCCTCGCAGGCGTGGCCCAGGTTCTCGAACGACACTGGCGAGGTCAGCGGGCAGGCGTCGGTGGTGTAGCCGAGAGTGTGTGCGAACCAGAGCGCGAGGTAGTTGGGCTGCGAGGGATGGGCGACCGCGACCGAGTTCGTGAACCGCGCTGCGCTGGCGGCGAGGCTCGCCGTGTAGGGCTGGGCGATCGCCTGGGCGTAGGTCTTGTTCTCCATGATGACGACCGCGATGTGGTCGTGGTGCGGAACCGCCGCGGAAGCGGGTCGCGGGGCGGCCAGGACGGGGCTCAGCGCGAGCAGCGCGAGCGCGGCCAGAAGGAGTCCCGGTCGGGGATGCAGGGGCAAGGATGCGGTGGCCATGAGCCGCTGATTATGCCCGGA
>JBGQIE010000240.1:0-3541 GCA_041498315.1 Candidatus Eiseniibacteriota bacterium
GATGCGCCCGCGCCGCGCCTCGGCGTCGAGCTTGGCGCGGTTGCGGTCCTTGATGCGCGCGAACGCCTCGCCGCGGTAGCTGAGCGTGACCTGCGTGCCCGGCTGGTTCGCGAGCCCCACCGCCGACTCGATCGCGCTGTCCCCGCCGCCCACGACCAGCACGCGCCGGCCCGCGAACGCCTCCATCTCGACGATGTCGTAGAACACGCCGGGCCGCTCCTCGCCCGGCACGCCGAGCCGCCGCGGGCTGCCGCGCCGGCCCATCGCCAGGATCACGTTGCGGGCGTGGAACACGGCGTCGGCGGTCGCGACCTCGAAGCGCTCGCCGGTCTTCTCGATGCGCTCGACACGCTGGCGCGTGCGCACCTCGAGCCCGGTCTTCTGGATGATGGTCTGCCACACCTTGAGCAGCGACTCCTTCGAGGCGTCGGCGACCCACAGGTCGCCGTAGAGCGGCATGCGCACCGGCTCGGCGAGCAGCAGCTTGTGGCGCGGATAGCGATGGATGGTGTCCGAGAGGTCGCCCTGCTCGAGCACGGCGTAGCGCAGCCCCGAGCGCAGCGCCTCGAGCCCGGCCGAGAGCCCCGCGGGTCCCGAGCCCACGACCACGACGTCGAGGACGGCGGGGTCGGCGGCGCGCCCGGCCAGGTTCCGCGCCGCGGCGCGCGCGACCGCCTCGGCCGCGATCTTGCCTTCGTTGATGGCGTTCTTGATGAGCCCGCGCCCGCCCAGCTCGCCCACGATGTAGAGCCCGGGGATGTTGCTCTGGAAGTTCGCGTCGAGGTCCGGCACCTCGAGACGCTGCACCGCGGCGCCGGTGGTGACGACGATCGCGCCCACCGGGCAGGCCCGGGAGCACTCGGCGTGACCCTGGCACAGGCCGTCGTCCACGACCGCGAGCTTGCCCTCGAGCCGGATCGCCCCCGGCACCGGGCAGGCCGGCACGCACGCCCCGCAGCCCACGCACACGTCGGAGCGCACCACGGCGTGGAGCTTGCCGGTCTCGGCTTGGACGGCGGCCGCGACCGGGGCCGAGACCAGCTCGTAGGCCGAAAGCGGCACCCCGCAGCGCGGGCAGCGCTCGGCCCCGGAGGAGTGGCTCGCCCCGCAACGCGGGCAACGCGCCTCGCACGCACGCGGCGGGGGTGCCGAGCGCCGGACGTGCCAGGCCATGAACAGGGCCGTGATCAGCACGACGGCGACGGTGGTCAGGAGCATGCTCACGCTGGGGGACCTCCTAGCGCAGCCAGGTCTGGCCCATCACGACCGCGACCACGACGTGGATCGCGACCGCGAGCAGCGCGGTGATGGCGACCGGGCGATGGGCGACGTGCCAGAACCCCAGCAGCCGCTGGGTGCGATCGAGCAGCACGAGCTGCTGGGCCAGCGCGATCTCGCGGCGCGCGAGGCCGAGCGCGCGCTGGATGGTGCGCGCGGCGACCGGCCGCTGCCCGGGCCGCGGCGCGCTCCAGCGGCGCCTGAGCTCCTGGACCGCGCGCCAGCGCGCGAAGTCGTCGCCCAGCATGTGGCGCAACGCGCCCAGCGCTCCGGTTCGGCCCGAGGTGCTCGCCGGGGCGAGTGTGGAGTCCAGCGCCGCCTCGACCTCGAGCGGATCCAGCTCGAGCGCGGCCGCGATCTCGGTGATCAGCGCCTTGCGCTGGCCCGTCGCCTCGTCGCGCGACAGCTCGAGGCCGTTACGGCTGCGCGGAATGCGCGTGTAGAGGTAGCGCCCCACGATGCCGCTCATGCTCACCAGCACCATGGCGGCATAGCCGAGACCGATGAGCCCGCGGAATCGCCAGGCCGCGTGCACCGCGACGAGCAGCGGGAGCGCCAGACCCATCACGACGTGGACGCGCATCCAGTCGCCGAGCGTCCCGGTGAACGAGAGCCAGCGCAGCTTCTTGCGCATCGGGTAGAGCCACATGAACAGGAACAGCGCCAGCCCGGCGATCCCGAAGCTCTGGCCCAGCAGCCCCGAGGGACGCAGCAGCGGATGGAGCGGGCTGCGCACGCGCGCGGCGACGGCCGCGAGGTAGTAGGGCAGGCCCCAGAGCGAGACCAGGATCGGGACTGAGAGCAGCACGCCGAGCCAGAACCCGTCCGGCGGCGCCACGCGTCGTGCGGAATGCGACTTCGGCGCGTGCGAAGTGGAAGGCTCCGCACGCGGCACGAGGTGCAAGTGCCCACTCCCCTGCGGCCGTGCTTGATGTTGTGGCAGCGGTAGTCCCCCTTCCGAGATCCGTCCGGCAGGGGTCCTTACGGGGGCAATCCGTATGCCATGCCGGCATGCCAGGCCGTGACGCCATCCTGTCGTCCGCCAAGCTATTACACCCCGGGAGGCGAACGGGTCCAGGAGTGTCTGGCCGGGCGGAGAGGAAGAATTGCGACCGGGAGAAATCGATCGGCCCGGACCGGGAGCATTCCCGTCCGGGCCGAGGGACCGCGCGTGCGGGAGGTCAGGCCGCCCGGCGCTCCTCGCGCTTGCCGATCGCCGGCACGGCCTCGAGGCGGGCGAGGTAGTCGCACGACTCGGCGCCACTCGTCCACGTGCCCTCGAAGATCGCGATCATCGGGGCCAGCAACCGCTTCACGAACGCGCGCATCGTGCCTCCGTCGGTTCGAACTGCTCCCGCCGGTGGCGGGAATGGCTCGGGACGGCGCCGGAGCGCCGTCGTCCATCATCTGTAGAGCGCAAGCCCTGTGCCGGGGGTGGGCTGTACCTGGATCGCCTTTTCCCGCAGCCGAATAGCGCCCTGGACCACGGCAGCGCCGCGGCCGCCTCCGTCACGCTTTTTGCCGCCGCGCGGCCAGAACGGAGTGCACGGTGTGGATGGCGCCAGGGGGACCGGAGCCCGCGCTGCTCGCCACACGGCGCCGAGGATCACCGTTCCGGATGGGCGCTCGAGAGCTCGTCCGGCATACCGCCCCACACCGCGCGGAGCGCCTGGCAGGCGGGCTTGAGGCGCGCGTGGAACTCGGGTTCCTCCCACGGCGTCCAGGTCCAGGTCGCAAAGTCCGCGGCGCTCCAGCGGCGCCCGGAATGGAGCGCGGGCAGGGCCGCGAGCGGGCGCGGCGTTCCCCCCTTCCGCCAGGTCACGACCCCGATGCGGAAACCGTCGCTTGCGGCAACCGCGGGCTCGCCCTTCTCGCCGTCGCGATAGAGCACGCTTCCCGAGGAGGGATCGGCAACATCGAGGAGCGCCCAGGGCAGCCGGATCTCGAGCAAGCCCGATGCACGGTCGTAGGTCCAGTCGGAGAGCGTGGACTGGGCGAGCGTGCCGCAGCGGAGCGGTACGCGGTCGTCGCGCCCGGTCTCGCGCGGGCGGGCCTGCGGCTCGCCCGCGAGAACGCGCAGCACGGCGCTCGCGGGCCCGGCGAAGTCGGCCACGAACTCGAATCCAAGGTCGCCGCTCGCGAGACCGTTCGGGAGTTCACGCTGGCCCCGGTCGGGACGGAAGGTGTCGAGCGCCACGCTGATCCCCAGCGAATCCCAGCCGAACGCCTGCCCGGGCCTGCCGAGTGAGACCGCGAGGTACAC
>JBGQIE010000241.1:0-3483 GCA_041498315.1 Candidatus Eiseniibacteriota bacterium
ACAGCCGCAGTCAGCATCCCACCGAGTTGAGTGCGAAGCACCTGTTTCGTGAGAGCGGCTCGGGATCGGCTTCGCAGGATGCCCGTGCAGCCCCGTTCTCATGCGACCGCGACTCCCAGGTCAAGGCCCCGGAGCGTCGCCGCGAACTCTTCCGGCGTCCGGTTGCCGAGCGCGCTGTGCGGTCGCACCTGATTGTAGTCCCCACGATAGGCCGCCACCGCCCGACGGGCCTCGTCGAGGGTCCGCCACCAGTGCTGGTTCAGCAGCTCGTCCCGCATCCGTCCGTTGAAACTCTCCACCACCGCGTTCTGGATCGGCTTGCCCGGCTGGATGAACTCGAGCGTCACGCCATGTTCGTAGGCCCAGGCATCGAGCGCCATGCTGCGGAACTCGCTGCCGTTGTCGACCACGATCCCGCTCGGGTACCCGCGCTCGAGCGCGATCTCCTCCAGCACCCGGATCGCCCGCACCGCCGGCAGGCTGGTGTCGACCTCGCCCGCCAGCGCCTCGCGCGACAACCGTTCCACCACGTTCAGGATCCGGTACCGCTTCCCGCCCACCAACACGTCCGACATGAAGTCCATCGTCCAGCGCTCGTTGAGCCGGGTCGGCGCGGGCTGCGGCGCCCGCGCCACCGCTACTCGCTTGCGCTTCCGCCGTCGCACCGCCAAGCCTTCCTCACGGTAGAGCCGATAGACGCGCTTCACGTTCACCGCTTGTCCCTCGCGCCGCAGCAACAGGTGCAGCCGCCGATAGCCCCAGCGCACCCGTTCCACCGCCAGCGCCTGCAGCCGCGCCCGCAGCTCGGCCTGTGGCGGACGTCGGAATCGATACCGCTGGCTCGACAGCGCCACACCGACGAAGCGGCACGTGCGGCGCTCGGAGAGTCCGGCATGATGCGATCGTGCCTCCACGACGGCGGCGCGCCGGGCCGCGACCGTCGTCAGTCTTTTCCCAGCAGCTCCTTCAACACCTGGATGTTGAGTGTCTGGTCGGCGACGATCCGCTTCAGCCGTCGGTTCTCGTCCTCGAGCGCCTTGAGTCGCCGGGCGTCGGCCACCTCCATCCCGGCGAACTTCGCCTTCCACCGGTAGAACGTGTGCGCCGTCACCCCGTGGCGTCGGATCACCTCGGCCGCCGACTTCGCCGCCTCCGCCTCCTTCAAGATCGCGATGATCTGCTCTTCCGTGTACCGCCGGCCCGTGTTAGCCATGGCCCCTCCGTGCCCGTAGGCTACCGGAGGATGCTGACTCACGCTGCATCAGCTTCCGGGAAGCAGGTCAGTCAGACCATGGCTGAACGGTTCGTGTTGCTACGGGGGAGTGAGTGAGGCTGACTGCAGGCATTTGCGTCTGGTCGTGCGCAGTCTTGATGGCTGCCGGGTCACTTCGCGCAAGTTCGTGTGAGGCCGGGGAGGGGGTACGGCTGGAGGGCCGGGCCTTGGAGTTTTCGATTGGTCCGGGGATCGAATCATCGCAGCGGCTCGGCGTTGGCGAACTTCAGCCAACGGTGCATGGCTTGGTGGGTGCGGAGACGAGGATTCGATATCGCGCGGGCGGGCTCGTCGCCGGCCTCTCGGGGGCGTGGGGCGGGGGCCGAACCGATGTTGGAGGTGGAGCCATCGCGGGCGGTGGACGGATTGAGAGCGTCTTGTGGCGGATCGGGGGCACGGTGGGCATGAGGTCTCCACTCGGCGACCGTGGCGCCCTGGATTTGGAGCTGGAGGGCTGGTACGGAGAAGATCGCTCCTGGGTGAAGGACGTCCCCACTCCCTATGATGGGCCGCACGCATTTCTGGGAGGCGGCGCGGTCCGGTGTGAAGTCAGTCGAAGGTTGATGGGCAGGTTATCCGGCTATGGCGCAATCGCCGCGACCGTCTACCGGGGTCGAGCCGTGGAGAGCGGCCTCGTCCATCACGTGGGGTGGCTGGGCAGCGGGCTGTGGCTGAACACCGGGATCACGTGGGTGGTGCTGGGAACCAACGGAGGGTAGCGGGCCCGCGCCTTTCTCCTACGCCGCCGCCCCCGCCGGCTCGCCCGCGCTTTGGCCCTCGCGCATCGCGAGGTGCGTGACGTAGCCCGAGCCCAGGTCCACGAACGCGTGGAGCGCCATTCCCGGCAGAATCGAGCGCGTCGCGAGCGCGATCAGCCCCATGACCACGCCCGCGGCGAAGGCCCGCATCCCGAACTTGCCGCCCTGATAGCCATGGGCGAGCCCGAAAGCGACCATGCTCGCCGCCGCGGCGCCGAGGAGCCCGAGCCACGGCATGAGCACCCACACCAGGTAGCCGCGGAACAGCCACTCCTCGCAGATCCCGGCGGTGATCGAGAGCGGCACGAACAGCCGCATCTCCCCCGCCGTGTGCGGGAGCAGGGGCTTGAGCGCCGCGAGCTTCCCGCGCAGACGCGCCCGGGTCGCCGGGCTGCGCGCGATCGCGGGGATCTGGAGCGCCATGAGCACGGCGTACGCCAGCGGCAACGCGATGCCCACCACGAGCCGCCAGCCCTCGGGCGCATGCAGGCCCAGCGCCCCCAGCGAGCGGCCCGCGCGCAAACACAGCGCCAGCGCGGCGGCCGCGAGCAGCCACTGCTCGACGATGGTCCGGGCGTATATGCGCGATCTTGCCCGCGGGTCGCCGGCGGCCACGGCGCGCACGTGACGCGGCCACACGACAAAGTGGGCGTGGAGCGGCCACAGGGCCGCGAACAGGACGACGAGCGCCAGGTCCAGGATGCCGGGCATGGGTCCTCCGCGGTGCGGGTTCATGCGACGTGCGACGATTGTTCAGATGTTATTGAATAATCGACCGGTTGTCAATCAGGGCCGTCGCGTCTAGGGTCGAGCGCGGCAGGGCGCCCGACGGGCGCGGAAAGGACCGCATGGCATCGAGCATCCGGAAGGGGGCGCGGGCCGCGACCCGGTCGCGCGGCGGCGCGCGCGCGGGGAGCGCCGGGGCCGTGGCGCGCGAGCGCCGCCGCGTGGTGGCCGAGCTGCGCGCGCTCGCCCACCCGCTGCGGCTCAAGCTGTTCGAGCTGTTCGCCGAGCGCCCGCGCACCACGATGCAGGTCGCGGCGCTGCTCGGCGAGCCCCCCACCCGGCTCTACCATCACGTCAACGCGCTCGAGCGCGCCGGGCTGGTGCGGCTGCGCGAGACCCGCCCCAACCGCGGCACGATCGAGAAGTACTACGCCTCCGTGGTCGCGGGCATGAAGGGCGCCGACGCCGGGGTGCTCGGGCAGGGCGCGGCCGCGCGGCGCTCGGTCCGGGCGGCGGCGAGCGTGGTGCTCGAGCAGGCGCGCCAGGACCTGCTCGCGAGCCTGGCCGGGCCGCCCGCCGACGACGCCCGGCCGATGCTGCTGCGCATGCTGTTCACCGCGTCGCCCGCCCGGGCGGCCTCGGTGCGCAAGCGCCTGCTCGCGCTGGTCAAGACGGTGCGGGCCGAGTGCGCCGAACGGCCCGGCGCGCGCCGGCGCGGGCCGCGGG
>JBGQIE010000242.1:0-3447 GCA_041498315.1 Candidatus Eiseniibacteriota bacterium
CGAAACGCCGCGGCCGCGGTGCCATCGATCCATGTCCGTCGCCTCCACGATGAAGGCGGGCATTATAGACTTGCCGCGCGTGCACCCGCCACGAGCGCCGGGGGCGCGTTGTTCGATCAACTTCGATTCAAGTATCATCGTTCGAATCCGTGTCCGGGGGGCTGCGTCCGTGATTGCCGAAGGCCTGTGGGGAATCGCCGTTTCGATCCTCGCCGCGGCGACATCGCTGTTCGCCGTCAAGCTGGCGCGATCCGGGCGGGCCTCGCGGCTCTGGCTCGCCACGTTCGTGGTGACCTGCCTGGTCGCGGCCCTGCTCGTCCTGCGGCTCAACGATCTGTCCGTGGCGGTCTTCGGCTTCGCCTTATGCGGCAACGCCCTGTGCGTCCTGATGCTGTATGCGCTCATCACCCGCAGCATCTCGTTCGACCTGCTCGCCGTCGTCGCCGCGCACCGCGATTCTGGCGTCCAGGAACAGGCCCTGCTCGGCGGCGATCCCCTCAACGTGCGCGAGCGACTCGGGCAGCTGCTGCGGATGCGCCTGGTCGTCATGGATGGGGCTCGCTACAGGACCAGCACGCTCGGGACCTTGATGTCGCGCGTGCTGGTCGAACCTCTCTATCTCGTGCGGCGCAATGAGCCTTGAGGCCTCGCGCTTCCTGATCGCCTGCGTCGCGGCGTGCGCCGTCCATACGGTCGTCTGCATCTCCTTCCTGAGCGCCTCCCAGCTCTCGTTCTCGCTGCCGCGCATCCTGGGCGCGCACGCCGTTTCCTTCCTGGCCGGAGTCGTGGTGCTCGCCTGGAGCGCCTCCCTGACCCCGGCCACGTTCCTCGCCCTGATCCTGATCGCCCTGCCGGCCCTGGTGGGCTGCTACGGCCTGGCGCTGCACGCCCACAACTCGATCGCCTTCAGGCTCCTCCACGAGATCAGCGCCTCGAACGGTCTCAGCACCGACGAGCTCCAGGCGGTGCACTCGAGCCAGGAGCTGCGCGTCAAGCGACGCCTGGACGAGCTGGTGCGGCACCGGTACGTCATCCTCGAGGGGGGCCGGGTCTATCCCACGCCCAGGGGCCTGTGGGTGTTCAGGCAGGTCCAGTCTCTGCGCAGCCTGTTCGGCTCCCTCGTCGCCGCCTCACCCCCAGCCTGACCCATGGATCGGAGGTCCGTCACGTGCCGGCAATGATGAGGAAGATCGTGTCGTCGATGCGCGAGGCCGACCGGGCCCCGAGCCGGCGGCGCCTGTTCGAGAACGACGCCCTGCAGGGGATCTACGACTTCGTGTTCTTCCCCATCATGGTCTTCCTGCCCTCGAGCTGGGTCTCGGCGATCGGCATGACGACCATCCGGGACCACCGGATCGTGGCGGTCAAGCAATACATCCGCGGACTCCTGCTCGACGTCGGGGCCGGCTGGGACAACCGGCTGGTCGAGGAGTACGGGAACGGCGTCGGGTTCGACATCCAGTACTGGGAAGGCTACGGCGGCATCGGCTCACGCCGGCTGGCGGTGTGCCGCTCGGATCGCATGTGTTTTCGCGACCGGCAATTCGACACCGTGACCGTGGTCGCGGTGCTCAATCACATCCCGAACCGCGAAGAGGTGCTGACCGAGATCCGGCGGGTGCTCAAGGACGATGGGCGCGTGATCCTGACCATGGTGGCGCCCTGGATCAGCTGGATCAATCACAACCTGCGCCTGCTCTACGACCCGGACCGGGACCGGAAATGGGACGAGCGCGAAGTGTGGGGGCTGACCGACCCGCAGATGGGGACGCTGATCTCGGGCACGGGCTTCAAGCTCGACCAGAGGGTGAGCTACTTCTTCGGGCTGAGCATGATGTACATCTGCAGCAAGGCCTGACCCACCCTAGAACATCGTGGTCTGATCGAGCCGCCCGGCGTGGCGGGCGCGGCGCTCGAGCGCGTTGTAGCCGAAGTGGCCGAGCAGCCCGAAGGCGAGCGTGGTCGCGAACAGCACGCCCAACAGCCCGGCGTCGGGGATCGCGCCCAGGCTCGCGCTCATGCCCTTGCCCAGCGTGAAGCGGCGCAGGCCCTCGTACCACCAGGTGAAGGGCAGCAGCCACGAGAACTCGCGCAGCCCGTGCGGGAGCATGTCGATCGGAAAGATGACGCCGCACAGCAGGTAGAGGGCCACGGCGAGGCCCTCGTTGATGCTGATCGCCACGCGCGGCAGCAGCAGCGCCATCCCGGCGACCAGGAAACCGAGCGAGAGCGTGGCGGTCAGGCCGAGGACGAACGTGAGGGCGAGCGGGGCCCAGGCCACCTCGCTCCACGACCAGCGCACCCCCACCAGCACCCAGCCGACCGCGAGGGTGAGCACCAGGCTCACGGTCGCGAGCGCCAGCTTCACCGAGGCGCGCCCGGTGAGGTAGGTGAACATGCCGATCGGCGAGGTGTAGACGTACTTGAGGGTCTCGTACTCCTCGCGCTCTTCGACCACGACCCAGCCCATGCCGATCACGACCGTGGTGACGTAGATGTGGAACGCGTTGCCGAGGTAGACGCCCGGGAACAGCCCGGTGCGCGCCGCCCGCCCGGCCACCGCCCAGTACATGCCCGCGAGGATGAGCGCGGTCGCGAGCGGGCGCAGCACGGTGTAGATGCCGAATACCAGCGGATCGGTCCAGTTGGACTCCATCTGCCAGCCCAGCCAGGCGGCGCTGCGCAGACGCGCGGCGAGGACCTTCATTGCCAGCGCTGGGTGAGGCGGCCCTCGCGCTTCGAGAGCCCCTCGAGATGGGCGAGCGAGACGCGCGCCAGGATGCCGAACAGCACCGTGAAGCCAACCAGCATGAGGGTCTCGGTCGGGAGCGGCAGCAGGCCGTGGGCGCCCGCGCCCATGAGCACCTGCCGGAGCGCGTCCACGCCCAGCCCGAGCGGCACCAGGCCGGCGGCCAGCGACCCGAGCGCCCCCAGCGCGCGCAGCGGGAAATAGAGCCCGGAGAGGAAGAACACCGGCTCCTGGAGCGCGTTCGAGAGGTGCCAGGCCTCGCGCCCGTAGAGCAGGAACAGCGAAGCCAGCGTCATGCCGAGCGCGTAGAGCGAGGTCATGGTGAGCGTGAAGACGAGCAGCAGGAGCCCGACGTCGAACGACGGCACCCGCACGCCCAGCACGACGAAGCCGAGGAAGATCCCGAACAGCGAGCGAAACGTCGTCATGAAGATTCCGCCCACCGCCATGCCGGTGAGGATCGCCATGCGCGAGCACGGGGCGGCGAAGTAGAGCTGGAGCTGGCCCTGCTGCTTCTCCCAGTAGAACTGCGAGCCCATCCCCCACAGCACGTTGATCCAGTAGGTCGAGAGGATGCCGCCGAACACGGCGAGCGCCTCGTAGTCGCGCGGGGCGCCCAGGGTGCGGTAGAGCAGCACGTAGGCGCACATGCCGAGGTTGGGCAGCACGGCGTCGCCGACGATCCAGGTCCATTCGCG
>JBGQIE010000243.1:0-3431 GCA_041498315.1 Candidatus Eiseniibacteriota bacterium
CACCAGTTCGGTGGGAGCGCCGCCCGAGACGTTGACGAGGTAGAGGTCGGAGTTGAAGTTGTCGGGGATGAGCGGGGTCGGCTGGGCGGAGATGGCGAGCCGCCGGCCGTCGGGCGAGAACGAGAACCCGGTGACGTGGAAGCCGCCGCGCGTGAGCTGGGTCGCCTTGCGGTCGGTGACGTTCAGCACCCACAGCCGGTTCCAGGGGTACATCTGGCTCGGGGTCCAGGCGTCGTCCTTGTCCTTCTCCTTCTTCTTGCGCTCATCGCTCTTGGGCTCGCGGGCCAGGAACGCCAGGGTGGCGCCCTGCGGCGACCATTCGAAGTCCGAAACGCTCGCGGGAGCGTCCGAGAGCGGCGCGGCCTCGCCGCCGTCGGGACGGATGACCCAGATCTGGCGCTTCGATTCGTCCGCGTCCTTGTCGTCCGGCTTCCTGCCCGGGCGCGGGCGCTCGGAGAGGAACGCGATGCGGGTGCCGTCCGGCGACCAGCGCGGATGGTCGTCGTTGGCGGGCGAGGTCGTGAGCCGCCGGGCCTCGCCGCCCGAGGCGGGCTTGAGCCACAGGTCGGTCTGATAGTCGCCGCGGTCGTCCGTGAGCTCCTGCACGACGTACACGATCGAGCGGCCGTCGGGGGAGATGCGCGGATCGGACACGCTCTTGAGCGCGAGGATGTCATCGGTGGTCCAGGGTCTGCTTCCGCCCGGCGCCGGGATGGCGCCCGCGGTGAGGGAGAGCGCCACGCTGAGTCCCGCGGCCAGCAACAACGAGCGACCGATCATGGGAGCCTCCGGAGTTCGAGAGGGCCGGGCCGGGAGACCCGGGTGCCGATGCGGCGCGCAGCATAGCACCTGGAACCGTCCGGGCTGGACTGGATTGCGCGTGTCGCGTGGTTGCCCGAAGCCGGGCCGCGTGGTATCGGTCGCGACGGCCCGGCCGCGCACCGTGGCGGGGCCGCCGCCGAGGCGAGCCATGACCGCGAGGACACCGTGATCTCCCTGTTCCCCAAGCAGGAGGATTTCTTCGCCCTGTTCCGCCGCCAGGCGGAGCTCGCGCGCAAGGGGGCCGACCTGCTCCGCGACATGATGGAGCACTTCGACCGTCTCGAAGAGCGCGCCCAGGAGCTCAAGGCGGTCGAGCACGAGGCCGACGGCGTCACCCACGAGGTGTTCGGCAAGCTCAACCGCTCGTTCGTCACCCCGCTCGAGCGCGAGGACATCCACGATCTGGCGAGCGGGCTCGACGACGTGCTCGACGCGGTCGAGGCCATCGCCTCGCGGCTGGTGCTGTTCAAGATTCCGCGCTCGACTCCGGCCGCGGTCCAGCTCGCGACCATCATCGCCACGGCCGCCGCCCAGATCGAGCAGGCGGTCGGTCACCTGCGGGACTCGAGCGATCTGCTCGATCACACGGTCGAGATCAACCGGCTCGAGAACGAGGCCGACAACGTCTCGCGCCACGCGGTCGCCGACCTGTTCGGCGGCGGGCACGAGCTGCTCGACGTCCTGCGCTGGCGCGAGATCTACGGCCGGCTCGAGGGGGCGGCCGACAAGTGCGAGGACGTGGCGAACACGATCGAGGCGATCGTCCTCAAGAACCAGTGATGCACCTGCCCCTCGGCATCCTCGCGATCATCGGCGTCGCCCTGCTGTTCGATTTCAGCAACGGTTTCCACGACGCCGCCAATTCGATCGCCACCATCGTGAGCACGCGCGTGCTCTCGCCGCGCTACGCCGTGGTGTGGGCGGCGTTCTTCAACTTCATCGCCTTCGCGATCTTCGGCGTGCACGTCGCCCGCACCATCGCCAAGGGCACCGTGGACCCGGCGTCCGTGACGCCGGCGGTCGTGCTCGCGGCGCTGCTCGCGGCGGTGGCCTGGAACTTCCTGACCTGGTGGCTCGGGCTCCCGACCTCGTCCTCGCACGCGCTCATCGGCGGCCTGGTGGGCGCCGCGGTGGCCTCGGGCGGCATCGCTACGGTCATCGTGCCCGGGGTGGCCAAGATCGCGCTGTTCATCGTGCTCTCGCCGGTCATCGGGATGGTGCTCGGGTACGTCGCGATGTTCGCCGTCATCTGGATCTTTCACCGCTCCGGGCCCGCGCGCGTGGACAAGCTGTTTCGCAGGCTCCAGCTCGCCTCGGCGGCCGCGTTCAGCCTCGGGCACGGCTCGAACGACGCCCAGAAGACCGCCGGCATCATCACCGCCCTGCTCTATTCGACCGGCGCCCAGACCGGCGCGTTCCACGTGCCGATCTGGGTCGTGCTCCTGAGCTACGGCGCGATCGGGCTCGGCACTCTCGCCGGGGGCTGGCGCATCGTGCGCACCATGGGCATGAGCATCACGAAGCTGCGCCCGGTCGGCGGCTTCTGCGCCGAGACCGCCGGCGCGATCGCCCTGTTCGGCGCCTCGGCGGCGGGCATCCCGGTCTCGACGACGCACACGATCACCGGCGCAATCGTGGGGGTGGGCTCGACCCGCCGGGCCTCGGCGGTCAAGTGGGGCGTGGCGGGGCGGATCGTCTGGGCCTGGATCCTCACCATGCCGGTGGCGGCTCTGATCGCCGCGTTCGCATGGTGGGCGATGCGGGCGCTGGGCAAGGCCTAGGCTCCGGCCGCCTCCACCGACCGCTCGACCGCCCGGAACGACCGTTCGTCGGTCCCACCGTCGCCCGCCGTCGCGTTCGGGGGCAGACTGCTCTTCTGAAAGGAGGGCACGATGCCCCGAACGCCCCGCCACTCGGGATCCCTGACCCGCAGCATCTTCGACGCGCTCTGGCAGCAGCCGCTGTGGGCGATTCCCTTCGCCCTCTTCTTCGGCGCGCTGTTCGCGCACGACGCCGCCGGCTGGATCAAGATCTACGAGATCTCGCTCATCTTCGCCTACTGCATTCGGGCCGGGCTGCTGGTCATCGCCTGGGTGATCCTGCCGCCGTTGCTCGGGGCATGTCGCGGGCTTCCGGAGACCAGCCCGCGCCGCGTGATCACGGTGTCGCTGTCCTACGTCGGCGGCGCGGTCCTCAGCTCCTTCGGCGCGGCGCTCATCGTCAACGCCACGCTGCTCCCGGGCTTCATCGGCGGACCGCGCAGCCTGCTCATCGCCCTCATGTACTCCGCGCTGTTCTCGGTGCTCTTCACCGGGATCAACTACGCCCGCGTGTTCTACGTCGAGTCCGTGGTCCGCACCCGTGCCGAGGTGCAGGCCCGCGCCGAGCTGGCCCGGGCCGAGCTGCGCGCGCTGCGGGCCCAGGTCAACCCGCACTTCCTGTTCAACACGCTCAACTCCATCGCCGCGCTCATCGCCGAGAACCCGGCCGCGGCCGAGGACATGACCACGCGGCTGGCGGAGACCTTCCGCTACACGCTCGCCACCTCCGAGCGGAGCCACGCCCCGCTCGGCGACGAGCTGGCGTTCGTGCGCTCCTGCCTCGAGATC
>JBGQIE010000244.1:0-3420 GCA_041498315.1 Candidatus Eiseniibacteriota bacterium
CGCCTGGCTCGCCCCGCTCACCGCCGCCGCCTTCCAGGTCATGGGCGCGGTGTGGCTCGCGCGCCAGCTCACCGGCATCGAGGCGTTCCCGGACGGTGCCGGGATCACCGGACCCATGCTCGCCGCGGCTTCCGTGGTCGCATTCCTCGCCGGGGCGGCGACCCTGCTGGGCCAGCGGCGGCCGGAGCGGCGCGTCGGCACGCTCGCGAGCCTCCAGGGCGGCCTCATGCTCGCGGCGCTGGCCGCCGCGCACGGGCACGAGGACTTCGTGGAGGCGAGCCGCGCGATGATGGCCATGTGGGGTACCCACCTGGCGCTCGCCTACACCGGCGCTTCGATCCTCGCGCGCTTCCTGCCTGTCGCCCCCGGGCTCGCCGCCCCGGGCGCCACGCTGTTCCGGCGCCACCCGCTCACCGCGCTGCTCGGCGCGCTCCCGCTGCTCTCGCTCGCCGGCGTGCCCGGCACCCCCGGCTCGCTTCTGTGGCTCGATACCGCGCGCACCCTGGCCGCGACCGGGCATCCCGGGGTGCTCATGGCGCTCGGGATCGGGTGGCTCGCGGCGTTCGCGACCGCGGTCCAGCAGCTGCGCGAGGGGTTCGGCATCCCCGCGCACGGCCAGCCCCCCGAACGGCCCACACCCTGGGCGGCGCGCGGCGCGCTGTGGATCGCCGGGCTCGGGCTCATCGCGATGGGCGTGGCGTGGAGCGGGCGCGGAGGCGCGGGCTGAACGGTGCGGAGCCGCATGGGCCTGGAGCCCCGGCGGCGCCCGACACCTCCCGCTCTCATCCCGCGGCCGCGCGCGGCCGATAACCCGGACGCGCGCACCGATCCCCGGCGTGCGCTCGACCGGAGGTGTTGATGCGCAGCCTCGCGCTCGTCCCGATGGCGCTCCTGCTCGCCGCTCCCTCCGTGGCGCGCGCCGAGGTTCAGTTCCGCGCCCAGGCCGCGGTGGACCGTTACCTGGCCGCGACCGGCGGCAGTGCCGCGCGCGCCTCCGAGGCCACCCTCCACTTCAAGGGACGCATCCAGACCGCGGGACTCACCGGGCGCTGGGAGATGTGGCTCGCCGCCCCCGATCACTGGGCGCGTCGCATGACGCTCGGATCGCTGCGCGTCCGCGAGGGCTTCGACGGCACCACCGCGTGGCGCACCGATCTCACCGGCAAGGAGGTCCAGACCCTCTCCGGCTCCCAGGCCACCGAGGCGCGCGCCGAGGGCTGGTTCCTGAACGAGCGCTGGGCGCTCGAGGACCAGGGCGGCGGCAGCATCCGCGCCGGCAGCTCGGCGTTCGGAGAAAAGGTCAGTTACGACGCGATCGACGTGGACCCGCCCGCGGGCCGTTCCCGGCGCATGTTCATCAACCAGAAGACCGGATTCATCGAGCGCGTCGTCGAGGAGGTGGACCAGCAGATCGCCGAGGACCGCCCGGGTGCCTACCGCAAGCTGGGCGGCCGCATGCGCGCGACCGTGTACACCGCCCCCACCCTGTTGCCGAGCGACCGGCCGATCGAGCGCATGAGCGTGGACTCGGTGTGGGTCAACCCGCCGCTCGACGCGGCGGTGTTCTCACCGCCCGTGGTGGCGGTGCGCGCGATCGCCTGGGAGGGCGGCTCGGGCGCGGTGCGGGCGCCGTTCACGTACGGCTCCAAGGCGGTGCTCGTGAAGGCCTCGATCAACGGCGCGGCACCCGTGGACTTCATCCTCGACACCGGCGCAAGCCTGACGGCGATCGATCATGGCTACGCGGCGACGATCGGGCTCACGCCCGAGGGCAACTCCTCGATCCAGGGGATCGCCGCCTCGGGCGAAATGCAGTTCGCGCGCGTCGGCTCGATCGCGCTCGCCGGCGTCGGGGGCGCGAACGCGGCGCTGAGCGACTTCCGCGTGGCGCTCCTGGACCTGGCCGAGGGTGCGCAGAGCATGCTGTGGCGCAAGCCCGCGGGACTCCTGGGCGCCGACTTCCTGAGCCGTTTCGTGCTCGAGCTGGACTACGACTCGCTCACGGTCCGGCTCTACGATCCCGCCCGATTCCAGTACCGGGGTCGCGGCGCGGGCATCCCCTTCGAGCTCCATCAGGGCATCCCGGTGGTGCAGATGACGCTCGATGGCGACTGCTCCGGCCGGTTCCTGGTGGACGTGGGCAACAGCTTCCACTTCGTGGTGCACGGCTCGAGCGTGCGGTCCTGTCGGCTCCTGAACCGCGGGGAGCGCCGCGAAGTCGAGGTCGCGGGCGGCGGCATCGGCGGGGGATTCATCTCCACGCTGTGCCGGCTCGACAGCCTGCGCATCGGGCCCTATACCTGCGTCGAGCCGGTCGCGGCACTCGCGCTCCATACCCAGGGCGGGATCGGCAGCAAGGAGTTCGCGGGCAATATCGGGAACAGCGTGCTCGAGCGCTTCCGCTGCACCTTCGACTACGCCCATCGTACGCTCTACCTCGAGCCCGGGCGCCGGTTCGCCGAGCGCGAGCGCGTCTCCCGCGTGGGCGCGATGTTCGCCCGCGTGGGCGGGAACGTGATGGCCGGGAACATCCTCCAGGGCTCGGCCGCCTACGACGCCGGCCTGCGCTGGTACGACAAGATCGTCGCGATCGACGGCCGGCCCCTCGACCAGTGGACGCGCGAAGAGCTGGACCGGGTGCTCGAGGAAGGCGAGGTGGGTGCCGTCCACCGCATCACCTACCAGCGCCTCGACGAGCCCGAGGCCACGGTCGAGGTCAAGCTCAAGGACGTGCTGTAGAGCTTGCGCGGGTGCGGCTGAGCCGGCTGGACGCCGGCGAACCCGCACGACGCGAATTCCGAACCGCCTCCGCCCGCCGGGGTATGCCCCGCCATATCCCTGACCGCGAGGAGGCGTGATGAGATCTCCGCTATGGATCCTGCTGGTCGTATCGGCGATCAGCTGCCCGAAGCTCCTGGCTGGAGCCGTGATGGGCCCCCCGTCCAGCGGCAATTCCTTCGTCGCACCCCGCCTGGTGACCTGCCCCGCGGGCGATTCCACGTTCTTCGTCGTGGTGCGGGGCGTTGGCGGTTTTCCGTGGAGCGAAGGCCCCGTAACGGTGCACTTCTGCGGCTGCCCCGGCTATCACCTCTCGCTCGTCGGGGGCCATCCCTACACGATCAACCCGGACGGGTGCACGATCTCGATGATGCCTAACCGTCAGGGAGAGGCGAGCTTTCCCATCGCGGGTGGCGGCCTGTGCCCCGGTGGCACGGTCGGGGTGTACGCGGATTTCTTCCACCTGTCCCCCTACCCGGTGGTGGCCTCGCTCGATCAGAATGGGGACTTGAGGGTCGATTCGGCCGATCTCGCCCTGGTCAACTCGAAGCTCGGCACGAACGACCTCTCGGCGGACTTCGACGGCGACAGTGTCGTGACCGCGGCCGATGTGCAGATTCTGAAGGCACATCTCGGGCACGC
>JBGQIE010000245.1:0-3336 GCA_041498315.1 Candidatus Eiseniibacteriota bacterium
AACCCGCGCCACATTCCGGCGCACGTCAAGCGCGCGGTCTGGGAGCGTGACGGGGGGCAGTGCACGTTCGTGAGCGAAGCGGGGCGCCGCTGCCGGGAGCGGAAGCTCCTCGAGTTCGACCACGTCGAGGAGGTCGCGCGAGGGGGCCGGGCCAGCGTGGCGGGGATCCGGCTGCGCTGCCGGGCCCACAACCAGTACGGAGCGGAGTGCACGTTTGGAGCCGGGTTCATGCGCGAGAAGCGCGAAGCGGCACAACGTGCGGCGGAAGCCCGGCGGCATGAGACCGAGGCGAGGGCCCGAGCCCAGGCTGCCGCGGATGAAGTGATCGCCCCGCTGCGCTCGCTCGGGTTCCGCGTGGATGAGGCGCGTCAGGCAGCCGCACTCTGCGAGAGCATCCCCGAAGCCTCGCTCGAGGAGCGCGTGCGCCGCGCGCTTTCCTACTTCCATCTGCCCCGGACCTCTGCGCATGGCGCGCCGAGCCTGGGGAGCCCGCCGTGAGCGGCGGGGCCTGATGCGGTCGAGTTCTCGAAGCCCCACCGCGCCCTTGACGCGACCCTGCCCGGCTCTGATGATCGGGCCCCCGCGCGCGCGGGACCCCGATCCGGGAGGGCCGATGAGCCGCCGCTTCGATTTCAACGTCGCCGAGGACATCCGCGCGGCCTCCACCCTGCCCGCCTGGGTCTATTCCGACCCCGAGGCCTTCGCGCGCACGCGCGAGCGCGTGTTCGCTCCGAGCTGGCAGCTCGTGGGCGACGCCGACCGGCTGCGCGCCCCGGGGCAGGTGTGCCCACTCACGCTCCTCGAGGGCTGCCTCGACGAGCCGCTGCTCCTCACCCGCGACCGCGACGACCGGCTCCACTGCCTCGCGAACGTGTGCACCCACCGCGGCAACCTGGTGGTCGAGAGCGAAGGGGTCGAGCAGGCGCTGCGCTGCCGCTATCACGGCCGCCGCTTCGGGCTCGACGGCCGCTTCCTGTCCATGCCCGAGTTCGAGGGCGTGAAGGACTTTCCCTCGGAGCGCGACGACCTGCCGCGGGTCGCCTTCGGCGCCTGGGAGAAGTTCGTCTTCGCCTCGCTCGCCCCGGCCGGCCCGCTCGATGACCTGCTGCGCCCGATGCGCGAGCGCTGCGGCTGGCTTCCGCTGGGCGCGGCGGTGTTCGACCCCGGACGATCGCGCGACTACCTGGTCAACGCCAACTGGGCGCTCTACTGCGACAACTACCTCGAGGGGTTCCACATCGCCTACGTCCACGCCGGGCTCGCGACCGCGCTCGACTACGCCGGCTACCGCACCGAGCTCCATCCCGGATCGAGCCTCCAGCTCGGCGTGGCGAGCGGCGGCGAGAGCGTCTTCGAGCTGCCCCGGTCCTCGCCCGATCACGGCCAGCGCATCGCCGCCTACTACTGGTGGCTCTTCCCCAACACGATGTTCAACTTCTATCCCTGGGGCGTGTCGGTCAATGTCGTGAAGCCACTGGCCGTGGATCGCACCCGGGTGTCGTTCCTGAGCTACGTGTGGGACGCGAGCCGACTCGAGCAGGGCGCCGGGGCCGCCCTCGACCGGGTCGAGCGCGAGGACGAGGTGATCGTCGAGGCGGTCCAGCGCGGCGTGCGCTCGCGCCTCTACGAGCGCGGCCGCTACTCCCCCGCCCGGGAGCAGGGCGTCCACCACTTCCACCGCCTGCTCGCGCGCGCGCTCGGCGGCGCGTGAGCGCGGGAGCCCCGCCTCCCGCCCTGGCGCGCCGGCTCGGCGCGCTCGACGGGGCGCTCATCACGATCGGCTCGGTGATCGGGACCGGGATCTTTCTCACCGGCGGCGATGTCGCGCGCGCGGTGCCCGATCCCGCGCTCATCCTGCTCGTGTGGGTCGCGGGCGGGCTCGTGACCCTGGCGGGGGCGCTGACCTACGCCGAGCTCGGCGTCCTGATTCCGCGCGCGGGCGGGCTCTACGACTACTTGCGCGCCGCGTACGGCCCGGTGTGGGGCTTCTTCTACGGCTGGGCCTCGCTGCTCGTCATCATGAGCGGCGGCATCGCCGCGATCGCGGTCGGCTTCGGCGAGTACGCCGGCAGCTTCGTGCCCCTGTTCTCGAGCCGGCACACCCTCCTGACGCTGGGCCTCGGCGGCTGGCACTGGGCGCCCAACGGCGCCCAGCTCGCCGCGGTCCTCGCCATCCTGGCGATCACGACCGTCAACCATTTCGGCGTCCGCGCGGGAGCCACGGCCCAGAATCTCTTCACCGCGGTCAAGATCGCGGCCACGATCGGGCTCGTCGCCTTCGGGTTCCTGGGCACTCCGCATGGCGCGGCCGTCGCCCCACCCGCGCCCGCCGGGCATCTGATCGCCGGCTTCGGCGTCGGCATGATCGCGGCGCTCTGGACCTACGACGGCTGGTACGGCCTGACCTTCTCGGCCGGCGAGATGCGCAACCCGGGCCGCACCCTGCCGGTGGGGATCATCACCGGAACGCTCGCCGTGGTCCTGCTCTACGTGGTGGCGAACGCCGTCTACCTGCGGGCGCTGCCGGTGAGCGCCATGATGCAGGGCACGCGCACCGCCGAGGACGCGGCCGCCGCCCTGTTCGGCGCCACCGGGGCGCGGCTGGTCTCGATGGCGGTCGTGGTCGCCTCGTTCGGCTGCCTGGCCTCGACCATCCTCTACAGCTCGCGGATCTACCAGCCCATGGCCGCCGACGGGGCGTTCTTCCGCGGCGTCGCCGCCATTCACCCGCGCTATCAGACGCCGACGCGCAGCCTGTGGCTCCAGAGCGCGTGGGCTATGGTGCTGGCGCTGAGCGGCAGCTACACCCAGCTCTTCACCTGGGTCACCTTCGCGGTCGTGCTCTTCCACGTCGCGGTTGGCGCCGCGGTATTCGTGCTGCGGTCGAAGCGGCCCGACGCGCCGCGGCCCTATCGCGTCTGGGGCTACCCGCTGGTGCCCGCGCTCTTCATCGCCGCGATGGCGCTGCTGCTCGTCAACACGCTCGCCGAGCGGCCGGTCGAATCGCTGCTCGGGCTCGGCTGCATCGCGGCGGGCTGGCCCGCGTACCTGGGGTGGCGCCGGCGCGCCTCGCTCCCGCCCTCAGCGTGACGGCCGGCGATTGGCCTGCTCGATTCTCCTGAGCAGGATCCCGATCACCGGGTTGCCCGGATCTAGCTGTTGAAGCTCGCGGACCGTCCCGAGGGCGGCCCGGTAGGCCTGGGCCCCCGACTCGGCACGGTGGGCCGCGCGATAGGCGTCGGCCTCCTCGATCAGGCGCCCGGCGCGGGCCTGGAGCAGGTTCACGCGGGTCGCAGCGTCATCGGGGTCCACGGCCAGCACGCGCTCGTAGAGGGA
>JBGQIE010000246.1:0-3304 GCA_041498315.1 Candidatus Eiseniibacteriota bacterium
CTCCTCGAATGCCATGCTCCCGCCCAGCCGCCGGTTCATGCCGCGGCGACCCCGGGAGCGGAATGGTTCTGATGCGGGGTTATCGGCCGCGGACGCTGCGGGTTTGAGGGTCTCGCTAGCGCGTCGGCTCGAGCGAGAGCCTGAGGATGGTGCCGCCGCTTTCCTTCGCGTGGGCGCCCAGGCCCGACGTGGCGCCCGGATCCAGGGCGACGCTGGCCCCGGCGGCGCCGTGGACGCGCACGGCGCGCACCGGCACCCACTGGACCGCCTCGAGACGGCACAGCACTCCGCTCAGGGTGAATCCGGCGGCGAGCCTGCCGCCCAGGGCCAGGACCGAGCGCAACGGGGTTTCGCCCGCGGATCGATCGCTGCGCACCAGGGCGAGCCATGAGCCCTGCCAGCTCTCGTAGGTGGCCCGCGGGGCCAGCGACCACAGGGCGAGCCCACCGTCCACACCGGCTCCGGCATGCGCGGGGCGCTCGAGGGACACCCCCCAGTGATCGAGGGCCGCGGTCGAGCGGGCGACCCGGAAGCTGCCCGAGGCGGCGCCCAGCGCGTTGAAGGGCCACAGCGCGAGGTTCCCCCGGGCGCTGCCGCGCCAGCCGCCGCCAAACGCCCGCAGGAGCAGGGGGGCGCGCGCCGGCTCGACCGCGAGCGTCACGAGCGCGCCCGAGACCGGCCCGGTGATCGAGAGGTAGCGCCCACCGTCTCTGAACACGCGCAGGCCCTGCTCGCCCTCGCCATACTGCGCCTCCGCATTCCACGTGGCGCCCAGGGCCCGGGCGGCAAGCCGCGCGCCGGTCGTCCGCCAGCGCAGCGTGGGCGTGATCTCATCGCCGCCCGGGGCGCGCTCGGAGCTTCGGTCGGGTTCGATCCAGCGCCGCTCGAATGCCAGCCCGAAGCCGCCGGCCGAGCGATACTCGAGCGCGGCGTGCGCCGCGTCCTCGTGCCAGCGTCCGGCGGCGAGCACGTCAACGTCCTCCCAGCGCACGTGGAGGTTGGCTTCGCGGGCCAATGACGAGCCGCCGACCGAGAGCACGAACCCGCGCAGCGGGTGGAGGCGCCCGTCGGCCGCGAGGCCCCGGCCGCCGCCGCGATTGTCGAGCGAGGCCGCCAGTTCGAGCAGCCGTCCGTGACGGGCCAGGGCGAAGATGCCGCGGGAGGTGAGCGGTTGCTCGGCCCCAACCCACCATGCCGACTCGCCCCCCCGGGCCACCGAGCCCTGGTCCAGGAGCTCGAAGCCCACCCGCCATGGGCCGGGCGCCGAGGCGACGCGCATCGAGCGGCGCGCCTGCTCGATGCGCGCCCCGTCCGGGCCGGCGTAGAGCGGCGCCCACTCGGAACGCAGGCTGAAAGCGCGCGTCTCGTCGAAGGCGGCGAGCGGCTCGCTCGCGAGCGACGTCACCGCCCGCTCGCGCCACCAGATCGAAGACGGCAGCGCCTCGGGACCGAGGGGAGTGGCCCACCCCGGCCCCGGCGCCAGCCCCAAGGCGAGGACCGCCGCCACGGCGGCCCTCGCGCCCTGTTTGAGCCCGAACATCGTCCGCTCCCTTTTCAGCTCAGAACGGTCGGGCCAGGCAGACGGGGTTGTCGACCGGTCCGATGATGTTCCCCCAGATGGCATTGGACATCAGCGGAAACAGTCCGTTGAAATCCGGATTGGGAAAGGTGATCGGATTGCTGATAATCACCTGGTCGCATCCGTCGACCGTGTGCGTGGGCAGCTTCGTCTTCCAGTCGGTGATCGGCGTAGTGAAGAAGTGCCCCGCCGAGACGTCAACAGTGATGATGCTGCCGTCAAAGGCATCGACGTCCACGCTCATCGTGCCGGTGAGCGCGGCCTCCACGTCGGCGTAGCCGGCCTCGAAGTCCTGGAATTCCGGCGTATCGAGCGCATTGACCGGAATGGCATCGTCTTCCTGCGGATCGGTCTCCGCCCGGATGAAGGCGTCCATCTGGACCACCCGGGCCGAGGCTTTCCGTAGATCCGCTTGAGCGGCCGTGAGGATCGCCGCTCCGCCGGTGTTGAGCGTGCCGAAGGTGCTGGCCGGGTCGAGCAGCTCGGCATCCGTCGCGCTCGGAACCGCGTCGAAGTTGTAGGCCAGCAGCGTTCCGAACACGCCCTGCAGCGAGTTGACGACGGCGTCGAGCGTCAGCGCCTCGCCCAAGTCGACCTCGAGCGGGAAGTCGAGGCCGGTGATGCTGGTCGGCACCAGGTAGGTGAAGGTCGGATGCTGCTCGATGACGGTGAGCCTGTCCTCGGCGTAAGCAAGCCGCGGCATGATGTGATAGCGAATGACCCGCTGGTACCACGAGAACATGATCGGGTCCACGGTGCTGCGCATCATCAGCTTCGCGAGCCGGTGGGCGTTCGTGATCGGGTCGTACTTCGCGCCCGTCCGGAGCCCGATGTGGGCGAGCACCCGGTTCGAGCGCGCGGCGCGCGCGCCCTGGGCCGGGAGGGGAACGCCGTCGAGGAAGGTGAGGAGCGAATCCACGGCCGTGTCGTCCTGCAGCAGCGCGAGGTTCGTGATCGCGGCGCCCAGGTTGGCGTGGCCATTGCTGGGATCCTTGTCGAGCGCGCTCTTGTAGTGGGCGTCGGCCCCGGGGAGATCGCCGTTGGCGAGCGCCGCGTCGCCGGCCTGGGCGGCCGTTTCCGCGGCGGCCGGGTTGAACGGCGATTTCTTGTCGCTGCTGCAGCTTGTGGCCGAGAGGGCCAGAGCGGCCATCAGGGAAAGGACGAGGATTCTGCGCACGACGGCCTCCTGCTCAGAAGTGAAATGGACCGGCATCGGGGGGGAGTCGGCGCCGGAATAGGGGTCCGGCCGGAGGCCAGACCATCACCTAGGGATGATGCAGAACGCTAGCACCTGCCCCACGTTGCGGCAAGACTCGATGTGCCCCGGCGCGGGTGACTCCTTGGGACCACGGAGGCATCGGGATGGGGAAGGCGGCCAATGTGAAGCTCACCACGCTGGGCACCGTCCTACTCGGGGTCAGCGATCTCGAGCGCGCGCTCGCGTTCTACAGCGACGCGCTCGGGATCACGGTCCGGTTCGCGGCTGGCGACCAGCTCGCCGCGGACTTCCGCGACCCGGATGGGCACGTCCTGTCGATCCTCGGGCCGCGGGCTGGCGCGGGCCCGCCGGGCGCGCGATAATCCTGCTCATGACGCACCTCCGCCTCCGTCTGCTCGTGGTGATCGCCGCCCTTGCGTGCGCGCCTCACGCGTACGCGAGCAGTGGAGTCGCCGGCGATTCGCTGGCGTTCCGGTCCCTGGCGAGCCCGGCGCTCCAGTCCTTCA
>JBGQIE010000247.1:0-3285 GCA_041498315.1 Candidatus Eiseniibacteriota bacterium
CCGATCTCAAGATCGTGCCCCAGCTCGCCACCGGCTACGAGTGGGCCGCGGACCGCAAGTCGATCGTGATCAAGCTGCGCCCCGGCGTCCGCTTCCAGGACGGCGAGCCGTTCAACGCGGAGGCGGTGCGCTTCAACATCGAGCGGCACCAGACCACGCCGGGGTCGTTCCGCAAGTCGGAGATCGGCGAGATCCAGAGCGTGGACGTCGTGAACGACCTCACGGTGCGATTCAACCTCTCCCAGCCGCTCGTGCCCCTGCTGGCCGCCCTGACCGACCGCGCCGGCATGATGGTGTCGCCCAAGGCGGCGCGCGCGCTCGGCGACAAGCTGGGCACCCAGCCCGTGTGCGCCGGCCCGTATCGATTCGTCCAGCGGGTGGCCCAGGGCAAGATCGTGGTCGAGCGCGTCGCCGACTACTGGGACAAGGCGAGCTTCTCCATCGACCGCATCGAGTTCGTGCCCATCACCGACTCGAGCTCGCGCCTGGCCAGCCTGCGCTCCGGGGATCTGCAGATGATCGAGCGGGTGTCGCCGACGGATCTCGGCGAGATCCGGGCCGACCCCAAGCTGAAGGTACTTGGCGTCCCGGAGCTCGGCTACCAAATGATCCCCTTTAATGTCGCGAACGGCTCGAAGAGCAAGGCGCTCGCGGACGTGCGGGTGCGGCAGGCGATCGACCTGGCGATCGACCGCGAGACCCTCGTCAAGACCGTGTTCGCCGGCGAGTACATCGCGGGCAACCAGTTCGTCAGCCCGGCGAGCCCGTTCTACGACGCGAAGGTGCCGGTCGGCAAGCGCGACCTCGCCCGGGCCCGGCAGCTCCTGCGCGAGGCCGGCCAGTCGGGCCTCGCCTTCACGCTGATCGTGCCCCCGGAGCGCGACCGCCAGGAGGCGGCCCTGATCCTCCAGGCCATGCTGGCCGAGGCCGGCATCACGATGACGATCCAGACCCAGGAGAACGTCACGATGCTGCAGGCGGGACGGCGGGGCGACTTCGAGGCCTACTTCACCTTCTGGAGCGGCCGACCCGACCCCGACGGCAACGTCTACAGCTTCATGACGTGCAAGGGCGCCCAGAACGACAGCCACTACTGCAACCCCGAGGTCGACGCGCTGCTGACCCGGGCGCGCCAGGTCTCGGACCCTGGCGAGCGCAAGAAGCTCTACGACCAGGCCACCGAGCTGATCCAGCGCGACGTGCCGCGGCTCATCCTGTGGCACCGCCGCGTGTTCACCGGCCTGAGCGCCCGGGTCCAGGGCTTCACCCCCTACCCGGATGGCATCATCCGCTTCAGGGGCCTCCGGCTGAACTGACCCGGCGACCGCATGGCGCTCTGGCTCTACGTCGCGCGCCGGCTCGCGGTGCTGGTGCCGACGCTCTTCTTCGTCTCGGTGCTGATCTTCTCGCTCCAGCAGCTCCTGCCCGGCGACGCGGCGGTGGCGCTCGCCGGCGAGGAGCAGGACCCGGCGGTGGTCGCGGCCATCCGCGCGCGGTACCACCTCGACCGGCCGATCCCGGTGCAGTACGGCCTCTGGCTCGGCCGGGTGCTGCGCGGGGACTTCGGCGAGTCGTTGCGCAATCGCATCCCGGTCCGCGAGCTGCTGGCCTCGAAGCTGCCGGTCACGGTCGAGCTGGCGGCCTGCTCGATGGCCATCGCGCTCCTGATCGGCCTCCCCGCCGGCATCGTCTCGGCCGTGCGCAAGGGCACCTCGGTGGACGTGGTCGCCAACCTCCTGGCGCTCTCGGGGCTCTCGGTGCCGCACTTCTGGCTCGGCATCATGCTGATCCTGCTCTTCGCGGTGCGGCTGGGCTGGCTGCCGGCCTCGGGCTACGTGCCGCCGTGGGAGGATCTCCGCCAGAACCTGACCACCATCCTGCTGCCCTCGTTCGTGCTCGGCACGGGCGTGGCCGGCGTCATGATGCGCCACACCCGCAGCGCCATGCTCCAGACCCTGGGCGCCGACTACGTGCGCACCGCGCGGGCCAAGAGCGTGCCCGAGCGGCTGGTCGTGCTGAAGCACGCGCTCCGCAACGCGCTGATTCCGGTCATCACCCTCGGCGCGATCGAGTTCGGGCGGCTGCTGTCGGGCGCGGTGCTCACCGAGCAGGTCTTCGCCATTCCGGGCTTCGGCAAGCTGCTGGTCGACGGCGTGTTCAACCGCGATTATGCCGTAGTGCAGGCCGTTGTACTCGTCTCGGCGAGCCTCTACGTGCTCCTGAACCTGGGCGCCGACGTCCTCTACTTCCTGGCGAACCCGCGCCTGCGAGGCTCCGAGTGAGCGTCTCCCCCGCGGTGCTCGCCGCGCCCCCGGTGGCGGCGGGACGGCGCTACAAGGCCGCGCGGCAATTGGCGCGCCGGCCGGCGGCAATCGCCGCGCTCGCTGTCGTCCTCGGCTTCATCCTGGTGGCGCTCGCGGCACCGCAGCTCGCGCCGTACGACCCGACCACGATCGACTACCGCGCGCTGCGCAAGCCCCCGTCCGCGGCGCATCCGCTCGGCACCGACGAGGTGGGCCGCGACGTGCTCTCGCGGCTGCTCTGGGGCGCGCGCGCCTCGCTCCTGGCCGGCGTCATCCCGGTGACCATCGCGGTCGCATTCAGCGTGCCGCTCGGCCTCCTCTCGGGCTACGTCGGGGGCTGGCTGGACGGGCTTATAATGCGGATCAACGACGCCATGCTGTCGATCCCGTTCCTCATCGTGGCCATCGCGCTGGCCGCCTTCCTCGGCCCGGGCCTCGGCAACGCCATGATCGCGATCGGGATCGCGGCCCTGCCCACCTTCGTCCGGCTCGTGCGCGGAACGGCGCTCGCGATCAAGACCGAGGAATACGTCGAGGCCGCGCAGGCGCTGGGCTGCTCGCGCCCGCGCGTCGCGCTCCGCCACATCCTGCCGAACACGCTGCCGCCGCTGTTCGTCCAGATGAGCATCACGGTGGCGGCCGCCATCATCGCGGAGGCGAGCCTGTCGTTCCTGGGGCTCGGCCAGCAGCCGCCCGCGCCGTCGTGGGGCAGCATGCTCAACGCGGCCCAGCGCTATCTCTCGCAGGCGCCCTGGATGGCGCTCTATCCCGGCCTGATGATCTTCGGCATCGTCATGGCCCTCAACGTCCTGGGCGACGGCCTGCGTGACGCCCTCGATCCGCGATACCAGTAGCGCCACCACGAAGGAGATTAGACCCGTGAGCCACGTCTGCATGACACCCATCACCAGCCCGAAGGCCTGGCGGGGCGAGACGCTCGCCCGCGAGACGTCGTGGATCGCCACGCTCACCGAGGCCGAGA
>JBGQIE010000248.1:0-3257 GCA_041498315.1 Candidatus Eiseniibacteriota bacterium
CGCTCGCCCGTATCATGGAGCGTACCAAGCAGACCCGGGAGGACGCGCTCATCGCGGTGTTGGCCCATTCGGGCCAGCCACGGCTCGTCACCGCCGACGAAGTCGCCGCCACGGTGCTCGCCCTCGCGGACGACGCGGCGGCGACGCTCAACGGCCACACGATCGTGCTCGACGCGGGAGCGTTGCGCGCATGAGTTTCGAGATCATCAACCCGGAGCCGCTCGGCCGTCCCAGCGGCTGGAACAACGGCTTGCTCGGACCCGTGGGGGGCCGCGTCCTGTTCGTGGCGGGACAGACGGCGCCCGACCTCCCCGGGCTCGTCGCCCAATGGGAGCGCGCCCTCGAGCGAGTGCTCGCCGTGGTCCAGGCGGCTCGGGGAACGCCACAGGATATCGGCCGCATGACCGTGTACGTGACGGACAAGGCAGCCTATCTGGCCGGGCGCCCCGCCCTGGGGGCGGTGCACCGCCGCCTGATGGGGAAACACTACCCGGCGATGGCGCTGGTGGAGGTCAAGGCGCTGGTCGATCCGGGCGCGCTGGTGGAAATCGAAGCGACCGCCGTCATTCCCTGAACGCTTGAGGTCCCGAGGCCCCGCATGCCGCTCGCACCACAGTCGTTTCGCTATGCCCTCGACCCGGCCACCGGGGTGGCGACGATTACGCTCGACCGCCCCGAGCGATTGAACGCACTGACGTTCCAGGTCTACGAAGAGCTGCGCGACGCGTTCCGGACCCTCGATCAGGAGCCCGGGGTGCGGGCGGTGGTGATCACCGGGGCGGGCCGCGCGTTCTGCTCGGGGGGCGACGTCGAAGACATCATCGGCCGGCTGTTCGACCGGGACCCGCAGGGCTTGGTCGCCTTCACCCGGCTCACGTGCGATCTCATCCTGGCGATCCGGCGCTGTCGCCGCCCGGTGATCGCCGCCCTCAACGGGACCACCGCCGGGGCGGGCGCGGTGATCGCGGCGGCGTGCGATTTCCGCATCGCGGCCGAAGGGGCGAAGATCGCCTTCCTTTTTGTTCGGGTCGGCCTCTCGGGCGCCGACATGGGCGCGGCCTGGCTGCTGCCCCGGATCGTGGGGCTAGGCCGCGCGACGGAGCTGCTCATGACCGGCGACTTCATCGACGCGCAGCGCGCCCACGAGATCGGTCTGTACCATCGCGTCGTCCCGACCGACGCCGTGCTCTCCGAAGCCCGCGCGTTGGCCGAGCGATTGGCCCGCGGCCCCTCGGCCGCACTGGCCGTCACCAAGGACGCGCTCAACCGCGAGGCGTCGATGGATCTCGGCCCCGCGCTGGAGCTCGAGGCCCAGGTGCAGGCGGAGCTGATGCGGCACCCCAACTTCCGCGAATCCTACGACGCGTTCGTCGCCAAGCGCGAGCCGAAGTTCACGTGAGCCCGATCCCCGATACCGGACCCGTCCGGGCGTTTCTCGACCCCCATCATCTGGAGCTGGGCGCGCGCGTGGCCGCCTTCGCCGCGCGCGAGATCGCCCCGCTCCCGGAGCCGGCCGACGACGCCGCCGCGCGGCGCGCCGCCCGCGAGCTGCTCGCCCTGCTGGGACGCGCCGGGTGGTTCGCGCCCATCGCCGAGCAGCACCTGCGCTCCTGTTGTCTCGTGCGCGAGGCGCTCGCGGCCGCTTCCCCGCTCGCCGACGCGGTGTTCGCGCTGCAGGCGCTCGGCACCCTGCCCATCGTGCTGGCCGGCTCGGACGAGCAGAAGCACCGCTGGGTACCCGCGGTACTCGCCGGGGAGGCCATGGCGGCGTTCGCAATGACCGAGCCCGAGGCAGGGTCCGACGTGGCGGCCATCGCCACCACCGCGCGCCGCGACGGCGACACCTACGTGCTGGACGGCACCAAGACGCTCATCTCCAACGCCGGCATCGCCGATTTCTACGTGGTATTCGCTTCCACCGATGCGACGCGCGGCAACAAAGGCCTGTCCGCCTTCCTCGTGCCGGCCGACGCAGCGGGGCTGCGCTTCGTCCGTCCGCTGGTGCTCGCGGCGCCACATCCGCTGGGAGAGATCGCGTTCACCGAATGCCGGGTGCCGGCCACGAGCCGCCTCGGGGCCGAAGGTGAGGGGTTCAAGCTCGGCCTGATGACGCTCGACCGGCTCCGGCCCACCGTCGGCGCCGCCGCCTGCGGCATGGGAGCGCGCGCCCTCAACGAGGCGCTCAGCCACGCCACACAGCGCCGCCAGTTCGGGCGGCCGCTCGCCGACCAGCAGCTCATTCAGGAGAAGCTCGCCCGCATGGCTACCGAGCTCACCGCCGCCCGCTTGCTCGTCTACCGCGCGGCGTGGGAGAAGGACCGCGGCGCCGAGCGCATCACGCTCGAGGCGGCGATGGCCAAGGCGTTCGCTACCGAAGCGGCGCAACGCATCGTGGACGACGCCGTGCAGATCCTGGGCGGCCGGGGCGTCCTGGCCGATCACCCGGTGGACCGGCTGTATCGCTCGGTCCGCAGCCTGCGCATCTACGAGGGGACCACCGAGATCCAGCACCTCGTCATCGCGGGGCAGCTGCTCAAGTGAGAGTCGTCTCCATCGGCGGGGGCCCCGCGGGGCTGTACACCGCGATTCTCCTGAAGAAGGCCAACCCCGCCCACGACGTGCTCGTGGTCGAGCGCAACCGCCTCGACGACACCTTTGGCTTCGGAGTGGTGTTCTCCGAAGCCACACAGGAGAACCTCCAACAGGCCGACCCCGAGACGTTCGATGCGATGGCGCGCCAGTCGGCCCGTTGGGACGACATCGAGATCCACTACAAGGGCGAGCGACTGCGCTCCACCGGCCACGGATTCTCGGGACTCTCGCGGCGGGCGATGCTCGAGATCCTGGCACGCCGGGCCACCGACCTGGGCGTGCGCGTCGAGATCGGGACCGAAGTGACCGACCCGACCCCCTATCTCGACGCCGATCTCGTGCTGGCCGCCGACGGCGCGCACAGTCTGGTGCGCGAGCGATTCGCGGACACGTTCCGCCCCACCGTCGACTGGCGGCCCAACCGGTTCGTGTGGCTCGGCACGACGCGCCCCTTCCCCGCCTTCACGTTCTACTTCAAGGCCGACCGGCACGGCCTGTGGCGGGTCCACGCCTATCAGTACGAGCGCGGGCAATCGACCTTCATCGTGGAGGCGCGGGAGGAGACGTGGCGCGCGGCGTGCCTCGACCGCGCCACCGAGCACGAGACGATCGCCTTCTGCGAGGAGTTGTTCGCGGAGGAGCTGGCGGGACACCGGCTGCAACAG
>JBGQIE010000249.1:0-3174 GCA_041498315.1 Candidatus Eiseniibacteriota bacterium
GCACCGGCTCGAGCTGGCGCGTGTCCACAGAGCGGATGCGCGCCTCGCCCACCGGCCCGCGTCCGAAGCGATCCGGCCGTACCGCGACCACCGCGTTCCGCACGCTGACGTTGCGGTACACGTTGATGTTGGTCACGTTGACGACCGTGGTGCGATTGATCACCACGTTGTTGACGACGCGCGGCCCGCCCCAGCCGCCCCACCACGCGTGCCCGACGAAGCCGGGCCGACCCCACCACGGCACGCAGGGCTCCCCCCAGCCGAGCGCCACCCAGCTGACGAACGGCGCGCCCACCGCCACGCGTATGCCGGGCGCGCCGAAGAAGGCCACCAGCGCGGGCGCGTAGACGGGACGCACGACCACCGGGCCCGGGGCCCACGCCCATACCGAGTTCAGGTTCACCCAGCGGCCGTAGTGGTACGGCGCCCAGCCCCACGGCGCGACGTCCACCCAGCTCCAGCCGAAGCGCGGATCCCAGATCCAGCGGCCGGTCGTGTACGGCGCCCAGTCCGCCGCGACCCCTTGCGGCACCCACACGGAGCCGTACTCGGGGACCACGCGCCACGTGCCGTGCTGATCGAGATCGTCGATGCCGGAGACGCCCGCCGGCGTGTACCGCGCGCTCACGGTGTCGACGAGCGCCTCGGTCCGCGCGTAGTTCCAGCGGTCCCACACGTCGAGCTCGGGCGCGACGAAGGTCTGCACCGGCGCGGCGCCGCCGCCCACCACCACCTGCTCGCTCGCCGCGATGGCGACGGCCTGGCCGCCCGCCGGCGTCATGGTCGCGGTGCCGCCGCGTCGGGTGATGAACGAGGTGCGGTCCGCCGTCACGTCGACCCGGTAGTAGCCGGGCCGGTCGATCGTGAAGGCGGCCCCGGGGGTGTCGATCTCGACCGTGCGCGCCGATTCGATCGCGCGCAGGTCGAGCGAGACGTGACCGGCCGCGACCTTCAGCTGCAGGAAGTCGGGCTCGTGGTTCTCCACGCCGAGCTGGCTGTCACCCCAGGCGCGCACGAAGCCGCGCGAGTCGATCTGCAGCTCGAGGTTGCCGCGGTTGCCGGTGTAGAGCTGGTCGCCCGGGGCCAGCGGCGTGTTCACCTGGGCGGGCGCCCAGTCCTCGCCACCGGGCCGCCAGAACGACACGTCACCGTCGGTGTAGCTGAGGCGCGGCGGGGTCGGCGCGGTCGCGCCGTTCTGCTCATCGTTCTGACTGCGATCCGGTTGACTGCCGGCGGGTGCCGCGGCCGGGCCGGCGGTCGGGGCCGCGGGTGGGGCGGGAGGCGCATCGGCGGCCCGCGCCCCGGGCGCGGTGCCGATCAGCACCATCAGCGCCAGCAAGCTCGCGATCGATCGCTTGAACGTCGTCATGGCTCGGGCCCTCCAGTCGGCTGCCCGTGAGCGAGCCGCTTATCGACCCGTGAGTGGGCCGCTTATCGAGATGGTGCCGGAGGAGACGGCACCTGATGGCCTTTCGCGTACATGCACTGCACATAAGCGTTGTCGTAGCGGCGCTGCACCTCGAACGACGGCGCGTCCATGAAGGCGCCCTTCACCTGCTTGGCTGCCCATTCGCGGCAGACGTTGACGTCGGCCTGGAACTGCTCGAAAGGCTTGCCGGTTGCCGGGAGCACCAGCACGCTCGGACCCGCGGGCGCGGTCGCGCAGCCCGCGCACAGCCCCGCGCCTAGAATCGTCACTGCCACCGCCGTCATGCCCCACCGTGCACGCATCGCCGCCTCCTGGGTTCGGGTTCAGGCAGTCAGACGAGGGCCATCCGCGCCACATTCTCGCGAGACGGCCTTCCGCGGGGGAAGAAACTACCGGGAACGTCGTGTAAACGACCCCGGGCGGGGCCGCGTCCAATGCTCGGGCTCAGCCCCCGAGAGCCCGGCGCATCCGCTCGAGCCCTTCCGTCAGGAGCGAGCGCGGCGTGCCGAAGTTGAGGCGCACGAATCCCTGACCGCCCGGGCCGAAGAGCGCGCCGTCGTTGAAGGCCACCTTCGCGCGCTCCAGGAAGAACGTGAACGGATCCGCGGCGGCGGGGCCGGCGTTCCGGCAGTCGAGCCACGCGAGATAGGTGCCCTCGGGCGAGGTCATGGTCACGCCGGGCAGATGCTTGGGCACGTACTCGGCGAGGTAGTCCCGGTTGGCTTCGAGGTAGCGCAGCAGATCGTCGAGCCACGCCTGGCCGTCGCGGTAGGCCGCGAGGGCCGCGGTGTAGCCCATGATGTTCACCGACGCCTGCACGTAGTCCCCGCGCGCCGCCATGAATCGCTCGCGCAGCGACGCGTTCGGGATCACCGCGACCGAGACCTTGAGCCCGGCCAGGTTGAAGGTCTTGCTGGGTGCCATCAGCGTGATCGTGCGCCGCTCGATCTCGGGCGAGAGCGACGCGATCGGCACGTGGCGCCGGCCCTGGAAGAGCAGATCGCAGTGGATCTCGTCGGCGATGATCGGGAGGCCGCGCTCGAGACAGATCTGGGCCATGCCCGAGAGATCTTCTCGAGTGAACACACGTCCGACGGGGTTGTGCGGGTTGCAGAGGAGGAACGCGCGCGTGCGCGCGTGGATGGCGGCGCGGAACGCGTCCAGATCGGCCACGTAGCGGCCGTCGCGCTCGCGGCCGAGCGGGGCCCCGTCGCGCGTGAGGCCGTGGTTGCCGGGAGACCTCAAGATAGGCGGGTAGACCGGGAGCTGCATCAGGAGGCCGTCGCCCGGCTGGGTGAGGGCGCGGCAGGCCACGTTGAAGCCCGGGATCACCCCGGGGATCAGCACCACCGCCTCCGGCGAGATCGTCCAGCCGTAGCGCTTCTGCACCCGGTCCGCGAAGACCTCGGCGAACTCCGGCCCCTCGAAGCCGTAGCCGTACACGCCGTGCTCGACCCGCTCCCGCAGCGCGCGCACCACCGGCTCGGGCGAGGGGAAGTCCATGTCGGCGACCCACAGCGGCAGCACGTCGGCGGGATACTTGCGCCACTTGTTGCTATTGGTGGGGCGGCGATCGATGACGCGGTCGAAGTCGTGGGCCATGGAGGTCACCGGGGGGGACTGTCGCCCCTCACCCTGCCCTCTCCCCAGGGGGGAGAGGGTTGTCCGCCACCCTCTCCCCTTCGGGGAGAGGGCAGGGTGAGGGGAGCATTCAACGCAGGAGGGTTACAGACAGGACTCGAAGA
>JBGQIE010000250.1:0-3139 GCA_041498315.1 Candidatus Eiseniibacteriota bacterium
ATCGTCGAGGGCCTGCCGCTGTCGCAGGCCACGGTGTCGCAGCACTTGAAAGTGCTCAAGGAGGCGGGCCTGATCCACGGCGAGATCGACGGCCCGCGGGTGTGCTACTGCATCAATCCGGAAGCGGTGAATCGGCTCAAATCCCTGCTCGATCAGCTGTGAGCGAAAACCCAGGAGGAAGAACATGACCCAAGCCAGTGATGTGCGCACGATCGTGCGCGAGCGCTACGGTTCGATCGCCGAGGGCAAGCCCGTGGGCGCGGGGAGCTGTTGCGGCGACGACTGCTGCGGCGGCGACGTCCTCGACAAGATCGGCTACTCGAGCGAGCAGGCGGCCGCGGTTCCGGAGGAGTCGAACCTCGGGCTGGGCTGCGGCAATCCGCTCGCCCACGCCGGGGTGCGCGCCGGCGAGACCGTGCTCGACCTGGGCTCGGGTGCCGGCATCGACTGTTTCCTCGCCGCCCGCGAGGTCGGCCCGTCGGGCCGGGTCATCGGCGTGGACATGACCACGGCGATGCTCGAGCGGGCGCGCGCGGCGGCCGCGAAGGGCGGGTACGCCAATGTGGAGTTCCGGCTCGGGGAGATCGAGCACCTGCCGGTCGCCGACGCGAGCGTGGACGCGATCATCTCGAACTGCGTCGTCAACCTCTCGCCCGAGAAGGATCAGGTCTTCCGCGAGGCGCTGCGCGTGCTCAAGCCCGGCGGCCGTCTGGTTGTGAGTGACCTGGTGTGGCTCGAGCCCATGCCCGAATCGGTCCGCGGGCGCGTGGACGCGCTGGTGGGCTGTGTCGCCGGGGCTTCGCTCAAGGACGAGTACCTCGGATTCATCCGCCGCGCCGGGTTCGCGTCGGTCGAGGTGGTCGAGGAGACGCGCTACACCGTGGGCATCGAGGGCCTGGCGCGGAACGAGGACGAGCGGCGGGCGTTCGACAACGTGCGCTCGGTCAAGGTGCGGGCGCTCAAGGCGGCCTAGCTGCGCCGGCCGCGGTGGGCCAGCCACTCGCCCACCGCGGCCGCGAGCAGGATCCCCAGGCTGGCGGCGAGCCAGCCCGCGCCCACGAGCATCTCGAGACGCTCCTCACGCACCTCGACCTCGCGCAGCGAGCGGCCGACGGTCACGACCCTGCGCGAGCCGCCCGGCACCGCGGCCGAGACGGTCGCGGAGCGCACGCCGGGCCGCGGCTGCCAGGTGACGGCGTCCCAGTTGCCGCCGCGGGCGGCCTCGAGCACCCCGGCGGGAACCACCGGCGTTCGCCCGTCGAGGGTCGCGGTCGAGGCGAGCACCTGGTTCCCGCCGTCGCACACGGTGATCCAGACCGCCAGGCTCGAGGCGAGATCCACCGCCGGCCCTCCCGCCAGGGCGTGCGGGTCCACGCCGCGCGCGAGCGCCCGGGCGCCGTCCTCGGCGATCTGGATCTGCGGATCGTTGGCGCCGCTGCGGTGGGCCTGCTGCACGGCCACGTAGACGAGCAGCGCCAGCGCGGTCGCCGCCGCCCACGCGGGTAGCGCGCGAGCCAGGACCGCGATGGTGAAGGGCAGCAAGGGTCGGGGCGCGTTTCCCGTGGCGATGGCGGGCATGAGACCTCCACTCCTGAAGGATGAGTCGATCGGACGGCGGGAAGGCAGGTCGGGCGCGAGCCGCCCACCCCTACCTTTAGCAAAGTACTTTGCTTAACAAAGCATCGGCCATTCCCGGCCGCGGGTCAAGCTCGATCCTAGCGCGCCGCGCGCCCCCAGCCCCGGGCCTCGATCAGGGCGCGCACGCGGCGCTCGATGTCGTCGCGGATCGCGCGCACCCGCTCGGGCGGCAGGCCCTTGGGGTCCTCGAGCGGCCAGTCCTCGCGGGTGGCGCCCGGCACCACTGGGCATTCGTCGCCGCAGCCCATGGTCACGAGCCAGCGCGCGCCGGCCGCCAGCTCGGGCGTAAGAAGGCGCGGCACCGCCCCGCCGATCTCGATGCCGATCTCGCGCAGCGCCTCGGCGACCTCGGGGTGGACGCGCGCGGCGGGGCGGGTGCCGGCCGAGATCGCTCGCGCCCGGGCGGGATCGGCGAGCCGGTTGAAGAGGGCCGCCGCCATCTGCGAGCGCCCGGCGTTGTGCACACAGGCGAAAAGAATCGTGATATCGTCTCCATTACGCCGCACCGGCGAATGGTCGTTCACCGGCCGCGCGCGGTCAATCCCCCGCGAGTCGCCCGGGCCCCGCGTCCGGAAGTGCAAACCCCATCGGGAACCCCTGGAGGAGGAAGGCGATGTACGTCGTGCGCGACATCTTCATCGCGAAGCCGGGCATGGCTTCGAAGCTGGCGAAGCTCATGAAAGAGGTGGCCGGGATGCAGGCCGGGCCGAAGGCGAGAATCCTCACCGACGCCGTCTCCGACTACAACACGGTCGTGATGGAGATGGAGTACAAGAGCCTGACGGAGATCGAGCAGCGGATGAAGGAGTACATGGAGGGACGGCCGGACCTGAAGCAGAAGATGACCGGCTACACCGACCTGTGGCTCACGGGACGGCGAGAGATCCTGCGCACCGTCGACTAGTCGGGGCCTGAGGGGCGCAGGCCCCCGTCATTCGAAGCGCCGCCCGGTGGGCGATATCTCGGCCTCCGCGGCGGCGGCGGTGCCGCCGAAGCGGGGCGGGCGCTTCTCGACGAACGCCTTGAGCCCCTCGGCGGCGTCCGCGCTCGCCCAGCACGCGGCCTGGGCTTCGGTCTCGGCGTCGAGGCACTGCGCCAGCGTGCGCTGGAACGCCGCACCCAGGCTCCGCTTCGCAAGCCGCACGCTCGCGCGCGGGGCGGCGGCCAGGCGCGCGGCCAGCGCGGTCACCGTGTCCACCAGCTCGGCGTGCGGCACGAGGCGGTTCACGAGCCCGATGCGCAGGGCTTCGGCGGCCTCGATGACGTCGCCGGTCCAGCACAGCTCGAGGGCGCGCGAAAGCCCGACCAGGCGCGGCAGGTGATAGGTGCCGCCCCAATCGGGATGGAGCCCGATCCGCACGAAGGTCTCGCCGAAGCTGGCCTGATCGGAGGCGATGCGCAGATCGCAGGCGAGCGCCAGGTTGAGCCCCGCTCCCGCGGCCGGGCCGTTGACGGCGGCGATGGTCGGAAACGGCAACGCCGCGAGCCGCTCGATCGCCGC
>JBGQIE010000251.1:0-3131 GCA_041498315.1 Candidatus Eiseniibacteriota bacterium
ACGCGCGCATCGGTGCACTGGGCGGACAGGATGGTCGCGACCAGGAGCTGGAGCGGGTTGCGGTGACGGAGCGCGGTCGTGGCGTCCGGGTAGAGCTGCTCGAGCGAGCCGAGCAGCGCCGTGACACGCGCGGGCTCGGGGGGCGCGAAGGCGCGCCGGGGCTTGAGCGCGCGCCGGCTCCGCGGGCCCTTCAGCGCCCGGGAGGCGCGCCCGGGCCGGGCGCTACGGGCCGGGGCCGCGCGCGGGCGCCCACGACCCGGCGCGGCACGCGGCCGCGCCCTCGCGGGCAGCCGCTGCGACCCACTGGGCTTTCGCCGGGAGCGCGGAGACTTGCGGGGCATCGCCGGGCAGGGTACTGGAGGGGTGGGGCACCGGCAAGACGAAGCCCGACGAATCTCTCCGGCGCCCACCCACCCTTTTCCAGCGGCTCAGCGCGCCCGGTTCAGAATCCCCAGTTGACGCCGAAGCGCATGCCCGCGCCGTTGAGGTTCACCGTCTCGCGGAAGGTCCGGCCCGCGATGTCCACGTCGCGCCCCAGGTCGGCCTGGTTCACGAACACCTCGCCCACCAGCCGGCTGCGTCCCGAGAGCGGCAGTTGGGCACCCCCCCACGCCTGCCAGGCGAACCCGCCGTACTGGGCGTCGAAGTGGGAGCCGGTATTGAAGTCGTCGGCGGACAGGAAGTACGCCTCGTAGCCCACCCCGACCCCACCGTAGGGGATGATCGGCATGGAGCGGTCCCCGCTCACCTGGATGAAGCCGAGCACCGGAATCAGGTTCGAGGTGGCGCTCGACAGCTCCTGCCTGACCTGCGCGCTGCCGCCGCCCGGGAGCGGTTGCTCGCTCACGACGTCGGTGCGGCGCTCGTTCTTGTAGTGCCAGTCCGCGTCCACGCCGATCTGGATGTGTGGGTCGGGCGTCACGCCGGTGCGGAACCCGAGCACCAGGCCGGTCGAGGAGAACTCGCTCGGGTTGAAGAAGCCGATGTGGACCTGGCTCTCCGCGCCCGAGCCGCCCCGCGAGCCGTAGTCGTCGCGATAGCGCGCCCGCTCGGAGCGCGGGCGATAGGTGATGGCTTCGAAGCCGGTGATGGGTCCCGCCAGCTCGGCGCGCGCCGCGCCCGCGGGCAGGAGTGTCGCGAACAGCATGGCGATCGTGAGATACCTGCGATTCATGGAGCCCTCCCTGCTTGAGCCGCGCGAGGGGCGCGGGCCCGGACATTGTGCACCTTGAGCACGCGCCGTGCCGGAATCATTCTTGCCAGTCCGGCCCCCGTGGGCGCAAACCGGCCGGGAGTTCGGGCCGCCTGCCCGGGAGCCCGTGGCGCGGGTGCCCCGGCCTGTTGCGGGCGCGCCGCACCCGATGATAGCGTCCCCGCCCTTCCCCACGCCCATCGCGAGGTCCCATGCCCGTGCTCGCCGTCGTGCTCGCCGCCGCACTCGCCTCCCCGGGCCCCACGCTCGCGGTCGAGGACACCATGCACACCACGGTGGGCGAGGTGCTGGTGCGGGCCGCGCGCGTCACCCTGGCCGAGATCCTCGACCGGGTGGCCCGCGGCGAGGCGCGCCGGGACTCGCTGCTGCGCGATCAGGCGTTCGTGGCGACCGCGCGCGTCGTCGCCCATGCGCAGGAGCCCGGCCGGAGCCCCGAGCTCATGTCCGAGACGGTCTACCGCGTGTACAAGAAGCGCCCGGACAAGTCGCGCGCCGACGTGCTGCGCCGCTACGAGGCTCACCCGCCCAAGGACAAGGGCCCGCGTGGGCGGGCGGAAATCCGCTTCGGCCCCGGCATGAGCGAGGAGATCGTCAACTTCGCCTTCCGCCCCGAGGCGCGTCGCGACTACCGCTACCACATCGCCGGGCGCGACATCGTGGGCGGGCACGTCGTCTACCGCATCGCCTTCGAGCCGCGCTCGCTGCTCACCCCCGGCAATCCGAGCGGCCTGGTGTGGGTGGACACCAACGACTTCGTCATCGTGCGCCAGGAGGTGAGCTTCGAGCGCTCGCCGGTGCCACTCCTGCTCGAGCGCATCAACCGGCTCGTCATCGAGCGCGCCCAGGTGGCCGGCCACTGGCTCCTGAAGCGCGTGCTGGTGCGCGCGACCACGACGCTGCCGCTTCCCCGGCTGGGGCGCTCGTTCGACCTGGCGCTCCAGTTCGACGACTACGCGCTCAACACCGGTCTCGACGACTCGCTGTTCACCCCCCGGACGACGGAGCAGGCGCGGAACGGATCGGAGGGCGAGCGATGAGGTCCCGCCGCGTGGCGCTGGTCGTGCTGGCCGCCGCGGTCGCGCTCGGTGCCGGGGGGCCGCTCGCGCGCGCCTCGGGCCCCTCGCCCGAGCCCGAGCCCGCACCCGCGCCCGCCGACACCTCGCTCCACAAGTTCCTCGGCACGCTCTCGGATTCGACCGATCGCTACTTCGGCATGTCGGCGGCCCCCCTCGACACCGCGGGCCTCGGGAGCGGGCAGAGCTATTCCTCCGAGGGGGGCCGGCGCATCAAGCCGGGCCTGCTGCCTTCGTTCGACTTCAGCCGCGCGGACGGCTCGACCTTCGGTGGCGGCCTGCGGCTCCAGGGCCCGCTCTCCTACGGACGCCTCGATCTGCAGGCGGCCTACGCCTTGAGCTCGAAGCGGGGGCTGGGAGGCGCCCGGTATCACCGCCGGGTGCGGCGGGCCGGCGTGAGCTGGACGCTCGAGGGCTGGGGCGGGCGCGAGGCCGCGCCGCTCAACCGCGACCACTTCGAGCCGTTCCTCGATCCCTCACGCGCGCTCACGACCGGCAGCGACCGCACGAGCTACGTGCGCCACGACGGCTGGCGGGCGTCGTTCGATCGCGAGAGCGACGGCTGGCGCTTTGGGCTAGCGGTGCGCGACCTGCTCGAGTCTCCGCTTCCGACCCGCACGGCCTGGAACCTGTTCAACCGGCGGCTGCTCGTGGGCCCGAATCTGCCCGCGGCCCAGGGCCGGGCGCGCGAGATCCAGCTCACCGCCGGCGCCCGCCTGCCGGTGGTGCCGATTCGCGTCGAGGGGGACTACTGGACCTCGGGGCCCGGGCTCGGGAGCGACTTCGCCTACGACCGCGTGCGGCTGGCCGCCGGCGGCGACCTCCCGGTCGGGCGCTGGGCGTCG
>JBGQIE010000252.1:0-3091 GCA_041498315.1 Candidatus Eiseniibacteriota bacterium
ACCGCTACGTGATCAACTGGAGCCTGCACGACCAGGTGCAGCTCGCTGCGACGGTGCACCGCCAGGCGAGTGACATCCGCGTGGGGCTGTCGTGGCCGCGCGGCTGGCGCGTGAGTCCCGCGCTCCTCGCGGGGGGCGGGGTGGCCGTCGTGCTCGCGCTGGTGTGGCTGGTGGGGCGCCACGGTCCGGTCCGGCGCCCGACCGGCCCGGGGGCGACGATGCCCGCTTTCTACCAGCGGGCGCTGCGCCTGCTCGCCCGGCGCGGCCTCGCGCCGGCGGCCGCGGAGACGGCCCGCCAGTTCGCCTCGCGAGTGGGCGCGGCCGCGCCGCAGGGCGCGGAAGCCTTCGCGCGGCTGACCCGCCACTACGAGCACGCGCGCTTCGGCGCGGCCGCGCTCAGCGAGGCGGAGCGGGAGGACGTGACCCGCTCGCTCGCCGCGCTCCGCGCGCGCTGAGACGCTAGCGCAGGCGGCGGTGCTCCACCAGCAGGCAGCGGTCCTGGACCACCTGGATCCCCGCCCGCGCGAAGGTCTCCGCCGCCTCCTCGTGGCGGATGCCGAGCTGTAGCCACACCACGCGCGGGCGCGCGGCCAGGATGTCGTCCACGTGCGGGGGAATGTCGCGCGGCCGCCGGAACACGTTGACCATCTCCACCGGCGCCGGCACCCCGCTCACCGTGCGGTAGACGGGGCGCCCCAGGATCAGCGTGGCGTCCGGATAGTAGACCGGCACCGGCACGATATCGTAGCCGGCCTGCGCCATGTACTCGGGCACGTAGAACGCGGGCTGATCACGCTGCGCCTCGGTCTTGATGCCCAGCACCGCGATCCGCTTGCACTCGCGCACGATGCGCGCGATGCCGTCCGCCGACGTCACGAGGTTGTCGCGCCAGTCGTTCATGGCCAGAGTCTAGCACCTGTGCTAGCCTCGGCCCGGGAGGGAGCCGCCATGCCCGTGCGCATCACCCGCGTGTACACGCGCGCCGGCGACAAGGGAGAGACGGCCCTGGTCGGCGGGCGTCGCGTGCCGAAGGATTCGCCGCGCATCGCGGCCTACGGCACCATCGACGAGCTGAACTCGATCATCGGGCTGGCGCGCGCCTTCAACGCGGAGCCGCCGAAGCGCGGCAAGAAGCACCGGTGGCTCGACGAGGTGCTGCGCCGGCTGCAGAACGAGCTGTTCGACCTGGGCAGCGAGCTGGCCACGCCGGCCGAGTCGTTCTACGAGGGCATGTTCCGCGTCGGCCCCGAGCAGGTGACCGCGCTCGAGCGGCTGATGGACGAGTGCCAGAAGGAGCTCACCCCGCTCAAGTCCTTCGTGCTTCCGGGCGGCGGCCGCGTGGGCGGCTTCCTCCATCAGGCCCGCACGGTATGCCGGCGCGCCGAGCGTGGCGTGCTCGCGCTCTCGCGCGTCGAGGAGATCGGCGAGTGGCCGCTCAAGTACGTGAACCGGCTCAGCGACCTGCTCTTCGTGCTCTCGCGCTGGGTCGGCAAGCACCTGGGCGAGACCGAGTATCTCTGGCAGCGCGGCCTCGACTCCCACGCCCGGAAGCGGTAGGTGACCGAGGACTACGGCATCCGCCCCGCCGGTCCGGCCGACCACGAGGGCGTCAGCCGTGAGCTCGCCGAGTACTTCGCGTTCCTGGGCGAGGAGGTCGACGCGGCCGGGCTCGATCACGACGTGGCCGATTGGCAAGCGGAGTACGATGGCACGGTGGGGGTGATGCTGATCGTGGTGGATCCCGCGGGCCGGGTGGTCGGGACCGCGGCGGTGCGCCGGCTCGAGCCGGGCGTGACCGAGCTGAAGCGCATGTGGCTGCGCCCGGCCTGCCGCGGGCGCGGGCTCGCCCGGCGGCTGATGGACCGCGTGCTGGAGGAGGCCCGGGCGCTCGGCGGCCGGGTGCTGAGGCTCGACAGCGAGCAGCGGCTGGCGGCGGCGGTCAGGTTGTATCGCAGCTACGGGTTCGAGGAGATCCCGGACTACAACCGCAATCCGCGGGCCGAGCTCTGGATGGAGCTGCGGCTCGCCCCGGGAGGAGCCAGCCATGGGTAACGCGGCAGTCAGCGAGCTGAAGAAGAAGAGTGATGCGGCGTCGGCGAATCTCTCGAAGCAGCTGCAGGGCATGGAGCCCCACCTGGACAAGGCGGACGGCCCGGCTGAGTGGACCACGCGCCAGGTCCTGTGCCACCTGCTGGGCGAGCCCGACCTGAAGCCGGTGGCCCGGCTCAAGAGTTTCGCGACCACGAACCCGCCGGTGATCGAGCTCACGCCGGGCCAGGCCCCCGTCACCGCGGAGCGGCAGAAGATGACGCTGGCCCAGCTCAAGGACGCGCTGGAGGCGCAGCGGCGCGACATCTTCGGCTATCTGGAGACGCTCGGTGACGCCGATCTCGGCCGCAAGGCGACGATCCCGCTCTTCAAGCAGTTCATGGGCACCGACGAGATCGCGCTGCCGGTGTACGTGGGCGCCATGTTCGACTACCACTGGAACGACCACGCCGGGCAGCTCGCCAAGATCCGCAAGGCCGCCGGCATGCCCGAGGCCAAGTAGCGCGCCTGCATTCGGCGCGCGGAGGGGATCCCATCCTGACCACGGGCCGCCCGGCCACGCTGGCGTACCGCGGCATGGTCACCTCTCCTCACGCGCTGGCTTCCCAGGCCGGCGTCCAGATCCTGCAGGCCGGCGGCTCGGCGATCGATGCGGCGATCGCCGCGGGCGCCGTGTTGTCCGTCGTGTACCCGCACATGACCAGCTTGGGCGGTGACGCCTTCTGGCTCATCTACGATGCGCGGGCCGGCGGTGTGCGCTGCCTCGAGGCGGCGGGCCGGGCCGCGGCCTCGGCCACGATCGAGTGGTTCTCCGCTCGCGGCCTCCGGGAGATTCCGGTTCGCGGCATCGTCCCGGGCACGCTGACCGTTCCCGGCGCAGTCGATGGCTGGTGCGAGGCACACGCGGTCTACGGCCGGCTCCCACTCTCCACCGATCTGGCCGCCGCGGTGCGCTACGCGCGCGACGGGTTCCCGGTCACGCGGCGACTGGCGGAGTGGATCGAGCGCTCGGCCGACGTGCTCGCTACCGATCCGGCCGCGG
>JBGQIE010000253.1:0-3036 GCA_041498315.1 Candidatus Eiseniibacteriota bacterium
CGTCGCCCTACATCCCGGCCTGCATGACGTACTACCACGGGCCGGACAGCGGCGGGTTGCTGTTCTCGGGCTTCGACCTGTGGACCTTCACCCGCCCCGACCTCATCACGCTCGCTGACTTCGTGCTCCAGCAGGTGTGGGGACTCTCGCGCGACCCGGTCGCTCGGAGCATCGAGAGCCCGAGGCCGGTGGCGGGCCGGCCGCGCGGGCTGTAGTCTCGGGGTCAGGTTCGGGCCCGCCCGCGCGCCATCGCGGGCGGGCGGGGCCGCCTCGGCCGCGGCATCGCACACCCCCACCCCTCGATCGGAGCGCTTCCCTGGCAGCCACCGCCCGCAACACGCTCGCCATCATCGGCGCCGGCCCGGTCGGCCTCGAGGCCGCCGCCGCGGCGCTCGATCAGGGGCTCGAGGTGCACGTGTTCGAGCGCGGCGAGGTGGGCGCTCATCCGCGCGCCTCGGGACACGTGCGCATGTTCACGCCCTGGCGCATGAACCTCGGACCCCACGCGACCGCGCGACTGAACGCCGTGGGTTGGACCGCGCCCGATCCTGAGAGCCTGCCGACCGGGCTCGAGCTGGCCGAGCGCTACCTCGAGCCGCTCGCGCGCCTGCCCGAGTTCAAGGACCGCATCCACACGCACGCGCAGGTAGTCCACGCCAGCCGCAAGGGTGCGCTCAAGGGCGACATGCTCGGCAGCCCCGAGCGCCGCGAGCACCCGTTCCGGCTGCTGGTGCGCGATGCCGGTGGGCGCGAGAACTTCCTCCACGCCTTCTCGCTCATCGACGCCTCCGGGGTGTACGGCCAGCCCAACTGGGCGGGCGACGGCGGCATCCCGGCGCGCGGCGAGCTCTACCTGGCGCCCCAGCTCTCCTACCACCTCGAGGACGTGCTCGGGCTTGCGCGCGAGCGCTACGCCGGGAAGCGCACGCTCGTGATCGGCGCGGGCGCGAGTGCCGCGACCACGGTCACGAGCCTGGCGAAGCTCGCCATCGATGCGCCCGGGACACGGATCGCGTGGGCGATGCGCGGCGCCCTGGGAGCGCTCGATCCGGGGCGCTCGGACGATCCGCTTCCCGCGCGCCGCGAACTCTTCGCCGCCGCGCGCGCGCTTGCGCACGGCGCCGACCCGAGCTTCGCCGCCGTCGGCGGCGCGGTGATCGAGGGCTTCGAGTTCAACTCGGCCACCCATCGCTATCGCGTGGCCCTGCGGGTTGGAGAGCAGCCGCGCGTCGAGGAGGTGGACCAGGTCATCGTGAACACCGGCTTCGGACCCGACGATTCGCTCTACCGCGAGCTCCAGGTCCACGAGTGCTACGCCACCCGCGCGCCCATGAAGCTCGCGACCGCCCTGCTGGGCGCGGCCGCCGGCGACTGCCTCACCACGCCGGCCTTCGGCGCCGACGTGCTCGCGAATCCCGAGCCCGACTTCTTCATCCTCGGCCACAAGAGCTACGGCCGCAGCCCGCATTTCCTGCTGGAGACCGGGTACCGACAGGCCGATGACGTTTTGTCACACCTCGCGGCCGCACCGGGAGTGCTCACGGGCTAGGAGCCTGCCGGCGGCGCGGGGTTCTCGAGGACCGCGCCGGCCGAGTGTTCCGCCCCCCACCGGGGCCGATCCCGCCTCCGTCCGGTCCACCGGATCAGGAGGCCCCCGATGGGCATGTTCTCGAAGCAGGGATGGAAGGACTGGGCCCGCGAGTGGGGTCTCACCTATCACGCGCCCCGGTTCCTGGGCTCGACACGTGAGTGGATGGTGGGCTCCTACCGCGGCTACCTGATCAAGGCGGGCTGGCTCGGCGACCGCCACCTCGAGTTCTACGCTCTGATTCGTTTTCCCAAGCTGCTCGACCCGGTCATCGTCCGCCAGCGCCTGCTCGATGACGTGACGCTCGCCGACCTGCCGGGCTGGTCGAAGATCAAGCCGGCCGACGCCTCGAAGCGCCCGGCGCTGCTCGCGGTTCCGAACGGCGGCGCGGTCCAGATCGCGCGCACCAGTGTGGTGGGCGCCAAGCCCCTGCTCGTGGACGACTCGAGCATCCTGTGGACCCGCCCCTGCCCCTGGCGGCGGCCGGGCGCCGAGCAGCTCAGGAGCTGGGTCGAGAAGCTGATCGTCGCGCTCTCCCAGACGACGCGCGGCTTCGAGGGCCGTTGCGAGCAGTGCGGCCGCACCCTCGGCCAGCGCTTCGTCGTGGTCGATGGTGCGCCGGTCCACCTGTGCGAGACCTGCCAGGCCGATCTGGTGCAGAAGGGCCGGATGGCCGAGCAGGCGTACGAGCAGGGCGAGGCCCGGCATACGCTCGGCGCCACCTACGCGACCGTGGCGGCGCTCGTGGGGGGCGCGGTGTGGGCGCTCATCGCGATCCTGACCCAGCACATGTTCGCGCTCACCGCGATCGGCATCGCCATGGTGGTGGGGTTCGCCTACCGGCTGGGGGCCCGCAAGGTGGATTTCGCAGGCCAGGTGATCGGCGTCGCGCTCACGCTCGCCGGCGTGCTGTTCGGGGACATCCTGTTCTACGCGGCGCTGGTCATGCAGCGCTGGCCGCAGGCCGGCTTCCGGCTCGACGCCGGCTGGGCGGTGTTCACGAGGGTGCTCGCAAAGGCTCCGGGCGACATCCTGTTCTCCCTCCTGTTCGGCCTGATCGGCGCCGTCTACGTCGTGCGCATGCTCGCGCGGCCGCGATTCGTTCCGAAGATCGAGGCCGACGATCAGACCAAAGCGGCGGCGTAGCGCTGTCGCTCCCTGCGATCCCTGGGGTAGAGTGAGCCGGTCGGCCTCGCGCTGTCCGGCTTTCTCGTTCCCCGAGGACTCGCGGATGCACCGCTTCTCGCGCCGCTCCTTCCTGCTCGCCTGCTCGCGCGCCGGCCTGGGCGCCGCAGTACTCGGGTCCATCCCGCGCTGGGCGCGCTTGGGGCTGGCCGCCGGCGCGCCGCCCCGCATCATCGTGCGCAGCGAATGGCCCGAGCACTGGGAGACCGGGCTCGAGGCGCTCGGACGCGAGTGGCTCACCCCCAACGACCTGTTCTTCGTGC
>JBGQIE010000254.1:0-2949 GCA_041498315.1 Candidatus Eiseniibacteriota bacterium
CCTCGAGACCCACCTGGCGCGCGCGGTCGACACGCTCCACGCGGTGCGCGGCTTCGCGCTGTTCATGGACCCGCGCACCGGCGAGGTGCTGGCGGCGGTCGACGTGCCGCACCTGCCCTCGGGCAAGTGCCGCAATTGGACCTTCACCGACCAGTACGAGCCCGGCTCGACCTTCAAGGCGGTGGTTGCGGGCGCGGCTCTCGAGGAGCACCTCGCCGAGCCCAACCAGTACTTCGACGCCGGGGGCGGCGTGTGCGACCTGGGCGGCGGCGCCATCTTCCACGACACCCACAAGCGCGCCGGCTTCACCTTCCGCGACGCGGTGCGTTTCTCGAGCAACATCGTCATGGGCAAGCTCGGGCTGCTCGTCGGGCCCGACCGCCTCTATCGCTACGCCACCGCGCTCGGCTTCGGCAGCGTCACCGGGATCGGTTTCCCGGGCGAGGCCGGCGGCAAGCTGCGCGCTCCCGAGCAGTGGTCGGGGCGCTCGTGCCCGACCATCGCGATCGGCCACGAGGTGAGCGTCACGCCGCTCCAGCTCACGCTCGCCTACGCCGCGATCGCCAACGGCGGCGTGCTCATGCAGCCCATGCTGGCGCGCGAGGTGCGCAACAGCGAGGGCGAAGTCGTGCGCCGCTTCACGCCCCAGGCCTCCCATCGCGTGTTCAGCGAGGCGACGACGCTCACCCTGCGCCGGATGCTCACCGCGGTCGTGGACAGCGGCACCGCGCGCGCGGCGCGCATCCCCGATTTCGCCATGGCCGGCAAGACCGGCACGGCGCAGAAGTACGACGCCGGGATCGGCACCTACGGGCGCGGCATGTACCTGTCGTCCTTCGTGGGCTTCGCGCCCGCCGAGCAGCCCACCATCGTGGGCGTGGTCGTCATCGACGAGCCGCACAGCAAGCACTACTACGGCGGCGAGATCGCGGCGCCGGTGTTCCGCGAAGTGATCCTCGACCTGCGCCGGCTGCCCCAGGGCCCGTTCGAGTGGAGCCCCTCCCAGGTCGCCATCCGCCCGCCCGCCCCCGCTCCGGTCGTGGTGCCCGACCTGCGGCTGCTGCCCCCGCGCACCGCCGAGCGGCGCCTGCTGTCGTTCGGCCTGCGTGCCCACTTCGAGGGCAGCGGCGCGCGCGCGCTGGCGCAGTCGCCGGCCGCGGGCGAGGCGGCGGAGCGCGGCGCGCAGGTCACGGTGTGGCTGTCGGCGCCCGACGACTCGGCGATGCGCGCCCTGCCCGATCTCACCGGCCTCTCGGCGCGCGAGGCGCTGCGGCGCCTGAGCCTGTGCCAGGTGGGCGCGCGCATCGAGGGCACGGGCCGCGTCGTCCACCAGGAGCCGGCCCCCGGCACGCCGCTGCCGCTCCACGGCGCCTGCCGGGTATGGTGCGCCACCATCGACCCGGGCGTGACGACCGAGGCGATCGGAAGGACGCGGGGCCGGCCGGTCGGCCTCTCCATCGCGGCGTTCGCCGCCGCGTCCCGGCCGCGCGCTCCCGGAACCGCGGCCTCGATCGGGGAGCCGTGACCCTGCGACAACTACTCGAAGAGACCGACGTGCTCGGAGTCACGGGCCCACTCGACATCGAGATCCGCGGCATCGCCTACGACTCGCGCCGCGTCCGGCGCGGCGACCTGTTCTTCGCGCTCCCGGGCGCGCGCGCCGATGGCGGCGCGTTCGTGGACCAGGCGCTCGCGGCCGGCGCCGCGGCGGTGGTCGTGGGGCGCGCCGGCGCGGCGCGGTCCGCGCCGGCCCCGGTCATCGAGGTCGAGGAGCCGCGGCGGACTCTCGCGCTGGCCTCCGCGCGCTGGTACGGGCACCCCTCGCGGGGGCTGGCCGTCGTGGGCGCCACCGGGACCAACGGCAAGACCACCACGACCTGGATGCTCGAGTCCATCTTCCGCGCCGCGGGGCGGACCGCCGGGGTGATCGGCACCACGGGCTACCGGCTCGGCCAGGAGACCCGCCCGGCGCCGTTCACGACTCCGGAGGCGCCGGAGCTCGAGGGACTGCTGCGCGAGATGCTGGACCGTGGCGTGAAGTCGGTCGCCATGGAGGTGAGCAGCCACGCCCTGGTCCAGCGCCGCGCCTATGGCGTGGAGTTCGACGCCGTCGTGTTCACGAACCTCACTCAGGATCACCTCGACTTCCACGGCACCATGGACGCCTACCTCGACGCCAAGCTCATGCTCTTCGACGGGCGCAACGGCGCCTCCTCGAAGCCCACGATCGCGGTGGTGAACGCGGACGACCCGGCGGCGGAGCGCGTGATCGAGGCCGCGAAGCGTGGCGGCCGCACGGTGCTCCGCTTCGGGCTCGGCGACCGCGACCGCGGCGAACAACTCGACGTGCGGGTGGGGCGCGTGAGCGCCGTGCCCGGGGGGCTCTCGCTCGTGGTCGTCGCGACACCCCCTGGAGCGGGTGCCGGCCGCGACCGCGAGCACGCCTTCACGCTCCCGATGCTGGGGCGCTACAACGCCTCGAACGCCGCGGCCGCCTACGCCGCGGCGCTCGCGCTCGGGATCGACGAGAAAGCGATCGTGCGCGGCCTCGAGAGCATGCCGGGCGTTCCCGGACGGCTCGAGCGGGTCTCGGCCGGCCAGCCCTTCGATGTGGTCGTGGACTACGCGCACACGCCCGATGCCCTCGCGCGCGCGCTGGCGGCCTGTCGCGAGCACACGCGTGGCCGGGTGCTGCTCGTGTTCGGCTGCGGTGGTGAGCGCGACCGTGGCAAGCGCCCCCTGATGGGACGGATCGCGGGCGAGGCCAGCGATCGCGCCTGGATCACGAACGACAACCCGCGCGGCGAGGACCCCGCGGCGATCGCGGCGGCCGGCGACATGGTGCTGATCGCGGGCAAGGGCCACGAGAAGTATCAGATTCTCGGCGACCAGCAGGTGCCGTTCGACGACGTGGCGATCGCGCGGGAATTCCTGGGCCGGCGCCGGACC
>JBGQIE010000255.1:0-2943 GCA_041498315.1 Candidatus Eiseniibacteriota bacterium
CGCGAGGGTCAGGCGGGCGAGCGCCCAGCCCATTCGCGGCGGCATGAACAGCGCAGTTACTGTGGAGCGAGTCACGAGCGACCTCCCTGTCTTTCCAGCGAATTTGCCGAAGATCGGGGTCGCCCTTCGTGGGAGGCTCTCGCCGCGGCTTTCTACGAGCCGAACATAGGCCCAGACGCTGACATGAGCGAGGGCTACTTCCGGACCGGCCATTTCTCTAGGACGACCGGAACACCCGCGAGCACTTCTACGTGCCTGTGTCCTCGGCGGTTGACCTCGCGAGCACGTCCACCGCCCCTGCGCCCGCCCCGCGATTTCCGCCCTTGCCCCCGCATCCGCTATCCTGCCCGGCTGTGACGCTCACTCCCCCCGAGCCCGCCACGGCCGCGCCCGTTCGTACCCTGCGCTTCGGCCACAGCCCCGATGCCGACGACGCCTACATGTTCTACGGCTTCCACACCGGGCTGGCCGCGATCCCGGGTTGCCGCGTCGAGCACGTGCTCCAGGACATCCAGAGCTTGAACCTCCGCGCCATCGAGCGCGCCGACCTCGAGATCACCGCGGTGTCCGCCCACGCCTACGCGCAGCTCGCCGATCGCTATGCCATCCTGAGCTGCGGCGCCTCGATGGGCATGGGCTGGGGGCCGGTGCTGGTGGCGCGCGCACCCATGGCGCTGGCGGATCTGCGCGGCAAGCGGGTGGCGATCCCGGGTGCTCTCACGACCGCGGCGCTGCTGCTGCGCATCGAGTGCCCGGAATGCAGCCCGGTCGAGGTCATGTTCGACCGCATCCCGGCCGCGGTCACCGCGGGCGAGGTGGATGCCGGAGTCATCATCCACGAGAGCCAGCTCACCTACCAGGCCGAGGGGCTCGTCAAGGTGCTCGACTTCGGAGAGCTCTGGCAGAAGCGTGATGGGCTGCCGGTGCCGCTCGGGCTCGACGTGGTGCGCCGCGACCTGGGGGCGGACCTCATGTGCGCGGTGAGCGAGGGCTTCCGCGCCAGCATCCAGGCGGCGCGCGACCACGAGGACGAAGCCATCCGCTACGCGCTTCAGTTCGGCCGCGGCCTCGACGTCGCCCAGGGCAAGAAGTTCGTCCACATGTACGTGAACGAGCTCACCCTCGACATGGGCGAGACCGGGCGGCGCGCGCTCGAGTGGCTCTACCGCCAGGCAATGGAGGCGGGCGCCATCCGGCGCGCGCCCACGCTCGAGATCATCTAGCCCGCCCGCGGCGCGATCTCCGCATTCTTCGCGGACGTACGCATTCTTCTTCCGCCGCCCCGGGCGCCCGCCCTGCGATCCAGCAACGACTTAGCGATTTCGGCCCGCTGGCCCGGCGCTTGCGCTATCCCCCTGCGATATTCGCCTGGAGGCGCACCGTGAGCGGCTATGGGATCACGGGGCGCCCTTGGTCCCAGGGGAACGGGTAGACGAGCTGGACGCTTCGGGGGATGCGGAAGGCTCGTTGAACGGCGGGGCCGACGGTCGATTCAGGCCGCCGGCCCTTGCCTTGAGCCACTCCCGCGCCGCCTCGACCTCGGCCTGCTCGAGTCCATGCCCGGCCTGCTCCCAATGAAGCGAGACCTCCGCGCCGCGTCCGCGCAAGATCCCAGCGAGGCGCTCGGCCTGCTCGGGGCGCGCGATCGGATCGAGCCTTCCCGCGGCGATCAGGACCGGGACGCCCGCCAGTGCGTCGGGTGCGTGGTCGCGGGGCTCGAACGGCACCATCGCGCGCATCAGGATGGCGCCCGCGAGCACGCGCGGCTCGAGCAGCAGGAGGCTCCCCGCGATGTTGGCGCCGTTCGAGTAGCCCACCGCCACGAGCCGCGCCGGATCGAAGCCGTAGCGCGTCGCCGCCGCGGCGATGAACTCCGCGAGGTACCGGGTGCGCCGCTCGAGGTCCGGGATGTCGAATACGCCTTCGGAGATGCGGCGGAAGAAGCGCGGCATGCCGTGCTCGAGCACCTGGCCGCGCGGCGAGAGCACGGGCGCGGCGGGATCGATGATGCGCCCAAGCGGGATGAGATCGTTCTCGTCGCCGCCGGTCCCGTGGAGGAGCAGCAGCGTGGGCGATTCCGCGGCACCGGGAACGAAGCGGTGGACGAAACCCTCGACGGACGCCGGGCTCACGGCACGCGCTCCGCCTGGGGGAGCCGGATCACGGGCAGCGAGCGTTCGATGTCGCCTCGCGCCTCCTCGAGCCAGGGCGGAAGCTTGAGGGCGCCACCCAGCTCCGCCGCGCTTTCGTCGATCGTGAAGCCCGGCGGGTCCGTGGCGATCTCGTAGAGCACGCCACCGGGCTCGCGGAAGTAGATCGAGTGGAAGTAGCAGCGGTCCTGGACCGGCGTCACCCCGAGGCCGCGCCGGGCGAGCTTTTCGCGCCACGCGTTCTGCTCCGCGTCGTCGCGGGCGCGGAAGGCGACGTGGTGCACGGTCCCGGCGCCCAGCCGCCCTGGCGCGGCACCGGGCCGCTCGAGCACTTCGACCCGCGAGCCCATGCCCCCGCCGCGGGTGACGAGCCGGTGCGCCGCGTCAGCGCTCGATCCGCCGCCGAATCCCAGGGATTCGGTGAGCAGCTCGATCGAGCGTTCCGCGCGCGCGACCTCGATCGTGACCCCGTGGAGACCGAGTGGGACGTGCTCGACCGGCACCGGGCCTCCCGCCCACGCGCCGTCCTCCGTCTCGGGCCGGGCCGCCTCATCCGCGACCAGCGCGAGAGACATTCCGTCCGGGTCCTCGAACGTGATCGTGCGCTCGTCCGGGCGGGTACTCGCCATGCCGCGATCCGCGAAGCGGCGCTCCCACCACCCGAGCGAGGCGGCCGGCACGAGGAACGAGACGCGCGTCACCTGACCGGGGCCCGGGCGGCCGCGCGGCATGCCCGCCCACGGAAAGAACGTGAGCAGGCTGCCGGGCCGGCCGGTCGCATCTCCGAAATAGA
>JBGQIE010000256.1:0-2916 GCA_041498315.1 Candidatus Eiseniibacteriota bacterium
GGCCTCATGGAGCTGTGTGGCGATCGCGCCCAGCAGCGTGCGCACCGAGCGGTCGATGACCTGGTCGCCGATGTGCACCAGCGCGCCCCCGAGCAGCCGCTCGTCGACCACGGCGCTGAGCTTGACCCGGGCGTTCAGCCGGGCCTCGAGCTGCTTCTGGAGCCGGGCGAGCTCCGCCTTGCCGAACGGCACGGCGCTCACGAGCTGGGCGCGCTGGATCCCCTGCGCCCGCTCGACCAGCGCTTCGTACTCGGGGACGATGAGCGGCAGCTCGTGAAGCCGCTTCTTGCGCAGCAGCAGATCCACGAACACGACGATCGAGCGCACCGCGCGCTGATCGAGGGCGCGCCGCAGCAGCTCGCGCTTGTCCACGAGCCGCACCTCGGGCGAGGCGAAGAACCGCGCCGTACGCGATCCGGGGGCGAGCAGCGTGCCCACGGCCGTGAGGTCCGCCAGGGCCGCCTCGGTCTCGTGGCGGTGTCCGGCGGCGATGAACAGCGCCTTGGCGTAGCGGGACGCGACCGCGATATCCCTCACCGCGGAGCCCCCACCTCGTCGATGAAGTCGCTCGCCAGCTTGCGCTGCGTCGGATCGTCGAGATTGCGGCGCAGGATCTTCTCGGCCGAGCGCACCGCCAGGCTCACGATCTGCTCCTTGAGCGCTTCCTTGGCCCGGTCGCGCTCATGGGCGATCTCCTCCTGGGCGCGGGTGAGGCGCTGCTGCGCCTCGGCCTGCGCCTGCGACTTGATCTCGGCCGCGACCTTCTGCCCCTCGAGGACCGCCTGCTGGATGCGCGCGCGCGCCTGGGCCTCGATGCCGCGCAGGTCCTGCTCGTAGCGCGCCTTGAGCTCGAGCGCCTCGGCCTTGCGGCGCTCCGCCTCCTCGAACTCGCCGGCGATCTTCCGCCGGCGCGCCTCGAGCATCTCGAGCACCGGACCCCAGGCCCACTTGCGCAGGCCCCACAGCAGGATCAGGAAGCCCAGGATCTGGGTCGCGACCTGCCTGATGTCGATGAGACCGTTCATGCGTGCTCCTCAGGGATTCTGGCCGCGCCCTACTGGATCTTCCCGGAGAGCAGGAACATGGTGACGAACGCGTAGATCGTGAGCGCCTCGGCGAGCGCGGCCACGATGATCATCGCGAGCTGGATCTTGGCGGTGGCCTCGGGCTGGCGGCCGATCGCCTGCATCGCGCCCTGACCGATGAGGCCCAGACCGATGCCCGATCCGATCGCGGCGATGCCGATGCCGAGGGGAAGTCCGAGAGCCAGCGCTGCCTGGAAGTTCATGACGTGTCCTCCGGGTTAGATGGGACTGTGTTCCAACAGTGATTCCTCCGCTTCGTGCCCCGGCTCGTGGTCGTGGTGCGGAAGCATGAGGAGGAAGTAGATCGTGCTGAGCACGGTGAACACCAGCGCCTGGAGCGTGCTCGTGAGCAGCGCGAGCAGCAGGAACGGGAGCTGGAGCGGCAGGCCGAACGGCAGGTGGGTGAAGGACAGCGTCGTCACGCCCAGGGACACGAACGCGACCAGCAGCATGTCCTCGCCGAAGATGTTCCCGAACAGTCGGCACGAGAGCGAGATCGGCTTGGCGAGCTCGCCCAGGACGTGGATGGGCAGCATGAGCGGCACCAGCAGCCAGCCGGTGAGGTTGCGGGGCGAGCCCATGAGGTGGTCGACGTACCCCACCAGCCCCAGGCCGCGCAGCCCGATGTACTGGGCGTACACGAACACCGTGAGCGCGAGCGCCACGGTGACGTTGAGGTTCGAGGTCGGCGAATCCATGAACGGGATCAGGCCGAACAGGTTCATGGCCCAGATGTAGATGAACAGCGTGCCGAGGAACGGCACGTAGCGCGCGGCGTGGCGCTCGCCCAGGATGCCGGTGATGAAATCGTTGAGGGCTTCGACCAGCGTCTCGACGACGTTCTGGAGCCCATCGGGAATGAGCCGCGCGTTGCGGGTGGCGAGCCGCGCGGTGAGACCGAGCAGGAAGGCGATCAGCAGGGCGAAGACGATCACCTCGTAGTGGTGCAGGAACTCCGCCCAGCCCGCGTGCGGAAACGCGCGGTGGAGCACCGTGATGACGTTGGGGAACTTCTCGGGGCCCGGTACTCCCCCGCTCGGCGCCTCGTGCGCGCCGCCCGCCGCCGCGCCGGGAACGGGCGCCTCGGCCCCGGCGGCCGCGACCGTGGCGTGCGTCACCGGGTTCGACTGCGAGCGCAGCGGCGCCAGCGCGAGCCAGGCCGCCCCGATCGCCAGCGCCACCGCCAGCGTGGCGAGGCGCGGATCGCGCGTCAGGCGCTTCCAGAGCGCGGAGGGCAGCAGGAGGAGGGCCGCGGCCTTGAGCACCAGCACCGCGTAGGGAACGAAGAAGCCCCACATGAGCGCCGCCGGGGACAGGCGCCGGAGCAGGAACGCGCCGGCCGCGAACAGGATCAGCATGCCGAGCACGGACCGCGCCGCGCGCGTCGCGGCCGGCATCGTGCCGCGCTCGGGCCCCGTGAGGGTCACGATCAGCCGCTCGATGAGGGCCAGATTGGCGAGCGACCAGGCCGCGCCGAGAGCGACCGCGAGTGCCACCGCCGGCACGGCGTAGGTGGCGGTCAGCAGCGAGACCACGGCGACCACCCACAGGGTGGTGCGGCGGACGCGGGCGAGGAACTCGAGACCCATGGGGTGTGGGGCGACCGGCTTCAGGGGCGCCGATCCTCCTCCTCCTCTTCCTGCTGTGAGCGCTTCACGATGCGGTAGATCTCGCGGCCGGCGGCGCCGAATCCCAGCAGCAACCCCGCGCCTGCCCACCAGTGTGAGTTGCCCAGGCGCCGGTCGAGGAGGTTGCCGAGGAATGCCCCCAGGAGCGGCGAAACGATCAACAGCGTGGGGATGGCGAGCAGCAATCCCGCGGAGCGAAGCCC
>JBGQIE010000257.1:0-2877 GCA_041498315.1 Candidatus Eiseniibacteriota bacterium
GGCTCTTCTACCTGGCGACCGCCTCGAACGAGTTCGAGATCATCCTCCACCGGCTCAAGCAGGCCGGGCTCATCCACGCTCCGCGCGAGGTCTCGTGGACGCGGGTCATCATCGAGAAGCCGTTCGGCCGCGATCTGGAGACTGCCCAGGCGCTCAACCGGCTGGTCGCGAACGTGCTCGATGAATCCCAGACCTTCCGCATCGACCACTACCTGGGCAAGGAGACGGTCCAGAACATCCTGGTGTTCCGCTTCGGGAACAGCATGTTCGAGCCGGTGTGGAGTCGGAAGTACATCCACCACGTGGAGATCACGGCCGCCGAGACCATGGGCGTGGGCACGCGCGGCAAGTTCTACGAGCGGACCGGGGTGCTGCGCGACATCGTCCAGAATCACCTGCTCGAGGTCCTGAGCCTGACCGCGATGGAGCCGCCCACGACCGGGAGCGCCGACGACATCCGCGGCGAGAAGCTCAAGGTGCTGAATGCCCTGCGTGACCCCTGGGCCGACACGATCGAGCGCGAGGTGGTGCTGGGCCAGTACCGCGGCTACCGCGACGAGCCCGACGTCGCGATGGACTCGGTCATCCCGACCTTCGCCGCCCTCCGGGTGTGGGTGGACAACTGGCGCTGGCAGGGGGTGCCGTTCTACCTGCGCACCGGCAAGAAGCTCGCGAAGCGCGTCACCGAGGTGGCGCTCCACCTGCAGCCGATTCCGCTCTCGCTGTTCGGGCGTCCCGAGGTGTGCGACACCATCGCGCCCAACGTGCTCACGCTCCGCATCCAGCCCGACGAGGGCATCGCGCTCCAGTTCGCCTCGAAGATCCCGGGCCAGGACGTCATGATCGGGACCGTGGCGATGGAGATGAACTACCGCGAGGCGTTCGGCGGCGAGCCCCCCGAGGCCTACGAGCGCCTGCTGCTCGACGCCATGCGCGGGGACGCCACGTTGTTCTCGCGCCGCGACGCGGTCGAGGCGTCGTGGGCGTGGATCAATCCGATCCTCGAGCACGTGGACCGGCATCCGGCCACGGATTTCCCCAACTACGAGCCGGGCTCGTGGGGCCCCGAGTCGTGCCACGCCATGATGCGGCGCGACCGGCGCGCGTGGCGCCGCCCGTGAGCGCGGGGACTTGAGGCCATGGGACAGGTGCGGGTGTTCGCGGATGCCGCGGAGCTGGCGCAGGCGGCGGCGGGCAAGATCGCCCAGCGCATCATCGCGAGCATGGGCGTGGGCGGCCGCTGCAGCCTCGTGCTCTCGGGCGGGCACACGCCGATCGCCAGCTACCAGGCGCTGGCCGCGGGCCCCTGGCTGGACCCCTTGAAGTGGCGCGCGGTCGATGTCTATTTCGCCGACGAGCGCGCGGTGCCGCCCGATCATCCCGAGAGCAACTACGGCATGGCGCGCGCCGCGCTCATCGAGCCCGCCGGCATTCCGGCCAAGAACGTCCACCGCATCCGCGCCGAGGATCCGGACCTCGAGCAGGGGGTGCGCGAGTACGAGAGCGCGCTGCCGGCGGTGATCGATCTCATCATCCTCGGGATCGGCGCGGACGGGCACACCGCCTCGATCTTCCCGGGCTCGCCGGTGGCGCGCGAGGCGCTGGCCCGCGTGGCCGCGGTGCGCGACAGCCCGAAGCCGCCGCTCAGGCGCATCACGATCACCCCGCGCGTGTTCCGCGAGGCGCGCGAGATCATGGTGCTCGCGACCGGGGCCTCGAAGGCCGAGGCGGTTGCGCGCGCGCTCGAGGGCACGACCGACCCGGACCTCATCCCGGCCCGGCTGGTGCGGGAGCGCGAATGGCTGCTCGACCGTGCCGCGGCGCGCCTGGTTCGGAACCCGGAGGAGCCGCGCACGGCCTGAGCTACGCGGTCTCCTTGTAGGGCGCGGCGCCCATCACCGCGGCCACCGTGAACAGCACGAACTCCCCGCCCATGCTGGTGAGCAGCAGCTGGGTGGGCCAGATCCCCGCGGCGACCTGGACCAGCACCGGGCCCACCGATCCGATCGCCCAGGCCACGAGCCCCGCCCGCAACGCGGTCCCGGGACCGGGGCCGAAGCGCGGCCGGATCCCGGCGTAGATCCATACCATGCCGATCCCCAGCACCAGGCTCCACAGGGCGTAGATCATCATCGTGGTGGACATGCCGGAGGCCGAAGTCCCCTTGCCGAGGGCCTTCTGCGCCTCGGTCCAGGCGGAGCCCAGCCACACCCCCTGCATGAGGAACTCGGTGAGGAACAGGAACACGCCCGCCAGTACTCCGCCCATGACGACGCGACCCACGCTGATCTTGCCCATCTCGGCCTCCTCGTGACGGTCCGCTACGACCCGGGGCGCACCGCCCCGGTCTGACGCCGCAGGAATTGATACACCGCGGCGACTTCCGTGGCACTGAGCCTTCGGAACACGCGCCAGGGCATCACGGCGGGATCGAGCGCCCGGCCGCCCGACCCGACGCCCTCCTGCACGGCGCGCCGGAACGAGTCGGGGGCGACATGGGCGACCAAGGGCAGCAGGTCGGGACCGTGCGGGGCGAGCGGATTGCGCCCGCCGCGAAAGTCGGCGCCGTGGCAGTCGGCGCAGCCCAGGTAGGCCGTCAGATAGGCGCCGTAGGCGGGCGTGGCGTTCGCCTGGAGCGCCGCGACCGGCCCCGGGACCGGGCTCTGACGGCTGGACTCGAGCGCGCGCGCGCCCAGCATCAGGTAGGCGATCGGGCTCAGGCGCCGCGCGGGCGTGGCATGCTCGACCGCGCGCTGGGCGCGCAGGAACGAGATGAGCGACGCGAGATCGCGGTCCGAGAGCCCGTGGAAATCGTTCGAGGGCATCGCGAGCATGGGCCGGCCTTCGCGGTCGAGCCCCTCGCGGATCGCCCGGCCC
>JBGQIE010000258.1:0-2854 GCA_041498315.1 Candidatus Eiseniibacteriota bacterium
ACGCGCTCGCCGACACGCGCCACCTCGCGAACCAGCCCCCCGTCATCCGGTTCGTCAACCTGCTGATCCGCGAGGCCCACGACGCCCGGGCGTCCGACATTCACCTTGAAGCCAGTCGCGACGGGCTGCGCGTACGGTTCCGGGTGGATGGCGTGCTGACGGAGCTACCGAGCCCGCCGAAGGGGCTTCAGGCCGCGGTGGTCTCGCGCGTGAAGCTCCTCGCCGAGCTCGATATCGCCGAGCGGCGCGCGCCGCAGGACGGCCGGCTCCGCGTGCGCCTCGAGGAGCGCGAGCTCGATCTCCGCGTCTCGACCGTCCCGACACTGTACGGGGAGTCGGTGGTACTGCGGCTGCTCGACCGCGGCGGGCGCCCGGTGGCGCTCGACGAGCTGGGTCTGGCGCCGGATGCGTTCGCGACGTTTCGGCGCTTGGCCGAGCGCCCGCACGGCATCCTGCTCGCCACGGGACCCACCGGTAGTGGCAAGACGACGACGGTGTACGCGGCGCTTGGCCTCCGGCAACGCACCGCCGAAAAGATCATCACCGTCGAGGAGCCGGTCGAGTATCACCTGGACGGCGTCACCCAGGTGCCCGTGAACGTGAAGGCCGGGATGACGTTCGCGGGCGCGCTGCGGAGCATCTTGCGGCAGGACCCGGACGTGCTGATGGTCGGCGAGATGCGGGATGGCGAGACGGCGGCGATCGCGGTCCAGGCGGCGCTCACCGGGCACCTCGTCTTCTCCACGCTCCACACGAACGACGCGGCGAGCGCGGTCACGCGGTTGGTGGACCTGAAGGTCGAGCCCTATCTCATCGCGGCGACCGTGGAGGCGGTGCTGGCTCAGCGGCTCGTGCGGAGGGTCTGCCCGGAGTGCCGCGAGCGCTACCATCCGGACGCCGGGTCGGTGGCGCTGCTGGCCCAGCAACCGGTCAAGGATCCCGTGTTGGAACGTGGGCGGGGCTGCCCCACGTGTCGCGGGACCGGCTACCGCGGCCGCACCGGGATTTTCGAGCTCCTCGTCATCACCGAAGATATGAAGCAGGCGTTCCTTCGCGGCCCGGACCCGGCCGCCCTGCGCGCGCTCGCCGCCGAGCAGGGCATGCGGACGCTCCGTCAAGACGGCTGGGCCAAGGTGCAGGCGGGCATCACGACGGTCGAGGAGGTGCTGCGTGTCGCCGATGCGTAGGAGCCGCGGGTTCACCCTCATCGAGCTCCTCGTGGTGATCACGGTCATCGCGATTCTCGCCGGGCTCGTGGCCCCCATGGTGTTCAGCCACGTGGGCGACGCGAAAACCTCGGCGGCGCGCGCCCAGATCGAGCTGTTCGGCCTCGCGCTCGAAGCGTACCGCCTGGACAACGACTACTACCCGTCGACGGCCCAGGGACTCGAGGCGCTGCGCACGAAGCCGTCGGGCGACCCGGAAGCCCGCAACTGGCGCGGGCCCTACCTCAAGAAGACGGTGCCGCTCGATCCGTGGGGGCGGCCCTACACCTACAAGAGTCCGGGGGAGGTAAACCCGCAGGGCTATGACCTGCTCACGTACGGTCGCGACGGACAGCCGGGGGGCTCGGCAGAGGATGCCGACATCACGTCGTGGGAGAGCGCGCACCGATGACCCTTTTCCGCTTCCACGCCGCCCGCGCCGACGGCGGAGTTGTCGAGGGGATCGTCGACGCCTCCTCGGCTGGGCAGGCGAGCGCCGTGGTTACGGATCGCGGTTTGTTCCCGCTGACGGTCACGCCCGCGGAGGCAGCCGAAGGGGCACGTCGCCCGGCGAGTCGCCGCGACCTCGCCATCGTGTTCCAGAGCATCGCAGCGCTGGTCTCGGCGGGCGTGCCGCTCGAGCGGGCCGTGGCGTCGAGCGCGGCGCTCGCGCGCGGCGCGCTACGCGATACACTCGCCGACGCGCGCACCCGGCTGCACGAAGGAGAGAGCCTCGCACAGGCGCTCGGCGCAGCGCGCGGCGTGGTGCCGGGCATCGTGCTGGGAATGCTGCGGGCCGGCGAGCGCGGGAGCCAGCTCCCGCTCGCGCTCGAACAGGTGGCGAAACATCTCGAGCAGGAAGCGGAGCTCGTCGCGTGCGTGCGCCAGGCACTCGCCTATCCGCTGCTCCTGGCCGTCGTCGGCGTCGTGTCGGTCCTCGTGATCGGCACCGTGATCGTGCCGCGGTTCGCCGATCTGCTTGGCGACTTGGGGCAGGAGCTGCCGCCCGCGACGCGCATCCTGCTCGTCGGTTCGAGCCTCCTCTCTCACTACTGGTTCCTGCTCATTCCGGCAGTGGCCGGTCTGGTCGCGCTGGGCGTCGAGGTCGCGCGGCGCCCCGTAAGCCGCCGGCGGATCGAGGAAGCCCTGCTCGCGGCCCCGCTCATCGGGCCGGTGCGGCTGGCGCTCGCCACGTCGCGCATCGCCCGGGCGCTCGGCGGGATGCTCGCGGCCGGAATGCCGCTGCTCGCGGCGCTGGATGCCGCCGGAGAGGCCGCGGGCGACGGGGCCGCGGCCGCGCGGCTCGCGCGCGCCCGGGAGCGGGTGGCCGCCGGCGCGCCGCTCACGGCGTCGCTCGAACGGGAGGCCGCGCTCGCGCCCGGTGCGCTCCAGCTCGTCCAGGTGGGAGAGTCGAGCGGCCGGCTGGCCGACATGGCGCGGCGCGCGGGGGACCTCGCGGCGCAGGAAGCGGAGCGCGGTCTCAAGGCGCTCGTCACAGTGGTCGAGCCGGCCCTGATCGTCGCGTTCGGCGGCGTGGTGGCGTTCGTGGCGGCGGCGTTGCTGCAGGCGGTGTACTCGATCCGGCCGGGGGGGTGATGAAACAGCGGTGCGTGGTTCGCGGTGGGCGGTCGCGCCCGAGCGGGTTCACG
>JBGQIE010000259.1:0-2849 GCA_041498315.1 Candidatus Eiseniibacteriota bacterium
CAACTGCTCGAGGAAGTCCTCGAGCGTGAACTCCGACTTGCGCATCCGCTCCGCGAGCCGGCGCGCGTCACCTTCGTTCACCGCGGCCTGGGCGCGCTCGACCAGCCCGAGCACGTCGCCCATGCCGAGGATCCGCCCCGCAAGCCGGGCGGGATCGAAGCTCTCGAGCCCGTCCAGCTTCTCGCCCACGCCTAAGAACACGATCGGCTTGCCGGTCGCGGCCCGCAGCGAGAGCGCGGCACCCCCGCGCGCATCACCGTCCATCTTGGTCAGCACCAGCCCGTCCACCCCGACCTCGGTGGCGAAGGTCTGGCCGATGCGCACCGCCTCCTGCCCGGTCATCCCGTCCACGACCAGCAGCACCTGATGGGCGCGCAGCGCGCGCTTGAGCGCCTTGAGCTCGTCCATCAGCGGCTCGTCGATGTGGAGCCGGCCGGCCGTGTCGAACACCAGAAAATCGAAGCCGCGCCGGCGCGCCTCTTCGAGCGCCCCCTGCGCGATCGCGACCGGCGCCGTGCCCTCGGCCGCGCGCCAGAAACTTGCCCCCGCCTGCTCGGCGACCCGCTCGAGCTGGTCGATCGCCGCCGGGCGGTAGACGTCGCCGCTCGCGAGCAGCACGCGCTTCGAGCGGCTTTTAAGCCACAACGCGAGCTTGCCCGCGAAGGTGGTCTTACCCGAGCCCTGGAGCCCGGCGAGCAGCACCGTCGTCGGCAGATGGGAGGAGCCGGCCAGTGTGACCGGCGTCTTCCCGAGCAGGCTCTCGAGCTCGTCCCGGACGATCTTGACCACCTGCTGTCCGGGAGTGAGGCTCTTCAGAACGTCTTCGCCGACCGCGCGTTCCTCGACGCGGGCGACGAAGTCGCGCGCCACCGCCAGCTGGACGTCCGCCTCGAGCAGCGCGCGGCGCACCTCGCGCAGGCTTTCCCGGATGTTGTCCGGGGTGAGCCGCCCCTGTCCGGTAAGATTTCGGACGATTCCCTGCAGCCGGTCGGTCAGCGCCTCGAACACGATTCCGCCCTATCTGGCAAAGCGGGCAACATAGCACAGTCAAAGGGATTAGGGAAGACCCTGCGAGAGAGGGGCTTCAGGCCGCGCCCACGGCCCTGCGGAGCGCGGCCAGCGCCCCGGCGGCATCGGTTTGCCCGAACACGGCGTTCCCGGCCACGAACACGTCCGCCCCCGCGGCCCGGGCGGCCGGGGCGGTCCGGGGGCCGATGCCGCCGTCCACCTCGATCAGGAAGCCCGCCCCGTGGCGCTCGCGCCAGGCTTTCGCCGCGCGCACCTTCTCGAGCATCTCGGGTCTGAACGCCTGGCCGCCGAAGCCCGGCTCGACGGTCATGACGAGGAGCAGGTCGAGCCCCGCGAGCCAGGGCTCGGCGGACTCGAAAGGCGTCCCGGGTTTTAGCGCGAGCCCGACGAGCGCTCCGCCAGTCCGCACCGCGCTCAAGGTGGCGGCCGGATCGGGACAGGCCTCGAGGTGCACGGTGATGAGGTCGGCGCCCGCCTCGCGGAAGGGGCCGACGAGCCGCTCGGGGTGCTCGATCATGAGATGGACGTCGCGAAACGCGGGGCTCAGCTTGCGCACCGCCTCGACGAGCAGCGGGCCGAAGGTGAGATTGGGCACGAAGTGGTTGTCCATGATGTCGCAGTGCACCCAGTCGCGGGCCGGATCCACGATCGCAAGCTCCGCGCCCAGGCGCGAGAAATCGGCCGAGAGGATGGACGGGGCGGCGATGGGCGGGGCGAGCCGGGGCCGCGCGCCCGCGGGCCCACGCTGGGACCCGCTCATCGCTTCCCCCCGTTGGCGGCGCGCGCGAGGCCGCCGGACTGGATCAGGACCGTGGCGCCGGCGGTCACCCGCGAGCCGGGCGCCGGGTTCTGGAAGATCACGAGGCCGCCACCGCGGCGACCGCGCGTCTCGACCCTGAACCCAAGTGCTGCGAGCTGGCTCTCGACGACCAGGGATTCGCGGCCGAGCAGATCGGGCATCACGTACTCCTCGTCGGCGGGCCCCGACGACAGTAGGATCCCGACCGGCGAGTTGTGGGGGACGACCGTGTCCGACGGGGGGTCCGAGGCGGTGACCATGTCCTCGCCCACGTCGTCCGAGGGCGCGCGCGTGGTCCCGGAGAAACCCAGCCCGGCGTGATCGATCGCGAGCGCGGCCCCGCGCATGGAGGAGCCCACCATCTCGGGCACGGTGCTGAACTCCTCGCCCTCGCTCACCATGACCATGACGCGGCGGCGCACGCGCACCGGCGTATCGGGGAGCGGATCCTGGGCGAGGATGAAGCCGCGCGGCACCGAGGCGTCGAAGCGCTCGCCGGCGCGCCCGAGGCGGAGCTGCTGGTCCGCGAGCAGCTTCTCGGCCTGCTCGTACGAGAGGTTCGATAGATCCGGCACGCGCACCTCCGCCGAGGCGTGGATGAGCCGCGGCATGATGGCGCTGTTGAACACCCAGAGCCCGACCGCGAAGGCGACGAGTGCCATCAGCGTCATGAGGAGCGCGTCGCGCACCCGTCGGCTCAAGCGTCGCCGCTCGGGGAACTTGGGAAGCTTGGGAGCCGGGGCGGGGCCGGGGCTCACGTTTTGCGGAAGCGCGCGGCGAAGGCGCCGTCGCAGCCGTGCACGTGGGGCAGCACGCTCATGAAGCCGTTCTCGTCCACCACCGCCTCGGGGACGATCCCCTGTGCCGCCTCGAGCACGAACTGCGGGCTCGCGTGCAGGAAGCGCTCGACCAGCTCGAGCGTCTCCTCGGGCTCGAACGAGCACACGCTGTAGACCAGCACGCCGCCGGGACGCGCGCGCCGGCCGCCGGCCTGGAGCAGCTCGAGCTGGACCGGCACCCG
>JBGQIE010000260.1:0-2842 GCA_041498315.1 Candidatus Eiseniibacteriota bacterium
CTGGCGCTGATCGAGGAGGTCCGGGTCGAGTGCGCCGAGCGCGCGCCCCGCCCCGGGGCCCGCCGGCGCAGGTCGCGCGCGGCCGGCGAGCGCTGGGCGCTCACGATCGGGCTCGCGCCCTCGTGGCCGCGGCGGCTCGGCGGGGCGGAGTAGCCCGTTCTAGCAGGTAGCCGCACCCGGCCGCACCGTGACGGATCCGCGGGGCAGGCGGAAATACGTCAGCGCCCGGCGCACGCGGTGCTCCAACGGAGCGTCGGGGATGGCTTCGCAGAGCACGGCCGCTGACCGGGCCTCCGCGGCGCTGAAGCCGAGCGAGCGCAGCGGGGCGATGAGTTCTTCAGCCGCGACCCTCGCCTCCTCCTGACGGCGCCGGGCCACCTCGCTCGCCCGCACCCCGGCTTCGGCCTCGCGTCTTCGCACTTCCGCCGCCCGCCGAGCGGCGTCGCGCTTCTCCTGCATGAAGCCGGCCCCGAACGCGCACTCCGCCCCGTACTGGTTGTGCGCCCGGCAGCGCAGCCGGATCCCCGCCACCGTGGCCGTGCCGCCGCGCGCCACCGGCTCGACGTGATCGAACTCGATCAGCTTCCGGGCCTGGCACCGGTACCCGCTCTCGCTTACGAACGTGCACTGCCCGCCGTCGCGCGCCCACACCGCGCGTTTCACGTGCGCCGGGATGTGCCGCGGGTTCGTGCCCGGGCGCATGCTACGGCGCGGGCGCCGGGTCGTCGCGAACTTGCGCTTCTCGAGGTCCTTGATCAGGGAATCGAGGGCGCGGTCGAGCACCTGGGCGAGGTCGCCCGAGGGGAGGGCGTGCCCGAGCAACTCCTGGGCGTAGCGCAGCTTGTCCTGCATGGACTGGCCAATCGTGAGGTGGAGGTCGAAGCGCTCGGGTGCCACGGGTGTCACTTTCGAGAGGCAGGGAACTCGCTCTGGAGCGAGTTGACCGGCTGGCACTGACTCGCGGATCTCAACTCGCTCTGGAGCGAGTTCCCCATCCGCCGCGGGAAGGGCCACGACCAACCCCATGGCTTCGGTCCGGGGGAAGCGCTGCGCCAACAGCTCCTCGATCCCGGCCTTGGTGCGGTGCGCCGCCGCCGCGAGCAGGTCGGCCGCGTTTTCGGTCGTGAGGCAGGGCGAGAGCAGGATCAGGGCGGTCAGGTGGAGTCGACCGTCGGCCACCGCGTCGAAGATCGCCGGGAAGCGTCGGGCGACTCGGGCTGCCGTGATCCGCCGGTAGGCGGCGTCCTCGGACATGTGCTGCTCGTGCACACAGTAGGCGTGCATGGAAGGATACCCGGCAGGGACGTAGAGCCGCCGGGCATCGGCCTCGGCGATGTGGGCGAGCACGACGGCGGTGGCGCCGCGCTCGTGGGCAACTTCTGAAATGAGGCTACGGATCAGCTCGGGGTCGCTGAGATGGGACAGCGAATAGGCGCGCATGATGGCGAGCCCTTCCCGGGGGCGGGTTGGCTCATTCATATCATGCGAGTTTTCGACGCTCGTAGGGCCGCGCAGGGCGCACAACGCCGCGCTACACGACTTCGCTGAGCCTGTGGGTCGCACGGCGCGCGGGAGCGGGCGCCGGGACGCGTTGCCGCTCCTCCCACCATCGAGCATGACCCGACGCCCGATGCGCCGCGCCGCGGCCGTCAAGTCAAATGCGTGTTAGTTCAGAACTCCCGCGAGCCAGTGCATGATGTTGAGCGCGAGCTGGCGGTTGTCGATCCCCGGGTGGTTCATGCCCATGCGGAACGCGATCGCCCCGCTGGGGCGCAGGATCACCTGGGCCGAGAGCATCGCCGCCTCGCCCAGCACGACCACCCGGCCCTTGCCGAACGCGAAGGCCACACCCTGTGAGCGCCCCGCCGCGGGCAGGGTCTCGCTCAGGGCCAGCTTCCAACTCCGCGCCGAGGCGAAGGTGCGCAGTGGCAGGTCGCGCGCGCCGTCGCCGAGCTTCATGAACGCGGCGCTTCCCTCGGGCCCGAGCAGCGACTGCCCGGTGAACGCGATGATCCGCCCCACGCGCTCGGTCGAGTCGCGGCCACGCGTGATGGCGTGGTCCGCGAGCAGGCCGTTCGCGCGCGAATAGACCAGCACGCTCGGATTGCCCGACTCGGGATCGGCGTGCGTCGAATCGATGGTGTAACCCTTGCTCATCGAGACCCCGAAGCGCTGCGCCAGCGTCTCGGCCGAGGTGCCGAAGGGCGCGTGGTCGGCGACCAGAAGGAGTGCCCCGCCCGCCCGCACCCAGTCGCGCACCGCGTCGCACTCGTCGCTCATGAAGGCGGGCTTGACCACCCCCGAATCGGAGTCCCACCCCTCGCCCGCCGCGTTGGCGATCACGAGCAGGTCGTAGCCGTCGAGCAGCGGGCGCGTGAACGGCTTGGGATTCGCCGTCACGCGGTAGCCGTCGTTCGCGATCAAGGTCGCGAACGGCTGGTAGCGCCCGGTCGTGGTGTGGAAGTTGCGGTGGGCCTCGTCGAACAGCACGCGTGGATGGGAGTTCACGTAGGCGGGCCTCGCCACGCGCGCGTCGAAGGTGCTGTCTGCCACCTGCTGGGCGCCCGCGGGACTCGAGGCCCACAGCCAGGCCGCCGCCAGCCACACGGCCGTGGCGCTCAGTGGGTTCCGTCTCCGCGACCCCGGGGCTCGACCAGGCATCGGGGGCCCATCCTACCGCCCTTGTCGGAGCCTGCCGAGCAGGGTATCCTTTGGGTCGCCCGGAGGAATACACCCGCATGCCCGTCGGATCCCTCGTCGACACACAGGGCCGCGTGGTGCGCGACCTGCGCATCTCGGTCACCGATCGCTGCAACCTGCGCTGCGTGTACTGCATGCCGGC
>JBGQIE010000261.1:0-2822 GCA_041498315.1 Candidatus Eiseniibacteriota bacterium
CTTGCGCAGGTGGATCGAGCCGTTCACGGTCTCGAGCTGGAGCCGCGCACCCCCCTTGCCGAGCGTGCCCTCGATCCGGTGGCGGCTGATCGAGCCCTTGACCATGATCGGGAAGTCGGACTCGATCCGGCCGTTGACGGTCGCCGCGCGCAGGTCGGCATCGACGTTCCCGGGCATGTCGAGCGTGATGCTGCCATTGACGGTGCTGAAGTCGAGCCCGCTGCTCCCGGTGGCGCCGAGGCGCGCGGTGATCGAGCCGTTCACGGTCGAGGCCTCGGCCTGCCGCGTGGTCGAGACCTCGATGTGACCGTTGACCGTGTGGGCCACGATCGGGCCGGCGAGGGATTCGGCTTCGACGCTGCCGTTGACGGTGCGCGCGGTAAAGCCCACGCCGGCGGGGACCAGCACCTCGAAGTCCACGACCACGTCGTTGTTGTGGGTCTGCATGTGGCCGGCCTCGCCGGGCTCACAGGTGTTCTTGCCCCCGAATCCGCTGCTGGGATAGACCGCGCACACCGTGACGCCGCCGGCGTGCTCGACGAACTCGATGGTCACCGATTCGGGATCGCTGCGGCGCGCGTGCTTCCACGCCCGCACCTCGACCCGGTTCCCGGGCGTGCGCCGCGCGCGCACCGTGCCGTTGACGCCCTTGATCTCGATCGTCTTGCCGGCGGCAATCGCCCAGCTCCAGTGGAGATTCTCCTGGTCCGCCGCGTCCTGAGCGCTGGGGGTCGTGGCCGCGCCCTTCGGCGATGAGGCCGACGCGTCGCCCACGCTGAACCCCACCGTCACGGCGGCCACGGCCGCCAGCGCTCCGAACACCACGGCCCGCGCGCGGGCCGCCACGATCTGATCGAGGGTGTGCATGGTCCGTCCTCCTGGCCTAGAGCCCGCTCACTCGTCGTCCTTCTCTTTGTCCTTGTCTTTCTCCTTCAGCCTGTCCTTCACGTGCTGGTGCATCGCTTCCCGATCCGCGCCACACCGCTCGCCGGCATGGGTCAGCCGGATCGTGCCCTGGAACGACTCGAGCGCGAGCTCGGCGCTTCCCGAGCCGAGCGTGAAGTTGAAGCGCTTGCCCCCGGTGTCGGTCAGGCGGGTCTTGAACACCGATTCGAACTCGCCCTGAAAGGTCGAGACCGACACCGTGGCGCTCGCATTGTCGGCCAGCCCCAGCCCGATGTCCCCGTTGTGGGTCGCGAACCGGTAGTGCCCGTCCTTCGCGATCGCGCCCTGGTAGCAGATGTCGCCATTCACCGTGCTCGCGTCGATCATGGACGACGTCACGCCCTCGATCACCACGTCACCGTTGACGGTCTCGGCCTGGATCTCACCCTCGACGTCCGCGACGTCCACGGCCTCGTTGACCGAGGCCAGCTCGAGCCGGCCCCGGGCGCCGCGCACCTTGACCCCGCCCTGGACCGAGCGGAGCGAAACGAACCCGCGCCCGCCGCGCAGCGAGATGTCACCGCGCACGGTCTGGGCCCTCACCTCGCCCTCGCTGCCCTCGACCGTCACGTCGGTGTAGACGCCAGTCACACGCAGCTCCATCCCCTTGGGCATCGTGATCGTGTAGTCGGTGGCGCGCGGGGGGCCGAGCCGGCCGCTCGAGATGACCTTGAGGATGTCGTCGGACATCTCGATATCGACCATCGAGCGGGTCGAGTGCTCGGCCTCGATCCGCACCGCGTTCCTGGTCCAGGTCGAGACCGTGACGCTGCCGCCGAAGTTCTCGACGACCAGGCGGGCGTCGGGCTTCACCGTCACGGTGGTGTCGGTGTGCACGGTGAAGACCGTGGTGGTCAGCAGCACGGCCGCGAGCATCGGAAACATAGGAATGGGGTTCTCCTCAGGCGTGGATGAGCGAGGCGACCTGGCGCAGCAGCTCCACCTTGCGCCGCATCTGATCGGCGAGGTGGCCGTTGAGATAGGGATTGGCGGGATCGGCCGCGAGCGCGCGGCGCGCCTGCGCGGTCGCGCGGTCGATGATGCGCAGGTTCTCCTCGACGACGCGCACCGTGGCGGGATCGAGCTGGCTACGGTGGAGCGCGAGCACGCGCTCGAGATCGGCGATCGCCGCGTCGTAGCGCGCGAAGCCGAAGTCGGCGACCGCCCCGTCCGCGCCGCTCGCGGTCTCCGCCTCATGGGAGGGCCCGACGCGCTGCGCCGACGAGCCCGCCGGGATCGGCGCGGGACGGCGGCTGAGCGCGAGCCACATGGTGCCCGAGGAGAGCAGTGTCAGGGCGAGTGCCGCCGCGGCGAGCTGCGGCACCGTGAAGCTCACCCGCCACCCGCCGAGCATCGCGCCGAAGCTCCGGGGAGCGCGGCGCGGCTCGAGCCGGGAGGCGATCCCGGGCCACAGGTCGGCCGCGGGGGCCCGCGCGGGCAGACGGCCGGCCCGCGCCACGACCGCGCTCAGCTCGGCCAGTGCCCGGGCGCAGTCCGGGCACGAGGCCAAATGCGCCTCGAGCGCCGCGCGCTCCTTGGGGCGCATGCCGCCGTCGAGGTACTCGGAGAGCCGGTCGGTCCAGGAATGAGACATGGCGTTCGTCAGGCCTCGAGATGCTTGCGCAGCAGCATGCGGGCGCGATGGAGCTGCGCCTTGGTGGTCCCGCTCGTGATCCCCAGCATGCCCGCGATCTCCTCGTGCTTATAGCCCTCCACATCGTGGAGGACGAACACCTCGCGCGCCCCTTCCGGCAGGCGCTCCATCGCGCTCTCGAAGTCGAGCCCCGAGTCGGTCATCGCCGGCCGGGCCGGCACGGCCTCGAGCGTCTCCTCCTGGTCGTCCATCCGGCGGCGCTGGGTGCCGAGCCAGGCGCGCC
>JBGQIE010000262.1:0-2808 GCA_041498315.1 Candidatus Eiseniibacteriota bacterium
GTTTTGTCGCCCCTCCAAGCGCATGCTAGGGTGCTCGGTCCATGCCTGACTCCACCGCATCCGAGGCCCCGGAAGGGGCCGCCGGGAAGGCCCCCGGGGACCACGCCACCGCCGGTTCGGGGGGGTTCGACGCCGCCCTGCGCTCGCTCACGAACCTCGACACCCAGGCGGGGCTGACCTTCCGCGGGGCCGCCAACCTCAACGATCTGCTGCGGTTGGCGACCGGGCACTGCGCCCGCCTCGTGGACGCCGAGACGGCCCATATCTGGCTCGCCCGCCGCAACGGCCGGCGCCTGGTCGCCCGCGACTTCCCGGAAGGGAGCAGCGGCGCCCCGGTCGAGCAACGCAAGGCGCGCGGCGACGGGCTGGCGGGCTGGGCGGTGACCCACGAGCAAGCGCTCAGGCTCGGGCCCAATGACCCGCGCCCGCCGCTTCAGGGCGAGATCGCCCCGTTCCGCAGCGCCATCGTCATCCCGCTGTTCCGGCGCGGGGAGGTGTTCGGGGCCATCGAATGCCTCGACAAGCGCGGCGGCGGCGCCTTCGACGCCGACGACTTCGACCGCCTCGACCTGGCGGCCGAGCACGTCGCCTTCGCGCTCGACAACGCCCTGCTCTACGACGAGACCGAGCGGCGCGCGCTCGAGAAGGACGTGCTGCTCGAGGTCTCGATGGCGCTGTCCGCGCCGCTCGACCTCGACGAGGTCATCGAGGCGATCTTCAAGGCCCTGCGCCAGGTGGTGAGCTACGACGCCGCCTCCATCTACCTGGTCAATCGCAGCACGCTGGCGCTCGAGATGGTGCGCGAGGTCGGCTACCCCCGGAACTCCGAGCATGCCTTCGACCTCCAGGTCGGGCAGGGCATCGTCGGCTGGGTCGCCAAGACCGGGCAGTCGGTCATCGTGCCCGACGTCGCCGCCGACGTGCGCTACGTCGCGGCGCGGCCCTCGACCCGCAGCGAGATCGCCGCACCGCTCATGCTCGCGGGCCGCACCATCGGGGTGTTCAACCTCGAGAGCGACCACGACGACGCCTACCACGACGGCCATCTCGAGCTGCTGTCCGCGTTCGCGGCCCAGGCGGCGGTCGCGGTCGAACGCGCGCGCACCACCCGCGAGCTGCTCGAGCGGCGCCGCTTCGAGAAGGAGCTGGCGATCGCGCGCGAGATCCAGCTCTCGTTCCTGCCCAAGCACGCGCCCACGATCGCGAACTTCGACCTGGCGGGGGCCACACTCCCCCATGACGAGGTGGGGGGCGACTACTACGATTTCGTCCCGGTCGCCGAGGGGCGGGTGGGCCTGGCGATCGCCGACGTCTCGGGCAAGGGCATTCCCGCGGCCCTCATCATGGCGGGATTCCGCATGAGCCTGCTCGCCGAGGTGCGCAACGAGTTCGCGATCCGCGCGGTCATGCGCAAGGTCAACTCGCTGCTCCACGAGAGCACCGATCGCGATAAGTTCGTGACCGCGTTCTACGGCGTGCTCGACTTCAAGAACCGCGTGCTCATCTTCTCGAACGCCGGGCACAATCCGCCCATCCTGCTGCGCGCCGACGGCCGCTACGAGTACCTCGAGGAGGGAGGCGTGGCCTTCGGGGTGCTGCCCGACGCGCGCTACGAGGAGCGTCCGCTCGCGGTCCGGCCCGGCGATCTGCTGGTCATGTACACCGACGGCATCACCGAGACCGAGTCGCCGAGCGGCGAGCAGTTCGGCACCCGGAGGCTCGAGCAGATCATGGCGACGATCGGGGAGCGCAGCGCGAGCGAGGTGGTCCAGGGCATCATCGCCGAGGTCACGAGCTGGGCGGGGGAGCGGGGCGTGAGCGACGACCTGACCCTGATCGTCCTCAAGGCGCTGCCCGATTCGGAGACCCCTTCACGTAACACGTGAAGTGCCATCTCCTTGATTCCACCCTTCATTCCCGATAGTGTGGCCGGGAATTCCCCACCCTGATCGCCCGGAGCGCGCGTGTCCTTTGATCCCTCCTTCTTCCTCGTCCTTCCGGTGTTCGTGCTCAGCATCGTCGTGCACGAGTGCGCCCACGGGCTCATGGCGCTGTGGTGCGGCGACCCGACCGCTCGCGACCGCGGCCGGCTGACGCTCAATCCGCTGCCCCACGTCGATCCGGTGGGCTCGCTCCTGATCCCCGGCGTGCTGGTCTTGGTTCGCTCGCCGTTCCTGTTCGGCTGGGCGAAGCCGGTGCCCATCGACTGGGCGCGGCTGCGGAGCCCGCGCAACGACCCGGTCAAGGTGGCGCTCGCCGGCCCGGCCTCGAATGCGCTGCTCGCGCTGCTATTCGCCGCGCTCGCCCGGCTTTCGCCCGGGACGGGCTTCTTCGCGCCGCTGCGCGAGATGGCCGTGGCGGGGGTGGTGTGGAACTGCGCGCTCGGGCTCTTCAACTTGATCCCGATTCCGCCCCTCGACGGCTCGTGGGTGCTGTTCCGCTTCCTGCCGCTGCGCCACATCATCGCGGTCCAGCACTTCCGGCTGCTCGGCATGGCGCTCGTCATGCTGCTGCTCTCGACGCCCGCGATCTCGAGCCGCGTGCTCTATGCGCCGCTCCGCTTCGCGGTGCACGCCTGCCTGGGCCTGTTCGGCCTGCCGCCCGGCGCGGTGCCGCTGTGAGCCCGGGCCGCATCCTCTCGGGCATGCGCCCGACCGGCCGGCTCCACCTCGGGAACTACGTCGGGGCACTCGAGAACTGGGTGCGGCTCCAGAACCAGGGCTGGCAGAACTTCCACATGGTCGCCGACTGGCACATGCTGACGACCGGCTACGAGGACACCTCGCGGCTCCAGTCCGACACCTGGGA
>JBGQIE010000263.1:0-2742 GCA_041498315.1 Candidatus Eiseniibacteriota bacterium
CCACCGCGGCTGCCGGCTCGGGATCACGTTCCCCGAGATCACGAAGATGCAGGCGCGGGCGATCCTGGAGGCCGCGTGCCGCGTGAAGCGGAAGGGGATCGCGGTCCGCCCCGAGATCATGATTCCCCTCGTCGGCCACGTGAACGAGCTGCGCGATCAGGCGGCGGTCGTGCGCAAGGTGGCGAACGAGGTCATGGCGCGCCGCGGGCACACGATCGAGTACCTGGTCGGCACCATGATCGAGGTGCCGCGCGCCGCGGTCACCGCCGACCGGGTGGCGGAGGAGGCCGAGTTCTTCTCGTTCGGCACCAACGATCTGACCCAGCTCGCCTTCGGCTTCTCGCGCGACGACGCCGGCAAGTTCCTGCCCGAGTACGTCCAGCGCAAGATCCTGCCCGCGGACCCGTTCGTTTCGATCGATCCGGAGGGCGTCGGGGAGCTGGTGCGCTGGGCGGTCGAGCGCGGGCGCGCGACCCGGGCGAACCTCAAGGTCGGGATCTGCGGCGAGCACGGCGGCGATCCGGCGAGCGTGGAGTTCTGTCACCACGCGAACCTCAACTACGTGTCGTGCTCGCCCTACCGCGTCCCGATCGCGCGGCTCGCCGCCGCCCAGGCGGTGCTGCGCGACTCGGCGTCCGGGAGCGACCAGCGGTAGGAGCGGGCGGTACGACGGTCGCGGTCGTCATTCCGGCGCTGAACGAGGAGCGATCGCTCGGGCAGGTGCTCGCAGCACTCCCACGCGCGGGTGTGAGCGACGTGGTGGTCGTGGACAACGGCTCGACCGACGGCACCGCGGCGGTCGCGCGCGCCGCCGGCGCCACCGTGGTCCGCGAGCCGCGGCGCGGCTACGGCGCCGCGTGCCTCGCCGGACTCGCCCACCTGAGGGAGCGCCCGCCCGAACTGGTCGCGTTCCTCGACGCCGATGCCAGCGACGATCCCGCGCAGCTCCCCGAGGTGCTGGCGCCGCTCCTCGAGGGCCGGGCCGATCTGGTCGTGGGCTCGCGGGTGCGCGGCGTCCCCGCCCCTGGCTCGCTCACCCTTCCCCAGGTGCTGGGCAATCGCCTCGCGGTCGCCCTGCTGGTACTCCTGTTCGGCGTGCGCTTCACCGATCTGGGGCCGTTCCGCGCCATTCGCTGGGCGGCCCTCGAGCGGCTCGGGATGCGCGACCGCGGCTACGGCTGGACCGTCGAGATGCAGGCGCGCGCCGCGCGCGCCGGGCTGCGCGCGGTCGAGGTCCCGGTGCGCTACCGGCGGCGGATCGGGCGCTCGAAGATCTCGGGCACGGTGCGCGGCGTCATTGGCGCCGGCGCGAAGATCCTGCTGACGATCGCGCGCGTGCGGCTCGGAGGCTAGACGCGCTCGAGCCGTGCCCGCCGCGTCTCGCCCGACCCCGGCAGCGTGCCCGGTCGAGGTCGAACACGTGGTCGTGAGCTACGCCGGGCTGTGGCAGAACCACGGCTGTCGCGCCTTGACTCCCGCGCTGGATCCGAAATGCCTGGCAACGGACTGGTGCGGGTCTCCCGTCACGCTACGCCTCCCTGGCTCATCGTGCCTTGCGCCGATGTCCGGGGCTGATGGAAGTACGAAAGCGCCCGGCGCACGCGCTCCTCAAGCGCGGCCTCGGGAATGGCTTCGCAGAGCGCCGCCGCGTGTCGTGCCTCGTCGGCGCGGAAGCCGAGCGAACGCAGCGGGGCGACCACCTCCTCCGCGGCCGCCCGGGCTCGGGCGCGAACCTGCGCCCGCGCCGACGCCTCGCTCTCCCACCTCCGGGCTTTCGCCGATCGCTGCGCCGCTTCACGCTTCTCGCGCATGAATCCCGCACCAAACGTGCACTCGGCCTCGAATTGGTTGTGCGCCCGGCAGCGCAGCCGGATCCCCGCCACGCTCGCCGTCCCGCCGCGCGCGACTTCCTCGACGTGGTCGAACTCGAGGAGCTTGCGCTCCAGGCAGCGGTGCCCAGCCTCGCTCACGAACGTGCACTGCCCCCCGTCACGTTCCCACACCGCGCGCTTCACCTGCGCCGGGATGTGCCGGGGGTTGCTGCTGGGGCGCACGCTCCGGCGCGGTCGATTGCTCGCCGCGAACTTGCGCTTCTCGAGCTTCTCGATCAGGGCATCGAGCGCCTTGTCGAGCAACTGGGCCAGGTCCCCCGAAGGAAGCTCGTGGCCGAGCAGGTCCTGGACGTAGCGCAGCTTCTCCTGCGTCGTCTGTCCGATCGAGACCTCGAGCAGGTACCTTTGGGCAGCCGCGGCTGTCAGCTTTGAGAGGGGGCCAACTCGCTCCGGAGCGAGTTGCGCGGCCGGCGCCGCCGTCGGCCCGGACCCGCCCATGCCGACTCGCCCCGCGAGCTGCTCCTCCGCCCGGCCGGGGGAGGCCGGCAGGGCGGTCACCAGCCCCAGCGCTTCCGACTGCGGGAAGTGCCCGGCGATCAACTCCTCGATCCCGGCCTTGGTCCGATGCGCCGCCGCCCCGAGCAGCTCGGCGGCGTTCCCGGCCGTGAGGTAGGGCGCCAGCAGGCCCACCGCGGTCAGGTGCATCCGACCGTCGGCCAGGGCGTCGAAGATGAGCGGAAACTGCCGGCCCGCCCGGGCCGCCGTGATGCGTTTGTAGGCCGCGTCCTCGGAGAGGTGGAGCTCCCCGACGCAGTAGGCGTACAGGGACGGATAGCCCGCGGGCAGGTACAAGCGCCGGGCATCGAACTCGGCGAGGTGGGCGATGAGGGAGGCGGTGGTGGTGCGGTCC
>JBGQIE010000264.1:0-2734 GCA_041498315.1 Candidatus Eiseniibacteriota bacterium
CGGAGGTCGGCCGCGCGTCGTACCGGAGCACGCCGCTGGCCTACTTCGAGCGGCTGCTGGACGGGCGCACGACATGACGCGGATGCCCGCGCCGAGGCGGTTCGCCACGCCGGCCGCGTTCCGGTCTTGGCTCAAGAAGCACCACGCTTCGGCAATGGAGCTGGTGGTCCGCTGCCAAAAGACTCGAGCGGCCGCGAAGGGGCTCAGGTACGCTCGGGCGCTGGATGAGGCGCTCTGCTTCGGCTGGATCGACGGAATCCGCCGCGGCCTCGACGAGGTGAGCTTCTCGGTGCGCTTCACGCCGCGCAGGCCGCGGAGCATCTGGAGCCGGGTCAACGTGCGGCGCGTGGAGGCGCTGATCGCGGCGGGCCGGATGACGAAGGCCGGGCTCGCCGCGTTCGAGGCCCGCGACGAACGGCGCACCGGTCGCTATTCGTTCGAACGCGGGGCCATCGAGCTGACGAGCGCGTTCGCGACCAGGCTCCGCTCGAACCGGGCGGCATGGGCGTACTTCGGCGCCCAGGCGCCGTGGTACCGGCGCACGTGCGCGTTCTGGGTAATGAGCGCGAAGCGGGAGGAGACGAGGGCGCGCCGTCTCGAGATCCTGATCGGCCGCTCGGCGAAGGCGCTCGCCATCCCGCCGCTCGCCGGGCGGGCCGGCGTGCGGCGTCCGGTGAAACCCGAGGAGGCATCGACGTGACCGAGTCCGAACCGCTGGTACGAAACATCTCCGACACCGCGCGCTGGGTCGCGGTCTTCCGCGCCCGCGAGAGCGAGCGGCCCGACGCGCTGTTTCGCGACCCGCTCGCGAAGCGGCTGGCCTGCGCGCGGGGCGAGGAGATCGCGGCCTCCATGCCGTTCTCGAACCAGCACACCTGGTCGTTCGTGACGCGCACCGTGCTGTTCGACCGGATCATCACGGAGCAGATCCGGCAGGGCGCCGACATGGTGGTCAATCTCGCGGCGGGCCTCGATGCGCGGCCCTATCGCATGGACCTGCCCGCGACGCTCCAGTGGGTGGAGGTGGACCTGCCGGAGCTCGTCGCGTACAAGGAGGAGATCCTGGCGGGGGAACGGCCGCGGTGCGCGCTCGAGCGGGTGCGTCTCGATCTCTCGAACGTCACATCGCGGCGCGAGCTGTTCGATCGCCTCGGCCGTCGGGCCGGCCGGGCGCTGGTCGTGACCGAGGGATTGATCGTCTACCTCACGGCGGAAGCGGTCGGGGAACTGGCGCGCGACCTCGCGGCCCCGCCGAGCTTCAAGCGGTGGCTGACCGACCTCGCCTCGCCCGGGTTGTTGCGCCTGCTGCAGCGCAGGCTGGGTCCTCAGCTCGGCCCGGGCGGCGCCACGCTGCAGTTCGCGCCGGCGGAGGGACCGGGCTTCTTCGCGTCGTACGGCTGGAAGCCGCTCGAGGTCCGTTCCATGCTCAAGACCGCGGCGGGCCTGGGCCGCCTCACGCTCATCATGCGGCTGCTCTCGATGCTGCCGGATTCGTCCGGCCCGCAGGGGTCGCGCCCGTGGTCGGGAAGCTGCCTGCTGGGAAGCGAATGACGGTACCCGGCGCCCGCCGCGATAACATTCCCGAATCCGGCGAGCGCCGCCTCGTGTTCCAAGCTAGAGTGCGCGACATGAAGCCCGTCGCCATCTCACTCCCGGCCGCCAGTCTCGGCTCATGACGCAGGACCGCGACTACATCCTCGGCACGCACGACGACGAGATCGAGCGGCTCGGGCTCCAGCATCGCGTGTGGAGGCCGCGCGCGCTCGACGCGTGGCGCCGCGCGGGATTCACGATCGGGCAGACCGTGCTCGACGTGGGCTGCGGCCCCGGCCACGCTGCGGTGGACCTCGCCGAGATCGTGGGGCCCTCGGGCCGCGTGGTTGCGATCGATCGTTCGCGGCGCTTCATCGAAGCGCTCGACGCCACGCGGCTCCGGCGCGGGCTCGAACAGATCGCCACCCACGAGCTCGACCTCGACGAGGCCGCGCTTCCCGCTCGCGGCGCCGACGGCGCGTGGTCGCGCTGGGTATTCGCGTTCGTGCAGCGCCCGCGCGAACTGCTGGAGCGCGTGCGCGAGGCGCTCAAGCCGGGAGGGGTGTTCGTCTCGCACGAGTATCTCGACTACTCGACCTGGCGCCTCGCCCCGCGCTCTCCAGAATTCGAGGAGTTCGTGCGGGAGGTGATGGTGAGCTGGCGCACGAGCGGGGGCGAGCCCGACATCGGAATGGACCTGCCGCGCTGGCTGCTGGAGCTGGGATTCGAGATCCGCGAGCTGCGGCCGCTGGTCGACGTGGTTTCGCCCGCGAGCTTCGTGTGGCAGTGGCCGAAGGCGTTCGTCGAGGTGGGCCTGCGCCGGCTGGTGGACGTCGGCCATCTCGCCCCCGAGCGCGCGCGCGCGATGGCCGGCGCATTCGCGGCCGCCGAGGCCTCGCCCCACACGCTGATGGTGACGCCGATCGTGCTCGAGATCATCGCCGCGCGGCGCTGAGCCACCCGGCGGGTGGCCGGGCCGCGTCCCGCCGCGGGCCTGGCGCATGCCGTTCGCATCATGCATAATTCTTCAGCGCGAGGACCGGCGCGCCGTGCGCGTGCCGGTCCTCCGCCATTCCCGGCGCAGGGGCGGCATCCACCACGCATCACGCACCCGAGCTCGAGAGCCCTGTCCCGGAGAACGTCATGGCGACTTCCGCCGCGCGCCGCACCTCGCTCCGCATCCTGTGGCTGCTGGCCATCC
>JBGQIE010000265.1:0-2728 GCA_041498315.1 Candidatus Eiseniibacteriota bacterium
AACGGTGGAGGCGCTACTCCATCGACCCCGACGGGCGCGCTTGCTCGTCGCCCGCCTCGAGGGTGCCGCCGTCGGCGTCGCCGCGCTCTCCTTCGTCCGGCCGATCGAGCACGGCGGGCGCTCGGCGTGGCTCGAGGAGCTCTACGTGCCCCCCGCACATCGCGGCCGCGGCATCGGACGCGCGCTCCTGCGCGCGGCCTGCGGCGAGGCGGCGCGCGGCGGCGCCTGCGCCGTCGACCTCGAGGTGCAGGCGGATCACGAGCGGGCCGCTGAGCTCTACGCGCGCGAAGGTTTCCGGCCACTCGAGCGCCGGCGGTGGGTGCTCCGCCTCGGGCCGGCGATCGCCGCCTCCCCCGCCCCGGCGGCCGGCGTCACCGGCGGCTGCTTCTGCGGCGCGCTCCGCTATCGCACCAGCGCTCGGCCGCGCGTCGTGGTCCACTGCCACTGCCGCACGTGCCGGCGGACGAGCGGCGCACCCATGGTCACCTGGGCGACGTTCGCCGCCGCGGACTTCGCGTTCACCGCCGGCGCGCCCGCGGAGCTGCGCTCGAGCGCGCACGCGACGCGCACCTTCTGCGGCGCCTGCGGCACCGCGCTCACCTGGCGCGCGTGCCCGGGCTCGGTGGACGTCACCGTCGGCAGCATGGACGACCCCGACGCGGTGGCGCCGCAGGGCCACGTCTGGACGTCGAGCGCGGTCGCCTGGCTACACATCGACGACGATCTACCGCGTCACGCCACCGAAGGCCCCGCAGCGGCCGACGCCTAGCTAGCCTAACTTCCGCAGTTCGGCACGCGAAAGAATAGTTTCGCCGGCTGCCGGCTCCGTGGCGCCGCGGCTTTTGGTCGCTGATGGTCGAAGACGCGATGGAGTGCCGACTTCTGCCCCTTGCCGAGGTGCGGCTCTTCTGGCGAGACTGCGCGCGGCGGGGGGAGGCGGGATGTACCTGCGGCACGCGGTACGGCGGAAGGGGCGGACGGCGCATACGTACTGGCGCCTGGTGCGCTCGGTGCGCCGCGGCAGCCGGGTCGTCCAGGAGACCGTGGCGCACCTTGGCGAGCTGGACGCCCAGGGCCGAGCGAAGGCGCGCGCCCTGGCGCAGCAGATCACGGGGCGCGGCGCGCAGCGGGAGCTGTTCGCAGCGGAGGGCATACCAGGCGCGGCGCTCGCGGTGCGCCTGGATCAGATCTGCCTGGAGCGCCCCCGGGCGTTCGGGGCGGTGTGGCTCGGGTGGACCCTCTGGCGCGCACTGGGGCTGGACACCCTGTGCACGGAGCTGCTGCCCCCGGGGCGCGAGGCGGTGCCCTGGGCGACGATGGCCGCGGTCCTGGTGCTCGCCCGCCTGTGCGAGCCGTCGAGCGAGCTGCACATCGCCGAGGACTGGTATCGCGGCACCGCGCTGGAGGACTGGCTCGAGGTCCCCAGCGCGCAGGTCAATGACGACCGGCTGTACCGGGCCCTCGACCGGCTGCTGCCGCACAAGCTCGCGCTCGAGGCGCACCTGAAGGGACGCTTGGGCGAGCTCTTCGCGCTCGACTACGATCTGCTGCTCTACGACGTGACGAGCACGTATTTCGAGGGCCTGGCGGCCGGAAATCCGCTCGCGCAGCGCGGCTACAGCCGCGATCATCGCCCCGACTGCAAGCAGGTGAACATCGCGCTGGTCGTGACCCGGGGCGGCCTCCCGCTCGGCTACGAACTGTTTGCCGGCAACCGGACCGACGTCACGACGGTCCAGGAGATCGTCGAGACGATGGAGGCGCGCTACGGCCCGGCCGAGCGGATTTGGGTGATGGATCGCGGCATGACGAGCCGCAAGAACCTCGCCTGGCTGCAGGCGACGGGCCGGCGCTACCTGATCGGGACACCCCGGGCCGAGCTGACGAAGTGGAGCACGGCGATCGCTGCCACGCAGGACTGGCAGCCGCTGCGGGACGGCATCGAGGTGCAGCGCTGCGCGGGCGCGGCGGGGAACGAGACCGTCCTCCTCTGCCGCTCGGCCGAGCGGCGCGACAAAGAGCGGGCGATGCACGAGCGCTTCGCCACCCGGATCGAAGCGGGGCTCGCGCGGCTGGGGCGGCGCCTCGCGCGCGCGCGGCAGGCCCTCGACCGCAGCACGCTCGAGCGGCAGATCGGGCGGCTGCTCGGGCGCAACCCCCGCGCCGCCGGCCGGTACCGCATCGCGCTCGTGGACGCCCCGAACGCGGCGGCCCGGCTGACGCTGCGCTGGGACGTGCGGGAGCACTGGGACGAGCGCGCGCGCCAGAGCGAGGGCTGCTACATCCTGCGCACCAACGTCCAGGACTGGACGCCCGAGACGATGTGGAAGACCTACGTCCAGCTCTGGGAGGTCGAGGCGGCCTTCCGCATCCACAAGAGCGAACTCGCAATCCGGCCGATCTGGCACCAGAAGCCCGAGCGCGTCCAGGCGCACATCCTCGTCTGCTTCCTGGCCTACGTGCTCTGGAAGACGCTCGAGCACTGGCAGGCGCAGGCCGGGCTCGGCAACAGCCCCCGAACGATCCTCCACGAGCTGGCGCGTATCCAGAGCACTGATGTGGTGCTGCCCCTCGCCGCTGAGCCGGCGCGCGCGCTCCGTCTCCGCTGCGTGATCCGCCCGGACAAGACGCAGGCGGTCCTGCTCGATCGGCTCGGGCTGCGGCTCCCTGCGCGCCTCAGAATGCCGGCGCCGATCGCGCGAATGTAGTGCCGACTTTTCGGCCAAGT
>JBGQIE010000266.1:0-2671 GCA_041498315.1 Candidatus Eiseniibacteriota bacterium
CCGAAAATCAATCGGTAGGGCCGGCTCCATCGGGCGCTCTGAGAGGAAGAATGCCGCTGGTGGGCGCTTGAACACCTCCGCAATCTTCTCAAGCTGCCGTGGCGTAGGGTCCCCGCCCTGAACTTCCCACCGGTGTAGTCGCTCCTCACGAATCCCGATCTTGTGCGCGGCGATCTCGACCGTCATGCCGGCCGTCTCCCGCGCCCAGCGCAGCAGATCGGCCTTGATCGTGAGCCTTGCCTTAGCCATGGCGCGCCACCATCGCTTGCTCGACAACGCGAGCGGATGGAGCCGTCAGCACTAGGCGGCGCTCGATTCGCGGTCGAGGTCGCGTAGCCCGAGCGCGCGCAGCCACGCGGACACTTCCAGCCCTTCGCGTTGCGCTGGGTCCGCCAGAGCACGCTTCTGCTGCGCCGTCACGCGGACTCGGATCGACTGCTCTTTGTGCTGTGCGCGCGGCTTCCAGTGCTTCCGGATGCCATTGTCCATGGGCGCCAATGTAGGCCCATGAGGGCACCCCAGGCAACTCGTGACGTGGGGGCACTTAAGTAAAAAAAGCGGGGCGCAACCCCACGGACCGCGGCAAGAGTGGCTCCAAGCACTATACCCTGACCGACGCGGGCGGCGTCCCTGTCGGACTGCTCGTCACACCCGCCAACTGGCATGATCAGCGCGGCCTGCGGTCGTTGCTCGACGAACGGATCGTGCGGGCCGCGCCGCACACCGACCAGCATCTCTACCTCGACAAGGGCTACGACGCGCTACCGATCGCTCGCGCCGTGCGCCGTCGGGGATATGTCCCTCATATCCGCGCGCGGGGGAAGAACACCGCGCCTGTCGCCGCGGGTCGCGACCGCGCCGCTGGGTCGTCGAACGCACGCACTCCTGGTTCAATCGCTGCCGCAAACTGCTCACGCGCTGGGAGAAGAAGGCCCAGAACTACCTCGCGCTCGTCCAGTTCGCGGCCACCACCATCGTGTTCCGCCTTGTGGGACAGGCTCTAAGCCCAATGCCGGTCACTTAACGCGAATCCTTCGACGACGAGGACGGTTACGCGGATAGCTACTCATTTTGATCTTGACCGCCCGCGGGTAGCGGCGCGGTCGCCGCTCGGGCAGCACGAAGAGCGCGAGTTCGTCGAGCAGGGCCTCGAGGCGGCGCGGCAAGACGCCGGGCGGCGAGAGCCAGGCGGTGTGCCAGAAGCCGCGCACGGCGAGGAGCGCGTGGCGATAGCTCAGGCGCAGCGGCGGTACGGCCGCGCGCGGCGCCGCGCGACTCATCACGAGGCGGAGGAGGTTGTAGGCGAGCAGCAGGCCCCACACTTCCTGTTCGACGCGGGCGGGGGCGTGGCTGCGCAGGGCCTCCACGCGCTCGAGCGTGTGCGTCTTGATCTCATCGAAGGTGAGCTCGAGTTCCCAGCGCTCGTGGTAGAGCGCGACGAGCTCGGGGGCGGGATAGGCCACGGGATCGAGGAGCGAGGTGAAGAGGAGGTAGGGGCGGAAGCCGCGGTGGTGGACGCGCACGGCGCGCACGCGGAGCGTCGCGGGGAGCGCGGGGTGCGCGCGGCGGGTTGCGCGGCTACGGGTGAGGTCGACGAGGTGATCGCCCGGGCCGAGGCGCTGGACGACGTGGGCCTTGAGGGCGGTGCGGCCCGCTTTGGCGCGCACGAGCCAGTGGCGCTGGCGCGCGGGGTCGGCGAGCGCGTGGAAGAGCGCGTAGGCGCAGAAGCCGCGGTCGAGGATGACCAGCGTGTGGGCGGGCACGGCCGCCCACAACGAGGTCGCCAAGGTGACTTCACTCGTGCGGTACGGGCCGAGCGCGGCGGCGGCAACGAGATGGTGGCGCAGGACCGAGAGCGCGACCAGCCGCAGCTGCGGATAGCCGGCGCCCTCACCGTGGCGACTGCCGGGGCGCCCGAAGCGCGTGACGTTCTCCGGGGTGTCGGCCACGCGCAGCGTCGTGCCGTCGAGGCCGTAGACGGCCAGCCCGCGCCAGCGGGTGGTGTCGGCCGCCGCGGTGGTCCACACGGTCGCGGTCTGCGCGAAGAGCGCGGCCAGGGGCGCGGCCCCGAGCTGGTCGCGCGCCTGGACGATGGCCGCGTTGGTGACGTGACCTCGCCCGCCGTTGCGCGCGGGCAGGACGAGGGCGAGATGCTGCACGACCTGCGCGATGCTGCGATCGTGGAACAGGCCCATCCCGATGACGAGCCACACGACGTGCTCCGCCGGCAGCTTGCGCCGCCGCACCGACGCGGTCCCGGTCGCGGCCAGGGCCTCGGCGATCCACGCCGGATCGATCGCGGCACTGAACTGCGCGAAGCTCGCCGGTCGCTCTCCCGCGCCGACGGCCAGGACGGTCTCCCCCAACCCCATCGCCCCCACCTCCTGTGGGGGAGACCAAGTACACCCGATCGCAAAACGGATCCAGATCCGGTCACTTACGCGTTAAGTGACCGGCATTGGAGTTAGCACTCGCTGGCGTGGCCGAGTGGCAGGAGGGCCTCGCGTGAGCCCGGTAGACGAGTTCGGCGGTTCTGGACCGTCTAGCTCCGCTCCCGCCCTCCGAGATGACGACGGACGCTCACGGGCCCCCAGATGAGCAGGCCCATTTCGCGTGCGCTTGCGAGGCCACTCCGACCCGGCGTACTTGATTGCATGCTCGCCCTTCCCCA
>JBGQIE010000267.1:0-2637 GCA_041498315.1 Candidatus Eiseniibacteriota bacterium
CGTGCTGGGATTCGAGGTCGTAAACCAGGAGGCGGGCCGCACCCGCGTCGCCGTGAACGGGGACCTCCCGGGCCGGGTCATGGACGTGCTGCCTGCCCCCGAGACGGCCGCCGGCGTGAACGGCCTCGGCACGGTGCACCACGTGGCGATGGCGGTGAACGATGGAGACGAACAACTGCGGATGCGCGCCGAGCTGGTGCGCCTGGGACTGCGGGTGACGGAAGTGCTGGACCGCCAGTATTTCCGCTCGATCTACTTCCGCGAGCCGGGCGGCGTGTTGTTCGAGATCGCCACCGTGCCCCCGGGCTTCACCGCCGACGAGACCCTGCCCTGCCTGGGGCAGGACCTGAAGCTGCCGCCCTGGGAAGAGCCCAACCGCGGCGAAATCGAGTCCAAGCTGCCGCGCCTGTCGCGATGAAACCCCACGCGGGTGAGCCCCTGGCCGCCGCGGGGGCGCCCCTCGGGGAGAGTCCTGCCGTCGTGATCATGGTCCATGGGCGCAACGCCGCGCCGCCGAACATCCTCGACCTCGTGCCGCGATTCGAGCGCTCCGACTTCACCTATCTCGCCCCGGCGGCCGCGGGCCGGACCTGGTATCCGCTGAGCTTCATGGCCGAGCGGGAGAAGAACGAGCCGGGGATCGCATCGGGGCTTTGGGTGCTCGAGCATCTGGTGGCAGAGATCGTCGCCCGTGGGATCTCGAAGACACGCATCCTGCTGCTCGGGTTCTCGCAGGGCGCCTGCCTCACCGCCGAGTTCGCCGTGGAGCACGCCGATCGGTATGGCGGGGTGATTCTCTACAGCGGCGGCGTGATCGGAGCGCCGGGAACGGCCTGGGACTATCCCGGCTCATTTGGCGGGACCCCCGTGTTCCTGGGCTGCAGCGATGTGGACGCGCACGTCCCCAAGACTCGCGTGGACGAGAGCGCCGCGCTGTTCACCCGCATGGGCGCCACGGTGACCGAGCGGATCTATCCCGAGATGGGGCACCTCGTGAACGAGGACGAGATCGCGTTCACGCGGGCATTGATGAACGCCGTCGTACAATCCCCCATTTGAGCCAGGAGCGTCGCGATGTTTGACTGGATCGGCTGGCTGGCCACCGCCGTGTTCGCAAGCTCGTATCTGTCCCGGCAGCAGGTGATCATGCGGCGCATTCAGGGCCTGGCCGCCCTCATGTGGTCCGTCTATGGAGGGCTGATCCACGCGCTCCCGGTCCTGGTCGCCAACCTGATCGTGGCCGCCATGGCGATCGGATCCTCGTTCATGAGGCCGGCCGCGGCGGAGTTACGGGAGCCAGCGGCTTGAGGGACGCTGTCCACTTGCTCCGTGTCGGCGGCTGGTAGGCCGCGAATCGGGTGAGCAGCGCCTGCGGTTCGGACTCGATCGCGAGCATCCCCCGATGCTCCGCGTTCAGGAAGCCGGCAGCCAGGGCGTTGTCGAGGAAGGCGGCGAGCCCGTCATAGTAGCCGGCCACATTGAGTAGGCCCACCGGTTTGCGGTGCAACCCGAGCTGTCCCCACGTCCACGCCTCGAACAGCTCATCCAGGGTCCCCGCCCCACCCGGCAGCGCGATGAACCCGTCGGACAACTCCGCCATGAGCGCCTTGCGCTCGTGCAGCGTCTGGACGACCCGCAGCTCCGTCAGCCCGCGGTGCGCGATCTCCCGCTCCACCAGTACGCGGGGGATCACCCCGATGGCCTCGCCGCCACTCTGGAGTACGGCGTCTGCGACGGCGCCCATGCAGCCGACGCTGGCCCCGCCGTACACCAGGCCGATGCCGCGATCCGTCAACGCGCGCCCCAGCCCCCGCGCCGCTTCGAGATACCGATCCCCATTCCCTGGGCTCGAGCCACAGAACACGCACAGTCGCATCCTCGTCACCGGGGTTGGCGGCTCCTCGAAGGCGTGGCAAGCAGCAGCCGATTCACCTCGAGCGCGATGCGGCGTGGCAGCAGCCCGCCCGCGAACGCGATCAACTTCGTCATGAAGCCGGGGATCACGACCATGCGGCCGCGCATCAACCCGCGATACCCCGCCAGCGCCACGGCAGCGGCATCCGGCCCGGAGGTCCGGCGGTACATCCTCGTCGCGCTCGCGTCGGCGCGCGTTGCGAAGCCGGTGGCGGTCGGGCCCGGGCAGAGCGCGGTGACGCTCACACCGCTCCCCAGGAGCTCCCGCGCAAGCCCTTTCGAGAACGACAGGACGTACGCCTTGGACGCATAGTACGCCGCCATTCCGGGACCGCCTGGCTGATACGCCGCGACCGACGCCACGTTGAGGATCCGGCCCCGCCCGCGCCCGAGCATCGGCGGGAGGGCGAGCCGCGTGAGCGCGGTGAGCGTCGCGACGTTGAGCAGCACCATGTCGTGCAGACGCTCCGGCTCGACCTCGGCTAGCGGCCCATGCAGGCCGACGCCCGCGTTGTTCACGAGCGCGTCCACGCCGCCCGCGTCACCCAACTGCGCCCACAATCGCTCGGCGGCCCCGGGCCGCGCAAGGTCGGCAGGGATCGCCCGCACCGAGACGCCGTGCCGGGTCCGCAGCTCCCCAGCCATCCGATCGAGCGCCTGAGCGTCCCGGGCGACGAGCACCAGATCGTACCGGTCCGCGGCGAGGAGCCGGGCCAACTCCGC
>JBGQIE010000268.1:0-2602 GCA_041498315.1 Candidatus Eiseniibacteriota bacterium
CGGCTCTTCACCTGGAAGCGGCCGCCCGGGGCGACCACGAAGAGGTAGAGCGCGTCGGAGGCGGCGAAGTACTGCACGGCGAGGGTCCCCGCCGGGAACCGGTCGGCGAACTTCGCCAGCGCCTTGGGATCCACGGTCTGCTGATCCACGAACTGCGTCTTGTACTGGGGATAGCGCGCCAGGAACGCCTGGCTCTGCGCGAGGTACTCCGCCTTGGTCCGCGCCAGCAGCGTGGTCAGGCTCTGCACGCGCTCGGCGCCCGTGTCGCCCGCGATCCCCTCCTGCTCCTCGCGCAGCGCGCGCTCCAGCGCCTGGGCCTGCTTCTCCTTGGCCTGCACCTCCTCGGCCGCCTGGCGCGCCGCCGGGTCGCGGGGCGCGGGGCGGGCGCCCGCCAGCGCGTCGGCGACGACCCGCCCCTTCTTGGCTTCCAGCACCGCCCACGCGTCGCGGTCGTAGCCCTTGCTCGAGTCCCTCTGATGCAGCTTGAGGAGCACGCGCGCGAGGACCTCGTAGGGCATCAGCCGGTTCTCGGCCTGTAAAAATTGCGTCCGCGCGGCGTCGTCCCCGAACTGACCCGCCATCCCCTCGATCGCCGCGACCGCTTCCCGCAGCAGGGGCAGGGCGTCCTCGAGCCGGCCGCGCTGCTCGTAGGACCGGCCCAGCCCCGAGGTCACGCGCCAACGCAGCTCGGGGACCGCGACGCGCCGTGCGATGAGCAGCGCCCGCTCGTACAGGACGATCGCCGCGTCGTAGTCGCCGAGCTCCCGGTTGACCGCGCCGAGGTATTGGAGACTCAACGCCATCTCCACGTGATCGGGGGGCAGGACCTTCTCGCGGATCCGCAGCGCCCGGTCGTAGAGAGCGCGCGCCTCGGCGTGACGCCCGGTCACCCGGTCGAGCCAGGCCAGATGGGTCAGGGCACCGGCCACCAGCAGATGGTCGGGCCCCAGCGCCTTCTCGCGGACCCGGATCGCCCGCTCGAAGAGGGGCCGGGCCGTGTCGTAGGCCTTCATCTCCTGGAAGACGGCGCCGAGCTCGTAGAGGCTCATTGCCAGGTCCGGATGCTCGGGGCCGAGCGCGCGCTCGCGGATTGCCAGCGCCCGCTCGATCGCGACGCGGGCGCCCGCCTTGTCGCCCATCCGGCGCAGGAGCCCGCCCAGGTTGTTGAGCGGCCACGCCAGCCAGACGTGATCGGTGCCGAGCGCCGGCTCGGCGATCGCGATCGCGCGCTCGTAGGCGCGCCGCGCGCCCGTGAGGTCGCCCGTGATGTTGAGCAGCAGGCCGATATCGTTCAGGAGGGCCGCGAGGTCGCGCGGGTTCGACCCCGGCGTCGCCTCGCGAATCTTGAGCGCCCGATCGTACAGGGGACGCGCGGCCGGGTAGTCGCCGCTGACCCAGAGGAGAAACCAGAGCGAGTGCAGCGCTCCCGCCACCGCGGGATGCGCCGGCCCCAGGGCCTGCTCGCGGATCTGCAGCGCCCGCTCCAGCAGGGGGCGCGCGGCCGCGTAGTCGCCGGCGATCCTCAGGATGCCGGCGAGGTTCATCAGGGCCTGGGGGACCGCGGGATGGTTCGGGCCGCGCCGCTCCTGGATGCGGAGCGCCTCCTCGTAGAGCGAGCGCGACCTCGCGTAGTCGCCCATCAGCTGCAGGAGGTGCCCGAGGTCGCCGAGGGCCGACGCGACGTCGGGGTGATCCGGGCTCAGGGTCTGTCGCCGGATCGCCAGCGCGCGCTCGAGGAGCGGGCGGGCGGCGGCGTAGTCGCCGAGCTCGCGGTAGAGACGGCCGAGCTGCACGGTGTCCAACACGACCCGCCAGTCCGTCGCGGGCTGCACCTGCTCGCGAACGCGCAGCGCCCGCTCCAGGATCGGGCGCGCGGCGGCGAGGTCGCCTGTCGTGTAGAGCAGGTAGCCGAGCTCGCTGAGACTCCCCGCCACGTTGTTGTGGACGGGGCCGAACACCTTCTCGCGGATCGCCAGCGACCGCTCGAGCAGCGGACGCGCCGCCGCGTAGTCCCCCGTGCGCGTGAGGAGGACGCCGAGGTCGCTGAGGACCCACGCCACGTTGGCGTGGTCGGGGCCGAGCGCCTTCTCGCGGATCGCCAGCGCCCGCTCGTAGAGCGGCCGGGCCTCGGCGTACTCGCCGGTGGCCCGCAGCAGATTGGCCAGGGCTTGCAAGGATTCCGCGACGGCGAGGTGGCCGGGGCCGAGGGCCTTCTCGCGCAGAGCCAGCGCCTCGCGCGCCTTGGGGATCGCCTCCTGGTACTCGCCCCGCCCGGCGTGCGCGGCGACCTCCGCCTGCAGCTCGCGGGCGCGCTGCAGCTCGGCCGGCAGCGCCGCCGGCTTCTGCGCGAGGACGACCGGGGGCGCGGCCAGCGCCACCGCCCCGAGCATCAGGAGGGAGAGCGCCGCGCGCGCCGATCCCCGCCCGACGGTCCTCACGCCGTGGCGGCCTTGAGGTCGTCGAGCTGGCGGCGCACGCCGGCAACCATCGACGCCAGGTCGGAGGTGAGCATCACCAGGTCGAAGCCGCGCTTCACCGCCCCGGCGGCGAACGCCGCGCTCGCGCAGTGCATGCACGCCTTGATGCCGTGCTTGTGGGCGGC
>JBGQIE010000269.1:0-2580 GCA_041498315.1 Candidatus Eiseniibacteriota bacterium
ATCTGCGTATATCAGAGTGACTCGTCGTCGAAGCGCCCTGTGGCATCCGTCGCGTTCAGCACCATGTCGCCGCCCCGCCAGCCGTTCTCCACATGCTGGTGGTGGCGGGGTACCTTCACGAACACTCCCCGCCCCGCCGCCCCTCGCTCTGTGCGGCAGCATGTGGAGAACGGCTCCCCCCGCCACAGCCGGCGAAAGGGCGTCCGCGGGCCGGTCGACGGAACCGTCGACGCTTACAGATGCCCCAGGATCGACGATCGATGAGTCGGACAGGGTAACGGTCATGCCGAACAACGGCCCAGGAGGTGCCACATGAGCAAACGTCGGTGGCTTGACAAGGGTCGTTCCATATCAGCTAGCCCCAATGCCGGTCACGTAAGGCCTTCCGCCCCGAAGGGGCAGCGATTCGATAGCCCAGGGCAACGCCCTGGGAAAATCGGAATGCACAGGTCCCAGCCCTGAAAGGGCGAGACTCCTGGCCCCAGGAACTGAGTGGCGCCCTTTCAGGGCTTGCGCATTTTCCGCCTGCGCCGATTCCCAGGGCGTTGCCCTGGGCTACCGAATCGCTGCCCCTTCAGGGCGCTATGAACATCGTCCATTCGCATTTCAGTACCTTCAACCGCTCCGACGGCCCTCAACTGACCGGCATCGCACCTAGCCCAACTCCTCCAGCAGCGCTTTCGCCTCGATCAGGTCGCGCGTGTCGAAGCCTTCAGTGAACCATTCGTAGATCGGCGCCAGCAGATCGCGGGCCGCGGCGCGCTTGCCCTGGCGCTGCCAGAGCCGCGCCAGGCTGGTGGCGGCGCGCAGCTCGAAGGTCTTGGCCTCTTGCCCGCCGGGCGATCTCCAGGGCTTGGCCGAAGAGCGCCTCCGCTTCCGATTGCGGATTTGGGATTGCGGATTGCGGATTGGGGGAGGGGAAATCCGCAATCCGCAATCCGCAATCAAAATCTCGGCCCGCAGCCGGTGGAGCTCGGCATCGTAGTAGTGCTGGCCCTGTAGCGCGGTTTGCGCGACGCCGCGCGCGAGCAGGTCAAGGGCCTCGTCCCGACGGCCAGCCTTGGCGAGACCATCGGCGTGCATGACGAGGAAAAAGGGGGCCATGACCGCGCTCCCGATGCGAGCCAGGTCGAGCGTCGCCTGCTTGATCTCCTCGATACCTGCCGTGGCATCCCCCGACTCGACCCACGCCCAGCCTCGGAAACTCCGCCCGTATCCGAGGTAGGCGGGAAACCCGAGCTTGTCGGCGACAGCCAGGACTCCCTCCGCGCATTGCCGCGCCCGCTCGAGCTCGCCGCGCTCGAAGTGGACGGCTGAAGCACATAAGAAGGCGTGCGCCAGACCGAGCTCATGCCCCAGGCGTTTCGCCAGCGCCAGCGCCACCTCGCTCGATGCGAGCGCGCTGTCCGGACGGCCCATGTAGATGCGACACCAAGCCGTAAACGCGAGCGAGTAAAGGCCGCGATCGAATCCCATCGCGTACGCCTGAGACCCGTGCGTGCCGGGATCGTACAACTCGACGCTCTTCTCGAAATGCTCCAGGGCTCGAGGGAAGTCGCCCGCGAAGAGAAAGGAGACTCCGACTTGTTCATGAGCCGAGACGCGCTCGAACACCTTCGCGGTGTGCTCAGCGGCCGTCAGTGCTTCCCTCGCAACCTCGAGCGCGGTCGTGAGCTCACCCCTCACGAGATAAACGTCCGCCACTCCCAGAAGGACGCGCGGCAGCTCGGGCGACGCGCCGATCCGGGACGCCAGCTCCCGTGCGCGCACGAAAGCCTGCTCGTGCTCCGGGTGCGACCAGCCTCTGGCCCCAACGAGCGGTGCTCCGATCGCCACACGCAGGGCGAGCTCCTGCTGATCGCGCTCGCGCGTCTCCGGCAGCGTCGCAACGAGATCGAGGGCGCGTCGCAGATGGCCGATGGCCTCCTCGTTCGCCGACCGCAGCGTCGCGCGCTCACCCGCCCGCTGGTAGTGCGTGCTCGCTTGCGCCGCCAGCCCCGCCTGCTCGTAGTGCCGCGCGATCACCTCGGGCTCGGCCGCGACGCGCTCGGGGAAGCGCTCTTCCAGCACCTGGGCGACGCGCGCGTGCAACTGCTGGCGCGTGCGCTTGAGCAGCGACTGGCACGCCGTCTCCTGGATCAGCGCGTGCTTGAAGGTGTAGGTGGCCGCGGGCGGCTCGCCGCGCGCGAAGACGATCTCCGCCTCGACCAGGCGCGCGAGGCCGTGGCGGAGCGCGGCCTCGTCCATGCCAGCCGTCGCCGCCAGCAGCGGATAGCCGAACTCCCGTCCCAGCACTGCTGCCCGTTGCGCCACTTCCTTTGCCGTGGAGAGCCGGTCAAGCCGCCCCATCAGCGAGTCGGCGAGGCTGGCCGGAATGGCCTCGATGTTCCAGGCTGTTCCGGCCTCCAGGAGGGTCTTGGTCAGCTCTTCGAGATACAGCGGCATGCCGTCGGCACGGGCTACGATCTGCTCGAGCACCTCGTTGGGAATAAGGTGCGCAGGCGGGGACGCCTGCGCCACCTCATTTGATTTTTCTTCTGCTGATCCTCCTTCTTGTTCTAGTGGGGCAGGCGTCCCCGC
>JBGQIE010000270.1:0-2570 GCA_041498315.1 Candidatus Eiseniibacteriota bacterium
GGCGTCGGCAGGCGGGATACCCGGGCGCACCGGGTAAACGCGACCGCCCCGTCGCGAGTTCCCGGCAGGGGCGGTGCGACTTGGCGCCACAAGTCAAACTTGAGTCACAGTCGGTTTCGTAAGTTGGTGCGCCGCGAAGGAATCGAACCTTCAACCTACTGATTAAGAGTCTACTCCGGCGCTTGGAGCGAGGCAGCACGAAAGAGGGTGAAGCGCAACGAGGACGGGCGTTTCGCCCCGCTTTCGCTCGAATAGTCATTGTGGCTCATTCCGGCCGATCTGGACTCGCTCGGTTACAGTTGGGCTACAATCCCGCCTTGCGCCGAGGGCATGGGCGCGAACGAGTCTGGTGCCATGGCGGATGCCGGGGGCGGCTGCCCGAGGCGATACACTGCCGCACCCACAGGCGTCGAGTCTTCCCTGGCGCCCGCTGCCACGCGCAGACGTCATGAGGCCGAGGAGGCGTTCGTGCAGGCACACCCCGATGCCGGGAGACATCGCTGGTGGCTGATCCCCCTTGCGCTGGCGCACGTGGCCCTCGTGCTCGTGAACCGCGCGGCGCTGAACGATGGCAGCCACCGCCTGTCGGCTGTGGATCACAAGATATGGTTCGAGAGGACCGACACCTACGGATTGAGCGTGCATGTTGAGGAGTGGGTGTCGGTCGTGCGCCTGTGCTTGATCGCCATAGGTATCTATCTGCTTTTCCTGCTCGTGCTCAGGGACCGGCGGTGGCCGAGGCTCTTCGTCGGCTGCGGTGTGGCGTACCTGGTCGTCGAGGCGGCGCTCCTCGGCTGGTACTTCTTCTGGGGCCTCGACACCGACCCGACCTTCCCATTCCACTGGAAGAGAGCGCTGGGCTGTGCGTCCCTGATCGCTGCCGCGGTTGCCCTTGTAGCGCGCTCCAGTTTCGTGCGGGCGATGTTCGAGCGTGAACCTCTCGTGATCGGGGTTGGGGGCAGGGTGGGGATCGGGCTCGCCGCCGCCGCAGTGATCGTATGGCCATTCGAGGCGAATCTCGGGGTCGATGTGATGCAGTGGATGAGCGGAGAATTCTCTCCGATGGATACGAGCGCGGGGATCCCGCTCGCGTCGGCGATCTTGGACGTGTCGTTTGGCGGCGGATTATTCGTGATGATGAAACACGCGTGGCGCATGCGGAACCGGTGGATCGCGATCACGCTGCCGATCGGCTTCATGGTCCTCTTGGGAGCCTTTGCGATCCTGTCCTTCGGGGCCCATTTTGGGCGGTAGGCTGGACGCATCATGGCCCCCGGCGCGTGGTTGCGAGATACGCTCATGGAAGGGCCGATGCGCCGGACGCCTTACAAGGCTGACCTCGAATCGGGGGCAGCCGCCAGCGAAGTTGGTGCGCCGCGAAGGAATCGAACCTTCAACCTACTGATTAAGAGTCAGTTGCTCTGCCAATTGAGCTAGCGGCGCGCACCGAAAACCGGCGACGGGACCGCGGATCCCAGCAGGCGGGGGCGCGACCGTACGCGTGAGAGCGCCGGATAATCTAAGCTGCGGTCCACCAAGCGTCAAGCCGCAAATGACGGCGCGCCGGAGCGCGTGCTATTCTGCGCTCCATTTTTCCGGCGCGCGGGCTGGCTCGAAGCCGCGCCGCGATGCGGATGAACGTGGAGGATCGTTGGGCCGACAGCCACCGCGGCGCGGGTTCTTTCCGCTGTTCATACGCTACTGGCTGCCGGTCCTCGTCTATTCGACCGTGATCTTCAGCCTCAGCGCGCAACCGAACCTGAAGCCGCCGATGTCGTTCCGGAACAGCGACAAGTTCTGGCACGTGCTCGAGTACGGTGGGCTCGGGCTCCTGCTCGGGCGCGCGTTGCGAGCCGGCCAGTTCGCTCGTGCGGCCCTGGTCGCGGCGGGCGTGGCACTGGCGGCGGGCTCGCTGATCGGGGCGGCCGACGAAACCTTCCAGCGCAGCATTCCGGGGCGCGAGTCGAGCGCGGCCGACTGGGCCGCCGACACGGCGGGCGTCGCCCTCGCCCAGGGGGCGCTGCTGTGGCTCGCCCTCGACCCCCGCCGCGCGGCGCGTTGGCTGTGAAGCACCAGGCCCCGCGCGGCACCCGCGACCTGCTCCCCGCCGAGCTCGAGCGCTGGCAGTGGGCAGAGACGCGCGCGCGCGCACTACTCGGGCGCTACGGCTACCGCGAAATCCGCACCCCCGTCTTCGAGGAGTTCGAGCTGTTCGCGCGCACCTCGGGCGAGTCGAGCGACGTGGTCCAGAAGGAGATGTACCGCTTCAAGGACTTGGGCGATCGCGACCTGGCGCTCAGGCCCGAAGCCACCGCGGGCGTCTGCCGCGCCTACCTCCAGCACCAGATGAGCGCGGAGGGGCGCATCCACCGGCTCTGGTACATGGGCCCGATGTTCCGGTACAGCCGGCCGCAGAAGGGGCGCTATCGCCAGTTCTGGCAGGTCGGGGCCGAGATCATCGGCACGCTGGCCCCGGGCGCCGACGTCGAGATGATCGCGCTGTTCGTGGACCTGTTCGAGGCGTGGGGATTCAGCGGCCTCACGGTCGCGGTCAACAGCGTCGGCACGCC
>JBGQIE010000271.1:0-2568 GCA_041498315.1 Candidatus Eiseniibacteriota bacterium
CGCAAGCTGCTCCCGGCGATCTTCCGCGCCCGCTTGAGCCCGGCGGTCAAGCTCGAGGCCTTCTTCCACCTCACGAGCAATGTGGCCTATCCGCTGCTCCTGCTCTCGGGGGTGCTCCTGCTGCCGCTCATGCTCTCGACCGCGGGTGCGCCCCCGCGAATCGCGCTCGCGCTCGACGTGGTGGCACTCCTCGCGGGCGTGGTCCCGGTGAGCGCATTCCTCGCCGCGGGGCAGCTCGCCCGCGGAGCGCGGGGGTGGCCGGTCGTGCGCGACGTGCTCGCCGTGCTGATGCTCGGCTCCGGCCTCTCGGTGACGAACGCCGGCGCCGTGTTACGCGGCCTGAGCCCCGGCCTCGGCGATTGGGACCGCACGCCCAAGACCGGCGACGGCGGGGGCTCGAAGCCCGCCGCCCCCTACGCCCCGCGGCGGTCGTGGAGCGGCGGGCTCGAGCTGCTGCTCGCGCTCTACTTCGCGTCGCTCTCGGTGCTGGCCCTTCGCGAGGGGCACGCGCGCGTGATCCCGTTCCTCGTCGTCATCATGGTCGGGCTGGGCTACGTTGGGGCGCAGTCGCTGGGCTGGAAGCCGGCCCTGACCGTCAGCTCTTGGGCCACATCCAGCAGAAGGCCAGCCCCGTCAGCACGCCATAGATCAGGCCGTCGATCGTGTTCTTGAAGGACGTGCTCCACTTCTGCTTGTACCAGATCGATTGCTGCCAGAGCCCGATGGCGTAGGCGGTGAAGGCGGTGGCCCCGGAGAAGCGGATCACCTGGAGGTCGGGAGCCCCCGCCGGGAGCGCCCGGCCGGCGATGTAGGCCGCGATGACGCTCACGACGACGCAGTACACGAACCACTGGACCAGGTTCGAGCCCATGTTCATCGGGCCGGGCTTCATGACCGTCATGACCATGACCGGTCCCTTCATGAGCTTGTCCTTGAACTCGGCGCTCTTCATGTCCTGGGGCCCGGCGGGGCGGGGCACCATGTAGTCGCCGGGCGGGAGGTTGAACTTGCGCAGCGCGTCCAGGACCTCGTTCTCGGACGGCAGCTTGCCGAAATCGGAGCGGTGGTAGGGCAGCACCATGTGGATGATGGCGCTGGCAATGAACACGGCCACAGCAGCGAGAAGGATCGGCAGCAACAGCGTCGGGATGGAAACCATCTTCGCCTCCTGGTCAGGGCAGGTATTCCAGAACCCAGGCACGACTCGAGATCGGCGAGGTGCGGCTCAAGGATGGGTGCGGGGATACTAGGCGAGACGGCGGGCCGGGGGAATGGGGCGTTTGAGCTGGTGGCACGCCCAGCGAAGCCCCATGCTCCGGACTGGGGCCCCCAACCTCGGGCTTCAGCGCGCCGCGCGAGCGGCCGAACTACTCCGTCATGGTGACGATGCGCCTCTCCAGCGTCCTCATCCTTATCGTGGCTTTCGCGCTCCCGACCGGCTGCGCGGCTTCCGGGGCCCGGCACGTGCGGGCGCCCCGCGGGGTCGAGGTGGGCTATGCCTCCTACTACGGCAGCGAGTTCCAGGGCCGGCCCACGGCGAGCGGCCAGCGGTACGACGAGCGCCGGCTCACGGCCGCGCATCGGGTGCTCCCCTTCGGCACGCGCGTGCGGGTCACCAACCTCGGGAACGGCCGCAGCGCGATCGTGACGATCACCGACCGCGGCCCGGTGCCCCGCGATCGGGTCATCGACGTCTCGAGGCGCGCGGCCCGCAAGCTGGGCTTCGAGCGCGCCGGCACCGCCCGGGTGCGCATCAGGGTGCTCTCGAGGTAGCGCGGGACCACGCCCGCGGGGCTCACGGACCCTCGGGCGAGGCTACTTGCCCGGCGTCACGACGGCCGCGGCCTTCTTGCCGACCATGCCGCCGACCTTGCCGCCCAGGTACTGCCCCGCCATCGCGCCCAGGGGACCGCCGAGCGCGCCCCCGAGGCTTGCGCCCAGGCTCGAGCCCATGCTCGAGCCCATCCCCTGGGCCATGCCGCCCACCATCCCACCCATCATGGCGCCCGGGCCGCCCATGCCGCCGGGGCCGCCCATCCCCTTCATCTTCTCCATCATCTCGTCCATGTCGGTCAGATCGTACCCCTTGGGCACCTCGAACAGCGCCGCCGACTGCGGGGCGACCTTGTAGTTCTTCCACTCGAGGACCGTCGTCTCGCCATTCACGTTGCCTTCCATGCGCACCGGCGCGCCGCTCGCCTTCTCGAACCAGCCGAGCGTGCTGCCCTCGGGGACGGACATGCGCAGCTTGTGGACCACCCTGCCGTCCATGGTCTCGTCGCCCAGGTCCTCGATCGTCACCTGGGGAGCCGCCGCGGTCGCGCTCTTCGCCTCGGCCGCCGCGGCCTGCTTCGGGGCCATCGCCTCCAGGCCCGCGCGGCTCTGCTTCATCGCCCGCTTCTCACTGGGCATCAGCATGTAGCTCGTGCCCTTCTCGTCTCCCATCTCGATCATGACGACCTCTTCGCCCGTGCCGCTGATCTCGGTCCGAATCCGCCCGCTGTCGATGAAGCGTTTCATGACCATGCTGGCCTTGGGCGAGTGGACCAGCATGTCCACGCTGTAGGC
>JBGQIE010000272.1:0-2567 GCA_041498315.1 Candidatus Eiseniibacteriota bacterium
ACCGCGAGCCACGACAAGGCCGTCGCGCAGTCGAAGGCGCCGTTCCTCCGCGCCATGGGCACCCACAGGAGCTACGAGCATCTGCAGGAGTGCTACATGGTCGGAGGGATCGACCGCATCAACGCGCGGATCGACGACCTGCGGAAGGCCGGGCTCCAGGACCTCGTGCTGGGGCCGGTGTCCGACGACCCGAAACAGATCGACCTCATGGCGAAGAAGGTCGTGAAGGCCTTCAGGTAGCCGGGCGCGCCGCCAGGGTCAGTGCGACGGCGGCCGCCGGCCATCGGGCGCTTGGAAGAGATTCGAGGTGCGCGAGCCCAACTCCCTGCATTGCCGGCCGCCGCAGAAGACGAGATCCCAGAGCACGACCAGGGCCATGAGCCCGCCAGACAGGAGCAGCAAGCTGAGCCAGGTCATGTTGCGGGCCCTCCCTTTGAAGCGGTGAGCACCCGAGCGCCAAGCGCGTGGCCATGTCGCCACATTGCCCGAATTCCCTTCCACACGAGAAGGGCAAGAAGGGTGGTCGCTCAGGTGTTGCACAGGGAATCGGACCGGGGCTTGTGCTCTCGAACGTCTGGCTCGTGGGTCATGGCGCCATCTCCAGGGCGGCCCAGGTCCACGGGCCCGGGGTGCCGGCGGCGCGGGGGCTGGCCTCACGCTCGCGCGCGTGGGCATCAGGAGCCGGGCGGCCGTAGCTGACAACCCGTGATCGCCACCGCGCATGCGGGGCGAGCACGCCGTGATACACGACGAGGTTGACCGCGGGGCGGGGGATGATCGCCGCGAGCTTCTCCAGGAACTCGATGGGCTCGAAGAGAAGATGCGAGGTGCCATCGCGCCAGAGGGTCTTTAGCGTGACGAGGACGCGTCCGTTGGCCCGGAGGTGGACGCGGTCCTGGGCGAGCGGGGGGCGGAGGAGGTAGCGGCCGAGCTGCTCGAGGCGGGCAAGCTGCACGGGTGCCTCAAACCGCTGCTCGGGCTGGGCCCGCTGGTCGTTTCGCACGCGATCACCGGACCGCGGTCGCCCCGCGTCGCCTACGCCCCGAGATACGCCTGCCTGACGTGCGGGTCATCGAGCAACGCTTGGCCCGTGCCGGTGAGGCTTACGCGGCCCTGCTCGAGCACGTAGGAGCGGTCCGAGAGTTCGAGTGCCGCAGCCGCGTTCTGCTCGACCATGACCACCGTCACCCCTTCGGCGCGGATCTGGCGGACGATGTCGAACGTGCGTTCGACGAGATTGGGTGCGAGGCCCAATGACGGTTCATCGAACATGATGAGCTTGGGCCGCGAGATCAGCGCGCGCGAAATCGCGAGCATCTGCTGCTCGCCCCCCGACAGCGTGCCCGCCGCCTGGGCGCGGCGTTCGTGCAGGATCGGAAAGCGCTCGTAGAGCCGCTGCATGTCGGCCTCGATGCCGGCCTTGTCGCGCCTCAGGTAACAACCCATTTCGAGGTTCTCGCGCACCGTCATGTAGGGGAACATGCGCCTGCCCTCGGGGCAGTGCGCGATGCCGAGTTCGAGCACGCGGCGCGGTGACGCGCGCGTGATGTCTTCGCCCTCGAATACGATGCGCCCGGCGCTCGGCGCCAGCACCCCGGATATCGCTTTGAGGGTGGTCGTCTTGCCGGCGCCGTTGGCGCCGATCAGGCTGACGAGTTCCCCCTTGCGCACTTCAAGTGACAGATCGCGCACTGCCGCGACCTTGCCGTAGAGGCACTCGAGTCGCTCAACCGTGAGCACGAGCGTACCTTTCGCCAAGGTAGGCGCGGATCACTTCGGGATCGTGCTGGATCTGCGCGGGCGTGCCGCTGGCGATGACGCGGCCCTGGTTCAGGCACACGATGCGATCGGAGACGCCCATCACCATTTTCATGTCGTGCTCGACGAGGAGCACCGTAATGCCGAGCGTGCGGAGTTCTACGAGCTTGGCCATGAAGCTTTCCGTTTCCACCGGATTCATTCCGGAGACCGGTTCGTCCAGCAGCAGCAGCTTGGGCTTCGCGGCGAGCGCAATGGCGACTTCAAGCAGGCGCTGCTCGCCGTAGGGCAGCGCGCTGCCCAGATCGTCCGCGCGCGCGCCGAGACCGACGAACGCAAGGATCTCGCGCGCCTCAACCTCCAGCCGTTTTTCCTCGCGCGCGATCGAAGGCAGGCCGAGGAGGATCGCGAGCGGCTGCTGCGTCGAGCGCAAATGCAGGCCGATCAGAATGTTCTCGAGCGCGTTGCGCCCGCCGAAAACGCTCGTCTTCTGGAAGGTGCGCACCAGCCCCAATTCCGCGATGCGATGTGGTTTCAAGCCGTTCAGGCGCACGCCGCCGAAAAACATCTCGCCGCCGCTCGGCGCGATGTAGCCCGTGATCGCATTGAAGGCGGACGTCTTGCCCGCGCCATTCGGGCCGATCAGCGCGAGCACCTCACCCGCCCTAACCTCCAGGCTCAGGTCTTCGATTGCGGTAAGCCCGCCGAATTGGACCGCGAGCCCGTTCACCCTGAGCAGCACCTCGATTGTCATGACGCGGCCTTCCCGGTGGCGGCTTTGCCCTGACGCCGCTGCCACCACTGCTGAA
>JBGQIE010000273.1:0-2541 GCA_041498315.1 Candidatus Eiseniibacteriota bacterium
CCCACCACCCGAGCGAGGCGGCCGGCACGAGGAACGAGACGCGCGTCACCTGACCGGGGCCCGGGCGGCCGCGCGGCATGCCCGCCCACGGAAAGAACGTGAGCAGGCTGCCGGGCCGGCCGGTCGCATCTCCGAAATAGAAGTGGTAGGTGCCGGGATCGTCGAAGTTGACGGTGCGCTTCACGAGCCGCAGTCCGAGCAGCCCCACGTAGAAGTCGAGGTTGGCCTGCGCGTCGCCCGCGATCGCGGTGACGTGATGAATCCCCCGGGTCTCGAATGGCATGGGCGTTTGGATGCGGCAGGTGCTCATCTGGTGCGAAGCCCGGCGCGCGCCGCGGGTTGTGGTCCTAGCCCCTAGCCTCTAGTGTGAGCGGGGTGAGCGCGACAGGGAAGTTCCTCACCCGCCTGGTCACGACATTGACGCTCAGCCTCCTCGGGGCCTGGCTGTGGGGCACCCACGCGACCGCCTGGGGGCTCGGCGGGCGTTCGTCGGTGCTCAACTACGACACCGCCCAGTACGCGCTCGCGGGGCGCGAGTTGGCCCTCCGCGGCCGGCTCCAGACCACCTTCGCGCTGCCGCTCGAGCTGTCGCGCCACGCCGCGCCCCCCTGGCCGCTGGCCGTGGTCCAGCCCGGCCTGGTGCTGGTCGAGGCCGCGATCTTCAAGCTGGTGCCGCCTTCACTGTCGGTCGCGGGCCATCGGCTCTACTGGCTCGGCCGGCCCGACCAGCGCGAGTGGCTGGTGCTGGTGGTGCCGCTCATCTGCTACCTCATGATCGGTGCGGCGCTCGCCCAGATCGTGACCCGCCTGCTCGAGCGGCACGCGCCGCAGCTCTCGTTGTGGACCCGCGCGATCGCCGGACTCACCGTGGGGCTCGCCTTCGTGCTCGACCCCGAGTCCCAGCATTTCGCGGTGAGCGGCTTCACCGAGCTGCCGTTCACGCTCGGGCTCATCTTCGCGGTCGCCGCCCTGGCGCTCGAGATCGCCCCGGCGCGCCCGCTCGTCTTCGGGCTCGTGCTCGGCATCGCCGGCAGCTTCCGCGCCAACATGCTGTGGCTCGCCCCGGTGATGTGCGTCGCGGCGGCGGCACTCGCGCCGCGCGGGCGGCGGACGCGCGTCGGGATGATCGCGCTCGCGGGCTACCTCATCCCCGCCGCGCCGTGGTGGTTCTACAAGTGGCGGGCGTTCGGCTCGCCGGGCTGGGACCTCACGCGCTTCGTGGTGTGGGATGGCATCGGCGGACGCACCTGGAACTCGATCTACCACCTGCCCGAGCTGCCGCAGCTCCCCTCCGGCTTCGAGGCCGCGCGCCTGCTCGCGCTCAAGGCGGCGCGCAACCTGCCGGGGCTCCTGCTCGCCGCCCTCACCGGCCCGCGCGCGCTGTGGCTCGGGGCGCTGGCGGCATGGCTCGCGTTCACGCGCCCGCCGCGGCCGCTGTTCGTGGCCGGGCTCGTGGCGCTCGTGACCTTCGGCCTCGGCCTGCTCGCAGCGGCGGCGAGCATTCCGTGGCTGCGCTACGTCTACCCGGCGCGAGTGCTGCTCGAGGCCGCGGGCCTGCTCGCGATGGGGGGGCTGGCCGCGCGCGTGCCGGCGCGGGCCGAGGCGCCCTCGCTGCCGCGCATCCTCATGATCGGCGCCGCCGCGCTCGCGATCGGCTGGGGGGTGCTCTCGACGCTGCGCGCCGACTTCGAGGCGCGCGCGGTGGTCGCGGATCGCAATCTGCCCGGAGCCGCGACCCTGCTGGCGACCGGCGTGCTCATGGCGCGCGAGATTCCGCCGGGCGAGGCGGTCATGAGCAACCTCGGGCCCCTGCTCGCCTGGCACGCGCGCCGCCCGGTCATCCACCTGGCGCTGGCACCCGAAGATCTCGAGGGGTGCCGCCGCCGGCTCGACTTCCGCAACGTCATCCTGGTCTACCGCGAGCCCGAGCGCGCGGGCCCGGAATGGAGCGAGATCGTGGCCCACCCGCGCGCGGCGGAGCACAACCCCGACTGGAACATCCGGCGCACCCGGGAGTGGAAGAGCGAGGACGGCTTCGATATCGTGTGGCTCGAGCTCGGGGCGCTCAAGCCCCGCCTGGCGGGCGCCGTTGCTTCACCCGCGTCTCGTCCGGCCGCGGCGCTCGCCGCCGCCGCCGACTAGCGCAGCAGCGCGAAGCGCCGCGTCAGCCGTTTCCCCTCGACCTCGACGCACGCGAAGTAGAGCCCGGCGGGCGCGGGTACCCCCTGCGCGGTGACGCCGTTCCACGCCAGGCTCAGGCGACCGCCGGTGCGGCTCTCGAGCGGCGCCTCCCAGACCCGGCGGCCCTGCAGATCGCGGATCGTGAACCGCACGCGTGCCGTGGCCGGGAGCCCGAGCGCGAAGGTCACGGGGCCGCGCCCGGGATTCGGGCTCGGGGGCCCGAGCCAGAGCGCCCGCGGCTCGTCCGCGACCGCAAGTCCTCCGTTGACGATCGTGATCACGAACACGATGGCGTTGTTGTCCTCGCGCGTCTCGGTCGCCTGCCCGAGCGTGTCCACCTTGACCCGCAACGTGTGATCG
>JBGQIE010000274.1:0-2539 GCA_041498315.1 Candidatus Eiseniibacteriota bacterium
CGCTTCGCGCACGAGCTCACCGCGCTCACGCGCAGCCAGGTCACCTTCGTCTCGGGCGGTACCAGCACCGGCACCACGCTCGAGCGTGCCGGCGACCTCGAGGCCGTGCTCGCGGCCCTGGCCGGCCCACGCGCCGGATCGGCCGATGAGCTCGAGCGCGGCACCGTGTTCGAGGTGCGCGCGCGGGGCGGCGTGGCGCTCACGCTCGTCCGGGGCCTGCCGGGCTCCGCGCCGGGCCGGCGCCAGCTCTACGTCATGCAGCGCTCGCTCGACGCCGAGACCGCTTTCCTACGCGCGGTGCAGGCCAGCCTGGCCGGGCTCGGGGTGCTCGCCCTGCTGCTCGCGGTCGCGGCGGGGATCGTCATCGCGCGGCGCATCCTGTCTCCGGTTCAGCGGCTGGTCCAGGGCGCCGAGGCGATGGAGGGGGGCGACTACGACTACCCGCTCGAGGTCCACGGCGGTGACGAGATCGCGCGCCTGGCACGCACCTTCGAGGACATGCGCGGCAAGCAGCGCGCGCACGTCGCGAGCCTCGAAGAGCTGGCGCGGGTCAAGAGCGAGTTCATCGCCGTCGCCTCGCACGAGCTTCGTACCCCGATCGGGGTCACCGTCGGCTTCCAGGAGCTCATGGCGCAGGGCGCGCTCGGCCCGCTGACGGCCGAGCAGCGCGAGGCCCTGGCGGCGATCCGCCGCAGCATGGAGACGCTCACGAAGATCGCCGAGGACGCCACGCGCATGGCCCAGATCGACAGCGAGCGCTTCGAGCTCTGCAGCGGCGATTGCGACGTGCGCGCCCTGCTCGAGGCGGCGGTGCGCGCCGCCCTGGCCGACGCCCAGGGACGGAGCGTCGAGGTGTTGATCGAGGCCGCGGACGACCTGGGCGTGGTCCGGGTGGACGGGCCGCGGCTTCAGCAGGCGGTCGTCAACCTGGTCCAGAACGGCATCCGGTTCACGCCCGACGGGGGCCGGGTCGTGCTGCGGGCGAGCCAGGACGAGCACGCGCTCGAGATCGCGGTCTCCGACACCGGCATCGGCATCCCGCGCGAGCGGCACGCCGACGTGTTCGAGCGCGCGTTCATGGTGCGCAGCTCGCACCATCATCACTCGTCGGGCTCGCTGGAGTTCAACTCGGCCGGTCTGGGCCTCGGGCTCTCGATCGCGGCCGGCATCGTGCGGGCCCATGGCGGCACGATCGTGCTCGAGAGTGCGCCGGGCCGCGGCAGCACCTTCACGATCATGATCCCGCTCGGCCAGGACGAGGCTCTGCCCGTCGCCGCTTGAGTAGCTGGCTCCGGCCCGGGGGCCGCCCGACGAGTGGGGCCATTTATGGGGTCCCCGGCGACGGAGGGCGGCCCCCGGGCCGGAGCCAGGCATGCTTGACCCCCGCGGGGCGGTCCCCTAGAGTCATCGGCCGAACGTTGGCAGTCCCGGCGGGCCTCATGGCCCTGGCCCGGGTCACGCAACCCCCGGGCCCCATGGCCTTTTCGTTCACACTCGACGCAAGCGATTCGGGCACCGCGGCCCGGGCCGGCACGATCACCACCGAGGCCGGCCCCGTGCTGACCCCGGCCTTCATGCCGGTCGGCACCGCGGGGTCCGTCAAGACCCTGACCCCCGACGAGCTGCGGGCGGCGGGCTGCGACATCGTGCTGGCGAACACGTACCATCTGTCGCTGCGTCCCGGGGTGGACACGGTGCGGCGGATGGGGGGCCTGCACGAGTTCATGTGCTGGCCGGGCGCGATCCTGACCGACAGCGGCGGCTTCCAGGTCATGAGCCTGTCCCCGCTCCGCACCGTCACGGACGCGGGGGTCGAGTTTCGCAGCCATCTGGACGGCAGCCGCGCCATGCTGACGCCCGAGGACGCGGTCCGCATCCAGGATGGCCTGGGCACCGACATCGCGATGTCGCTCGACGAGCTGGTCGAGGCCGGCGCCTCACCCGCCCAGGTGCGCGCGGCGGTGGATCGCACGGTGCTGTGGGCGGGGCGCGGGCTCAAGGAGCGCGAGCGCCTGCGCGGCGAGGGCCGCGGGGCCCTGGCGCTGTTCGGGATCAATCAGGGCGGGACCGAGGTACTCGAGCGCGGGCGATGCTTCGAGCGGCTCGCGGGCCTGCCGTTCGACGGCTACGCGCTCGGCGGGCTGTGGGTCGGCGAGGGGCGCCGGCTCGGGCTCGACATGGTCGAGCACGACTGCGGTCTCTTTCCGGCCGACCGGCCGCGCTATCTGATGGGAGTGGGTCATCCGATGGACGTCATCGACGCGGTCGCGCGCGGGGTGGACATGTTCGACTGCGTGCTGCCGACGCGCAACGCGCGCCGCGGCACGCTGTTCGTCTCGACCGGGCGGCTGGTGGTGAAGAACGCGGCCTACGCGCACGACCCGCGGCCGCTCGATCCGGCCTGCGACTGCTACACCTGCCAGCGCTTCTCACGCGCCTACCTGCGCCATCTGTTCGCGGCCGGCGAGTTGCTCGCGATGCGGCTGGCTTCGATTCACGCCGTGCATCACATGGTGCGGCTGGTGCGCGAGGCGCGCGC
>JBGQIE010000275.1:0-2528 GCA_041498315.1 Candidatus Eiseniibacteriota bacterium
CACGATCGTGACCGGGATCGTGAACTTGACCGCGGCCGGCGCGAGGCAGAGCTGGTCGTTGCAGCCCTGGAACCTGAGCGTGCCCTCGAGGGTCAGCTCCCGCGGCACCGCCGTCGCGGTGGCGGAGAATGGCAGCTCGATCGAGACCTCACCGTCCCAGGCCGCGATCTCGCTCTGATCAAACGCCACCTTGAGATGCTTCGCGGCCGGATAGTGCGGCCGCTGCGCGACGACTTCGCCCGCGGGCTCGACCTCGACGGTGGTGGGGATCATGTAATCGGGCGAGGCCGGATTGGCGTTGATGTGCCAGCCGTTCGTGATGGCGACCTGGAGCCGCGCGGTCGCCATTCCGTTCACGGGAATCTGGAGCCGCGCCACGCTCACGTGCACGATCTGCTCGGGCGGCGGAACCGCGGCATCGCCGCCGGTCTGGGCGCGCGCCGGCGCCCACGCCGCGAGCGCGAGCAGGGCGAACGTGAGGGCGGGAACGGCTCGCGAGCGGGGGTGCCGCGGGTGCAGCGGGCTCATCGGTGGCTCCGGGTCGGGGTCGGCGCGAGATCGAGCTGGCTCGCGAACTCTTTCGGGTCCGAGGTCGGCAGCTTGCAGGCGTAGTCCACGCACACGTAGGCCGTGGGCCGCCCGTCGCGCGGCGCGAGTGCGGCCGCAAACGGCACCAAGGAGCCCAGCAGCGGACGGGTGTGGGCGTCGGCGAGCACCAGCACGTCGTAGGGCAGGAAGCGCCGGTCGAACTCGGCCACCAGCGCGCGCGCGCCCGGAGTCCCGGCGTCGCCGGCGATCACGACGTGGCGCGAGGTGGAGCGCGCCGCGTCCATCGCGACCAGCATCTGCGGCATCGCCGTGGGCCCGCCCTCGAGGCGCCGCGCGTAGTAGTCGAGCGTCTGCTCGGCCTTGGCGAGCCAGTCGCGCCGGTCGAGCAGCCGGCCGAGCACGATCAGGTTCAGGGCCGCGATCGAGTTGCCCGCGATCTCGGCGCCGTCGAAGCCGTCCTTCATGCGCACCCGCACCGATGGGTCGCCGGCCGGGCTCTCCCAGAAGCCGCCGGCCTTGGTGTCGTAGAAGCGCTCGATCTGGGCCTGGGTGACGCGCACCGCGCGCTCGAGCCAGCGCGGATCGTGCGTGGCGCCGTAGAGATCGGTGAGGCCCAAGGCGTAGTAGGCGTAGTCGTCGAGCTGCCCCGCACCCGCGGCCTCGCCGTCCCGCCAGCGGCGCTTAAGCGCGCCGGTGCGCTCATCGTGGAGCCGGCTCCACACGAACTCGGCGGCGCGGGCCGCGCGCTGAGCGAGCGCGGGATCGCCCAGCACGCGCGCCCCGCGCGCGCAGGCCGAGATCATGAGCCCGTTCCAGGCGGTGAGCACCTTGTCGTCGCGGTGCGGGCGCACCCGCCTGCTTCGCGCCTCGAGCAGCGTGACGCGCGCGCGTTCGAGCCCCGCCGCGACCGCGCCGCGATCCACACCGAAGTGGCGCGCGGTCTCGTCGATCGAGTGCGCCTCGTGAAGGATGCTGGAGCCGCCCTCGAAGTTGCCGCCCGGGGTCACGCCGTAGCGGTACTCGAACCACTTCGCCTCCGGTCCCGGCAGCGTGGCTTCGATCCCGCCCGGGGTCCAGACGTAGAAGCGTCCCTCCTCGCCCTCGCTGTCGGCATCCTCGGCCGAGTCGAAGGCGCCCTCGGGGGTGGTGAGGTCGCGGGCCACGTAGTCGAAGATGCCGCGCGCGGTCGCGGCGTATTCCGGATTCCCCGTCGCCTGGTAGCCCTCGAGGTAGCTCCAGGCGAGCTGGGCCTGGTCGTAGAGCATCTTCTCGAAGTGCGGGACGAGCCAGCCCGCGTCGGTGGCGTAGCGGTGGAAGCCCCCGCCCAGCTGATCGTGGAGCCCGCCCGCGCTCATGGCGTCGAGCTGCCGGGTGACGAGCTCGAGCGCCTCGTGGCGGTGGGACGGATCGTGCGCCCACCAGCGCAGCAGGAAGGCGAGGTTGACCGCGGAGGGGAACTTGGGCGCCCCGCCGAAGCCGCCGCGTTCGCGGTCCGCCGAGCGCGCCAGGGTGGCGGCCGCCTGCTCGAGGAGTTGGTCGCGGTCGGCTGCCCCGCTGCCGGGCTCGCTCAGGCTGTCGAGTGCGGCGATCACGGTACGGCCCTGCTGCTCGATCTCGGCGCGGCGGCCCTCCCACGCCTGGTGCACGCTCGCGAGCACCTGCTTGAGCCCCAGGCGGCCGAAGGCCGAATCGGGCGGAAAGTAGGTGCCGCCGAAGAACGGCTCGAGCCCGGGGGTGAGGAACAGGTTGAGCGGCCAGCCGCCACCCAGCCCCATCGCCTGCGCCGCGGTCATGTAGAGCCGGTCCACGTCGGGCCGTTCCTCGCGGTCCACCTTGATGGCGACGAACCAGCGGTTGAGCAGATCGGCGACCGAATCGTTCTCGAACGACTCGCGCTCCATGACGTGGCACCAGTGGCAGGTCGAGTAGCCGATCGAGAGGAAGATCGGCCGGCCCTCGCGCCGCGCCAGCTCGAACGC
>JBGQIE010000276.1:0-2488 GCA_041498315.1 Candidatus Eiseniibacteriota bacterium
GCAGCTCGTAGCGCCGCCCGTCGTCGGGAAGGGCCGCATAGTCGCTGTAGGTCAGGAGGGCTCGTGTCGGCATCGCTCAGTGCTCCCCGCTCCGTGCGTCACACTCTAGATGTTGGCGGTGGTGGCCCGGTACCGTCAATGTCCACCCTTGGATACACCAGATTACACCCAACCAGCCAGCCGACCTCGCCGAGTGCGAGATGCCGCATCAGGCGAGACGCCGGTACAACTCCCCGTTGTTTCGCAGCACGCGTTCGGCGGCTGCCTTGAAGTCATCTCCAGGGGTTGCCAGGAGGTCCACGATCGCGGCACGAGCGAGATCCTCCGGTGCGACGCCGAGGCGGGCGGCCTCGTGGCGGAGCCGTTCTGCCTGCGCTGGCGAAAGATCGATGATGAGCTTCATGGGGCTAGTGTACCGTGGCGCTGTTCCGTCCAACAACCCGCTTCGGTGGACTGGGTTCCGCTGGCCGCTGGGCGCGGCGTCGGGCAGCGCGCCAGCTCGACCAGGTGTTGTCCTTCAACACAGGTGGACGTCGCTCACTCGCACCATGATAGCTTTTCGGTATGGCTAACCCAGCACGCGACCTCGAAGGCAAGGCCCTGAAGCTCCCGCGCAGAGATCGGGCACGTCTCGCGCAATGTCTGATCGTCAGCCTTGATCAGCAAGGGGACGCCGATGCTGAGAAGCTCTGGCTCGAGGAGGCCGAGCGCCGGCTGGGCGAACTGAAATCCGGAAAGGTGGTTGGGATCTCGGCCGCGAAGGTCATCAAGAAGGCGCGCTCCAGGCTTCGGTGAGAAGCGTTGAGTTTCATCCCGAGGCACAGGACGAGTTCATTTCGGCAGCCCAGTTCTACGAGAGTCAAACCCGAGAGCTCGGGCTCAACTTCATCCTTACAGTTCAACGCTCGTACGAGCGGCTGCGCGATGCCCCGGCCATGGGCCCACCATTTGGCCGCCGGCTCCGACGGCTTCTGGTCCCAAAGTTTCCCTACGGTCTTCTGTATCGCGTTGAGCCCGAGCGCATCTATATCGTGGCGATCATGCACCTTCACCGGCGACCGGGCTACTGGCGGGCACGGCTCTGAAAACCAAGCTGCATAACCCGCCTCATCCGGGAGAGATCATCAAGGCTCTTTGCCTTGAGCCACTCGGCGTTACGGTTACGCACGCCGCAGCAGCTTTGGGAGTAAGCCGTAAGACCCTTTCGGCCATTCTGAATGGCCGCGCGGGGATTAGCCCTGAGATGGCGGTCCGTCTTTCCATTGCCTTTGGCACCTCCGCCGAGAGTTGGCTCAACCAGCAAACGCAGTAAGACCTGTGGCACGCCGAGCAGGGTCGGAAGCAGCTTCGGGTTGTGAGGCTCGCGTCGGCGTAGAAGATGCCCACTACTGCTTGCAGTCCCCTGGCGATGATCGAGGCGGAACTGGATTCGAGGAGAACGACATGAAGGCATTAGTGAAAGCCAAACGCGCTCCGAAGCGCGACCTGTTCGCGGAATTGAGCGAAGGTATGGAGGCGCTCGCGCAGGCGCGCGAGGGCAAACGCACGCTGCGCACGCATGCGGTGGAGTTCAAACCCGCCCGCAGGCCGCGTTGCTGATCAATCTCGTCAGGCAGTATACGGATACAGTCCAGCGGCTCGCGGCGATCTGACCCGGCAGCATGCCGACGCCGAGCACAGGCAGTCTGCGGTGCCAAGGAGCTTGTCGAGGCCGTGCGCAGCAACGTCACCATCGACTGGACCCTGCGCGAGAACGTTCGCGCTCAACTCCGCGTGCTCGTCAAGCGCATCCTGCGCAAGCACGGCTACCCACCAGACAAGCAGGAGAAGGCAACGCGGACAGCGCTGGAGCAAGCGGCGTTGCTGTCCGGAGAATGGGCGGCGGTGTGCCGCCTCACCGGTAGCGGGGGTGCCACTCGCGCCCCGTCCAGGTGGTCCAGCGCACGGGCTCCAGGCGCACCAGCACGCGCGGGCGCTGGATGGTGTGCTCGGCGTACCGGGGGCCGTCGGGGCCCAGGTAGCGGCGCGAGAGGCGGTGGGTCAGCTCGAGCAGCGTCGGGCTCGCGGTCGGCGCGATCGGGCCCTCGAGGATGCGCGCGTGGGCCTGCACCTGCACCCGCGTGTGCTGGGCGTGGAGATCGTCGGCCACGTGGAAGGCCACCCGCGGGGTGACACGGATGTGGGCGATCCACTGGGCCCGCTCGCGGCCCACCACCAGGAAGGCGCGGCGGTCGCGCTCGAACTCGTACCAGACCGGCGCCACGTAGGGCCAGCCCTCGGGCGTGATCGTGGCGAGGCGGCCGTTCCAGGGCTCGTCCAGGAAGGTGGCGAGCTCCGCGTCGGTCAGGGCTCCGATCTTGTCACTCGGCTCGTAGGTCATGGTCACCTCATCTCGGCTCGGGGATCGAGGGCGTCGCGCAGTCCGTCGCCCAGCACGTTGAGCGCCAGCACCGCCAGCATGATGAACGCCCCGGGGAACAGCGAGACC
>JBGQIE010000277.1:0-2472 GCA_041498315.1 Candidatus Eiseniibacteriota bacterium
CCGCCTCCTTCCACTTGGAATGGGCCTCCTGCCGTCCTCATCCCCGCTTACCGGGACAGACTCCTAGCCGAGGAAGTGCGAACTACCAGCCGGCATAGATCCGCTCGCGGGTGGTCGGCGCGGGACCGCGCGTCTGGTCCCACTGCTTCTGCATCAGGACCTGGTAGAGGCCGATCGAGCCGCTCGCGAAGGCCACCGACGAGCACGTGAGGTAGAGGAGCCAGGTCCGGTAGACCTGCTCGCCCACGATCGCGCGCGCCTCGTCCGCGCGGGCCTTCAGGCGCTCCGCCCACTCCCGGCACGTGCGCGCGTAGTGCGGCCGCAGATTTTCCAGATCCAGCAGCTCCCAGCCCGCCCGCTCCATCTCGGTGAGCGTCTCGGTCACGCCGGAGAGATCGCCGTTGGGGAAGACGTAGCGGTAGAGGAAATCGGTCTGGCTCGTGCGCTTCCAGTGGAACTCGTGATGGATGCCGTGGTTGAGGTAGAGACCCCCGTCCACCAGCATCTCCTTCACCCGCCCGAAGAAGGACGGGTAGTTCGGGATGCCCACGTGCTCGATGACCCCGATCGCCGCGATCTTGTCGTAGCGGACGTCCGCGGGCAGGTCACGGACGTCGCGGTACTCGACTCGGCACCGGTCCTCGAGCCCCTCCCGCTTGATCCGGACGGTCGCCCATTCGGCCTGCGCCTTCGAGAGCGTCACCCCGTGGGCCTGGACGCCGTAGTGCTGGGCGGCCCAGATGCTGAAGCCGCCCCAGCCGCAGCCGATGTCGAGCACCCGCTCGCCCGGCTGCAGGCGGAGCTTGCGGCAGACCAGATCGAGCTTGTCCTCCTGGGCCTGCTCGAGCTTGCCGTCCGAATCGCGGTAGTACGCGCACGTGTAGACCATCCGCGGGTCCAGGAACAACGCGTAGAAGTCGTTCGACACGTCATAGTGGTGCGCGATCGATCGGGCGTCGTGCTCCTTGGACCGAGCCTGTGTCATGGCGCCACCTCTCGCATGCCGAAGATGGAATCGAACACGATCCGACGCCGCGCCGCCGCCGAGCCCAGGATCACCCGCACGCCCCACCGGGCCAGCGCGTCCGGGAGATTCGAGAGCTTCCGCAGGAGCCAGCCGGCCTCGCCCGGGCCGTAGCGCGCCACGATCTGCCGCGCGTAGCCGTCGAGCGGCGTGCCCTGGCGGAGCAGGGCCGTCACCGCGAGGGCGGCCAGTCGGCCGCTCCGGATGGCGGGCCCGATCCCCTCCCCCGAGAGGTCGCGGGCGAGCCCGGCCGCATCGCCGATCAGACAGAAGCGGGCGCCGGAAAGACGCCGCGGCGCCTGGCGCCGCACCACGTACGCGTGCCCCTTGAACGGCTCGATCGGCAGACCGTCCGGCAGCCGGCCCGAGGCGCGCAGGGAGGCCACCAGCGCGTCGCGCCGGCGGGGCAGGCTGCCGTCGCCGCCCTGGGTGCACCCCACGCCGATATTGATGAAGTCGCGCTTCGGGAAATACCAGCCGTAGCCGCGCAGGTCGGGCTCGACGTAGAGCTCGGGGGCGTGCAGGAACGGCTCGAGCCGCGCGACCCACTCGGGCGACAGCCGCGTCTCGCTCTCCTGCGCCACCACGATCTCCTCCCGCCCGGAGACCTGCCCGAGCACGCGCGCCACCGGGCAGCGATGGCCGCCCGCGCCGATCACCAGCGGCGCCTCGAAGGCCCCCCGATCGGTCTCGACGCGCACCCGGTCGGCCCGCTCGGCGACGTCGGTGACCCGGATGCCCCACCGCACGTCCGCGCCCGCGGCGGCGGCGCGCTCGAGCAGGTAGTGATCGAACTCGCGGCGGATGATGCCGTAGCTGGTCGGCCGCCGCCAGTCCGTCTCGTGGCGGGCACCCGCGAACTCGAGCACGCACTGGTCGAACGGCTGGATGGTCAGCGGGTACTTGTCGGGATCCACCTCGAGATCGACGAGCGCTTCCGGGGTCACCCATCCCGCGCAGATCTTCACCCGCGGGAAGACCGCGGCGTCGAGCACGAGGGGGCGCAGGCCCGCCAGGGCCAGGCGCCAGGCCGCGGTGCTCCCGCCCGGCCCGCCCCCGACCACGATCGCGTCGTAGGCCATCAGCGCCTCCACAGCGACAGGAGGATGGAAAGCTTCTGGAGCGACGTCAGCTTCACGTTCTCGACCACGTTGGCCACGTCCATCGCCCCGAACAGATCGCCTTCCAGATCGATCCGGCTCTGGACGTAGGCCTCGGCGAAATTGTACGGCGAAGGGTCGCGGATCAGCGAGAGGAACATCTCCGGGCTCTTGATGACCGCGATGCACTCGGGCCGGTCCGAGCCGAAGCGCACCTCCTGGCCGTCCCAGAGCCGAAAGGCGAACGAGGCGGGCAGGCTCCCGAAGACCCGCCGGAGGATCGCGGCGGCCCGGGCGGGGCTCGGGGTGGGGGTCAGGAAGGCCAGCATCACCCGCGGAGGGTCTTCA
>JBGQIE010000278.1:0-2397 GCA_041498315.1 Candidatus Eiseniibacteriota bacterium
GCTCCAGGCGAACTTGAGCTGATTGCGGGTGGCGCGCAGCGACGGGAGGATCTCGAGCCCGGCGAGCTTCTCGACCGGCTCGGCGAGCAGCGTGATCGGGACCAGCGCGGGAAGATCGGGAAGGATGAGGCGCGCGCCGTCAGGCGAGACGCTGGGCGCCCCGCGCGGCACGCGTGGCGCCGTGATGATGTCGGCGACGACCTTGGGCGGGATGCGATAGGTGGGTCCTTCGTCGGCATGGAGTGCCGCCGCCCCGAGCAGCACGAGGGCGGCGAGGGCGGCGCAAGCGGCGTGGCGGTCGAGCTTCACGGGAGATCTCCTCGGCATCACGGGGCCTCGATGCGGTACTTGTGGAGCGGATCGCGGGCGGGCACGCGCTTCTTCGAGCCGCGGTGCACGACCCGCACTTCGAAGGCGTAGCGGTCGAGACTGAAGTGGCGCTCGATCAGTCGCACCAGGCCCTCGACCGTCGCGTCGCCCCGAATGGTGCGGCCGCGGCGTCCGAGCCCGTGCGCGCGCGCGAGCCCGGCGTCCACGCCCTCGCGGTAGGCGAGACGGAGCGCGCCCTCGAGACTGCGCCAGTGCGAGCGCCTGATTTTCTTGAGCACCTGGGCCTGGGTCATGGTCCCGCCCTCCTCGCGCGGATCAGGGACCGCGCCAGCTTAGCATCTCGGGCGCCCGTCGCGGCTCCCTTCCCGCACCGGCCGCGGGGGCCGCCGGCCGCGCGGGCTGGCGCCATCGCGGGGGTCGCGCTAGTGTGGGGGACCGCCTCGCACGCCCGCCCGGAGACACGATGGGATTCCCCATGAGCGCACCCTACGAAACGCTGACCGAGATCGAGTGGGACCGGGTCGCCCACGTCTGGCACCTGCTCGACGAGGGCGAGGTCGACCAGGCGCGCCTCGAGCTCGGCGACCTGCTCCGGACCCGCCCGGGGCACCCCGACCTGCGCATCGTGGACGCGGCGGTGGCCCTCGACGAGGGCGAGCCGCAGGCCGCCGTCGAGGCGCTCGAGGGCGCCGAGCGCTCGGCGGACCCGGCGTTGTTCTTCCACCTGCGGGCCATGGCCGAGTTCGAGCTGGCCCGGTTCGAGGGGGCCCGCGACGACGCCCAGCGCGCGCTCGCGATCCATCCCGACCTCGCCGAGGCCCACGACCTCCTGAGCCGCGCCTTCGAGCACCTCGGCGATCCCGAGCGCGCGGCCGAGCACGCCGCCGAATCCCGGGCGATCGACTCCACGACCTATCCCGAGCCGCTCGAGGTCAGCGACGCCGAGTTCGACGCGCTGGTGGTCGAGAGCCTGGGCGAGCTGCCGGCCGAGATCCGGCGCCGCCTCGAGGAATGGCCGGTCGTGGTCGAGCCGCTCCCGAGTCGCGAGATGCTCACCGCCGAGCAGCCGCCGCTCTCGCCCGACCTGCTCGGGCTGTTCGTGGGCGCCGATCTCATGCGCCGCAGCCACGGCGACCTGCCCAGCTCCCCGGGCGCGATCTACCTGTTCCGCCGCAACCTGCTGCGCGCCTGCGCCGATCGCGACGAGCTCAAGCGGGAGGTGCGGATCACCGTGCAGCACGAGGTCGGCCACCTGCTCGGGCTCGACGAGGACGATCTCGAGCGCTGGGGGCTCGCGTGAGCGGCCGCCCGCCGACCATCCTGATCGCCCTGGCGCTGGCGCTCGCGATCACCGCGCTGTGGTGGCAACTCGCCGAGCGCCGGGCGCGCCACGCGGTCGCGGGGCGTGCGAGCGCCGAGGCGCGCCTCGCGGCGCTCGTGGATTCGCTGCAGTCGAGCGCGCGCACGCCGCCGCGCGTGGCCCGCGGTCCGGGCGGCCGCGACGAGGTCATCCTCGCCGATCTCGCCCGCCATCCCGAGCTCATCCCCTTCCCGGGAGTCGAGGGCGGCACGATGCGGTTCCACGCCCCGGCGTGCAAGATGATCGCGCCCGGCTGGGCCTACGGCTACTTCGAGGACGGCCACATCGCGGGGCGCGGCGTGTTCGAGTACAAGGTGGGACGCAGCGGCGAGATCCGCTGGACGCGCATCGCCGCGAAACTCGATTGATGCTCCGGGAGCTCGCGCCGCGCGGGATCGCCGTGAGCGTGGCCGCCGTGGCGATCTCGTGCTGGTGCACGAGCGCGGGCCTAGCCCAGACCCAGACCCACGCCCACATGGACATGACCATGCCCATGGACCACGAGGCGCACGCGTCCATGACCGGCATGTACGGCCCCTACCCCATGACCCGGGAAGCCTCGGGGACGGCATGGCAGCCCGATGCGGCCGCGCACCAGGGCCTCCATCTCGCGCGCGGACCCTGGACCCTGATGCTCCACGGCTTCGCCGACCTCTTCTACGACCACCAGGGCGGGCGGCGCGGGGGCAAGAGCGTGTCCTCGAACA
>JBGQIE010000279.1:0-2392 GCA_041498315.1 Candidatus Eiseniibacteriota bacterium
GCACTCGAGCCACGACGAGGTGCCGGGCGCCCACACTTCGAAGTCGTAGCACTTGGCGGCCGCGAAGCTCAGGTCGCCGCTGCACAGCAGCACCTGCCGGTAGGGCAGCTCGAGCGCCTCGAGGATGTCGCTCACGTCGCGCGCCAGCGCCTCGTGCTGCTCGTAGCTGGTCTCGGGCGGGACGATCTTGACCAGCTCGACCTTGTCGAACTGGTGCACGCGCACCATGCCGCGATTGTCCTTGCCGTAGGTGCCGGCCTCGCGCCGGTACGAGGCGCAGTAGGCGGTCAGCTTCATGGGCACCCGGCCGGGCTCGAGGATCTCGTCGCGATAGATGTTCGTGACCGGCACCTCGGCGGTGGGATTGAGGAACAGGTCGTCCTCGCCGATCAGGTACATGTCGGCCTCGAGCTTGGGGAGTTGGCCGGTGCCGAACAGCGCCGCGCGCCGCACCAGGTGGGGCGGCGAGACCTCGGTGTAGCCGTGACGCCGGATGTGGAAGTCGAGCATGAAGTTGATGAGCGCGCGCTCGAGCCGGGCGCCGCGCCCGGTGAACAGCAGGAAGCCCGCGCCCGCGATCTTGGCGGCGCGCTCGAAATCGAGCAGCCCCAGGGCGCTCGCGATCTCCCAGTGCGGCCGCGCCTCGAATCCGAAGGTGGGCGGCGAGCCGGCGCTGCGCACCACCTGGTTCTGTGCCGCGTCCTTGCCGGGCGGCGTCGAGGGGTGCGGCAGGTTGGGGATCCAGGCCGCCAGCGCCTCGCTCTTCTCCTCGAGGGTCTTGAGCTCGGCGTCGAGCACCTTGATGCGGTCGCCGACCTCGCGCATCGCGGCGATCTCGGCCTCGGCGGGCGTGCCCGCCTTCTTGCGCCGGGCGATCTCCTCGCTCGCGCTGTTGCGCCGCGCCTTGAGCTGCTCGGTCTCGTGGAGGATCTGGAGCCGCTGCTCCTCGACCGCGTAGTAGGCCTTGAGGTCCACGGTCATGCCCTTGAGGGCCACGCCGGCCTCGACCCGTTCGCGGTTACTGCGCAGGAACTTGGGATCGTGCATGGGGGCTTATCAAGCCTCAGCGCTTCTTCGCCTGGGTCAGCTCGCGCGACTTGGCGTACGCGGCGCGCGCGTCCTCGTCGCGGCCGAGCTGCTTGAGCGCCATTCCGAGCCCGAAATATGCCACCGGGTCGTCCTTGCGCACCACCGCCGCGGCGGCATAGCGGCGCGCGGCCAGGCTGTAGTCGCCGGCGTGATAGGCCTGGTTGCCCGCGTTGAGCAGCATCTGGGCGCGCGCCGCCGCCTCGGCCGGCGTGGCGCCAGGGGCGGCGCTATCCGGCGCAAGGCGCGAGCAGCCCGCGAGCAGCGCCAGCGCGAGCAGCGCTGCCGCCCGGCGGACGCCCGGGCTCACGTCGCCTTCGCGGCCTTGCCCTTGGCGGACTTGGCGGACTTCTTCGCCGCCCGCTTCTCGGTCTTGCGCGCCGAGACCTTGCGCGGCGGCGCCGCCTTGCGGGCGGTCTTGCGGGCGGCAGCCGGCGCGGCAGCCGCGGCGACCGCCGCCGGCTTCTTCGTGGGCTTGCTCGGGCGGTACATCGAGATGTCGAGCGAGCGCAGCAGCGAGGCGGCCTGCTCCGAGGGCTGGGCGCCCTTCGAGAGCCACTCCTGGACCCGGTCCTTGTGCACCACCAGCTCGTAGGGCTGCGCGAGCGGATTGTAGTGCCCGAGGATCTCGAGGAACCGTCCGTCGCGCTGGCGCCGGGAGTCGGCCGCCACCATCCGGTAGAAGGGCCGTTTCTTGGCGCCGGCCCGCATGAGTCGAATGACCACTGACATGTCGTGAAACCTCCGGTTGTGTGTCCCATCCGGCGCGACCGGGTTTCGAGCCGCCCTGACTTCGGGCGGGTCCGCTCCCCTGGCGCCGGCGTTCCTATCGCATGCTTCCCCTGTGCCGGCCCGGGCCCGCCCGGCCGCCCGCCGGGAGTCGGCCCCCGCGCAGGCGTTTCATCAGTTCCCTGGCCCGATCGAAATCCTTGAGCAGCTGGTTGACCTCGCTCACCGAGGTGCCGCTGCCCGCGGCGATCCGCCGCCGCCGGCTGCCGTCGATGAGCCGCGGCAGGCGCCGCTCCTTGCGCGTCATGCTGAGCAGGATCGCCTCGTGGCGCCCGAGCCGCCGCTCGTCCGGAGCCGCCTGCTCGAGCATGCCCCGCGGCACGCCCGGCATCATCTTCATGAGGTCGCCGAGCGGCCCCATCTTTCGGACCTGTCGCAACTGCTCGAGGAAGTCCTCGAGCGTGAACTCCGACTTGCGCATCCGCTCCGCGAGCCGGCGCGCGTCACCTTCGTTCACCGCGGCCTGGGCGCGCTCGACCAGCCCGAGCACGTCGCCCATGCCGAGGATCCGCCCCGC
>JBGQIE010000280.1:0-2390 GCA_041498315.1 Candidatus Eiseniibacteriota bacterium
CTGAAGGTGCCGCCCTCGATGTCGGGGATCGTGAGCCGGTCCGCGCGCGCGCGCGCCGCGAGGTCGTTGACCTCGCCGGCGAGCTGGACCAGGTTCTTGCGATCGCAATCCTTGAGGTTGGGAACGATGAGCCCCTTCTCGTCACGGCCCACCGCGATGCCAATGTTGTAGTACCGCTTGACGATCAGCGCGTCCCCGGTGGGCGCCACCGAAGCGTTCACCCACGGGTATTCCCTGAGCGCCAGCACCGCGGCCTTGATGAAGAACGGCATGTAGGTGAGCTTGACGCCCTGGGCCTCGAGCTTGGGACCCCACTCCCGCTTGAGCGAGACGATCGCGCTCATGTCGGTCTCGTCGAAGCAGTGGGTGTGGGCCGCGGTGTGCTTGGCGCGCACCATGTTCTCGGCAATGAGCTTGCGCACCTTCGAGAACGGCACGACCTCCTCGCGCGGGCCGGCCGGGGTAGTACCGCGGGTCTCGGCGATCAGGAAGCCCGGCAGGGGGCCGGCGGGGGCCGGAACGCGGGGCTCGAGCGCAGGGCCGCGGACCCCGGGCGCCGCGGGTGCGGCCGCGGGGCGGCTCGTGCGCTGCTTGAGGTAATCGAGCAGATCATCGCGTGTGACCCGGCTCGCCACCCCCGAGCCGCGGATGGTCGCGACCTCCTGCAGGCTGACGTTCTGCTCGCGCATGATCTTGCGCACCGCGGGCGACAGATTGCGCGTGTCGCCACCCGAGACACCGCCGTTGCCGTGCTCGACCCGCATGCCGCCCGGCTCGGGGGCAAGGGAGGCGGCCACGGTCGGCCGCGCGAGGGGCGCCAAGGTGGACGCCAGCACCGGTTCCGCCGGCCTGGGCGCCGGGCCCGTCACGGGTGATGGCGCGGGCTTCGCGGTCGCCGCGGTGGACGCCGCGGACGCCGCCGCCGGGGCGGCGGCTGGACGGGCGGCCTCGCCCCCGCTCGCGAGCACGGCGATCTCGGTGCCCACCAGGACCGTCGTGCCCTCCGCGACGAGAATCTTGTCGAGCACGCCTTCGGCCGGCGAGGGGATCTCGACGTTGATCTTGTCGGTCTGGATCTCGACCAGCGGCTCCTCCTTGCGGACCCGGTCCCCCACCGCCTTGAGCCACTTCGAGACGGTTCCTTCCGCCACGCTTTCGCCGAGCTGCGGCACCACGATCGAGATGGGCATCGAGGATTCCTCCATGATCGCCGCGGCATCAATGCCGGGGCGGGACATCAGTTGTCGCGGCTCGCCGTCTTGCGACGCTCGAGGCGCAGCCGGCGGCGCTCCACCGCCCGCGCGTGCTCGGCGCGTTGTTCGTCGGTGTCGAAGATGAGCGGCGGCACCGGGGTCGGCCGCCGGGTCGCCGGATCGAGCGCGACGAAGGTCACGAACGCCGTGCTGGTGTGGCGCCGTTCTCCGCTCAGCAGGTTCTCCGACTCCACCTCGACACGGATTTCCATGCTGCTCCGGTCCACCAGCGTGATGCGCCCGCGCAGCAGCGCCAGCTCGCCCACCAGGATCGGGGCGTGGAACGACATCTCGTCGATCGCCGCGGTCACGACCGGGCGGCGGCTGTGGCGGTTCGCCACGATCGCCGCGGTGAGGTCGATCCAGTGCATCACGGTGCCGCCGAGGACGGTGCCGTGGACGTTGGCGTGATGCGGCAGCACGAGCTGCGTGGTTTCGCTGGCGGATTCGCTCGCCCGGCGCCCATCACGGGACGTTGGCAGATTCACGCTCCTGGACGCCTCCCCGGGCGGAGCACAAGCCTCGAATGGCGCCCGCGAGTATAGGGGCCGGGCGGCGCCGCGCGCAATCGGCGCCCCCAAGCACGACGGCCGGGCCCACCGGGCCCGGCCGCCACGTTCAACCAGCTCCAGCTTACTTGAGGCGAACGCCGCGAATCGTGCGAATGTCCTTCCCCACCTTGAGACGATAGAAGTAGAGACCGGCTCCGGCGTTCCCGCCGCCGTCCATCCGGCCGTCCCACTCGCGGCTGTAGCTGCCGGCCGCCATGATGCTGCTTTCGATCAGCGCCACCCGGCGTCCGCTCACGTCGAACACCGCCAGCTCGACCCGGTCCTCGCGCGGCAGGCCGAAGGCGAAGCGGGCGAGCCTCGCCGGGTTGGGCGCGACGCTGAAGCTGATCGTGCGCGGAAGGTTACCGCCCACCGCCAGCGCCGAGGTCTCGACCACGTCGGCATCGGTGCGCGGGTAGAGCTCCATGACCCCGAAGTTGAGGTGCATGATGCCCGTCACGTTCACGATGTGGCCGTCGGTGGCCGCGTAGGTGAGACCCTGGTTGGTCGCGTGGATGAAGATCGTGTCCTCGCAGGTCGGATACGGCCCGGTGACGTTGAACCCGGCCCCCGGCGCGCGCGGCAC
>JBGQIE010000281.1:0-2376 GCA_041498315.1 Candidatus Eiseniibacteriota bacterium
CAAGCGCGCGGTCTGGGAGCGGGACGGGTGGCAGTGCACTTTCGTGAGCGAAGCCGGGCGCCGCTGCCTGGAGCGCAAGCTCCTCGAGTTCGATCACATCGAGGAGGTCGCACGGGGCGGCCGGGCGAGCGTGGCGGGGATCCGGCTGCGCTGTCGGGCCCACAACCAGTACGGAGCGGAGTGCACGTTCGGAGCTGACTTCATGCGCGAGAAGCGCGAAGCGGCTCAACGTGCGGCTGAAGTGATCGCCCCGCTGCGCTCGCTCGGTTTCAACGCCGACGAGGCACGCCGTGCGGCTGCACTCTGCGAGAGCATCCCCGATGCTTCGCTCGAGCAGCGCGTGCGCCGGGCGCTCACGTACTTCCACCCGCCTCGGACTCCTGCGCAGGCCACGACGAGCCCGGGAAGCCCGCCGTGAGGTATTGGAGTGTCAGTATCTTGGAATCAGAGGTCGCCTCGCAGCCGGCCGAGCGCCGCGGCCACCTCGTCGCGCACCTCGCCGCTCCCGTCCCCGGCGCGCGCTCGCTCGAGCACGGCGGCGATGTCGTCCACCGCGCAGTCGGCGCTCTCGGCGCCCAGCACCCGGCCGATCTCGCCCAGCGCCCAGGCGGCGTGCGAGCGCACCAGCCACTCCGGGTCGGACGACAGCGCGCGCGCCAGCGCGGGCACGGCGGAGGCCTCGCGCCGATTGCCGAGCGCCACGCACACGTTGCGCAGGAAACCCGCGCGGCGCGCGCGCCGGATCGGGCTCCCCTCGAAGAGCGCCATGAACGCGGGCTCGTCGAGCTCGAGGAACTTCTCGAGCGACCAGCCCTCGAGGGTGCGAGCGTGGAGCCTTGCCAAGCGCGCCGGGGGGGCGAAGCGGTTCCAGGGACAGACCTCCTGGCACACGTCACAGCCGAAGATCCAGTCGCCGACGAGCGGACGCAGCTCGACCGGGATGGGATCGCGCAGCTCGATCGTGAGGTAGGAGATGCAGCGCCGCGCGTCCACCTCCCCGGGGGCCACGATCGCGCGGGTCGGGCAGGCGTCGAGGCACCGCGTGCAGGAGCCGCAGTGCTCGGAGGCGGGCGGATCGGGATCGAGTACCCGGTCCACGAGCACCTCGCCGAGCAGGAACCACGAGCCCAGCCCGGTCGACAGCACGCCTCCGTGCTTGCCCGCCCAGCCCAGGCCGGCGCGTTCCGCGTAGCCGCGCTCGAGAATCGCGCCGGTGTCGCTGTACCAGAGAGCGCGCGCGCCGGGGAGCGCCTCGCGCTCGATGAAATCCTGGAGTGCCCCGAGCTGATCGCGCATGATCCGGTGGTAGTCCTCGCCCACCGCGTAGCGCGCGATGCGCCCGAGCCTGAGGTCGCGGCCGGGATCGCGCCCGGGCTCGTGGCAGAGCGCCACGCACACCAGCGAGGCGACGCGGGGGAGGATGCGCGCGGGATCGGCGCGGCGCTCGCGGCTGCGTGGCTTCGCGAGCCAGCTCATCGTGCCGTGCCGGCCCGCCTCGATCCACGCCTCAAAGCGCTCGCGCGCCTCGAGTGGGGCGACCGCGGCGATGCCCACGGCGTCGAACCCGAGCGCGAGTGCCCGCGCCTTGATGCGGCCGGTCGGGTTCGTCGAGCCGCCCCTAGTGCGCGGTGGTGTCCGCGGCGCCACCCTTGCCGGCGGGCGGCGCGCCGGTCTGGCCCTTCGGCGCGGCGGAAGGGGCCTGGGCGCTGGGCGGCGGGAGCGTGGTCTGAATGACCTGGACGCTCGAAGGCGGAGGCCCGCCGCGATCGACGAGGGCGCGCGCGCGGCGCGCGGACTCGGCGGCGGCGCGACGCACGCTCTCGATCCCCGCGGGCGACATGCCCTTCTCGGCGGCGCCGGCTGCAGGCCTGGCGCCCGGCTTGGTCTCGACCGATCGTCCCGCTGGCGCGGCGCCGGGCTCGATGGCCTCGATCTTGACGCGCGGGAACGAGCCCTCCGCCTTCTCGACCAGGCCGAAGCTGGGTCCGCGGTTGTAGAGCACACCGTCGCGCTCCGCCAGGTTTCGAACCAGCGTGCCCCCCGATACCTGGGCGCCCAGGTCGGCCTGGTGGGCGAGCCGGCTCGCGAGGTTGGTGCTCCCGAGCGTGGAGAGCGGCGCGAAAGTCCAGGGGCCGCCGCGGATCTGCTCGTAGGAGTCGCTGGGCGTGACCAGCGGCGACCAGCCCGCGTAGTCGCCCGCAACCTGCCATGACACCCAAGCCGGTCCCCAGTCGCGGCCCGGCGTCCAGACCCATCCGTAGTAGCGGTCGTACAGCCAGTTTCCGTAGTGATAGGTCGCCCAGCCGAACGGCTCGGCCGAGATCCAGGTCCAGCCGTAGATCTCGCTCGGCGCCCAGTAGCCGTCTTCGTACGGAC
>JBGQIE010000282.1:0-2368 GCA_041498315.1 Candidatus Eiseniibacteriota bacterium
AACCCGGTGGAGAAGATCCCCGCGCTGCGCGAGCGGTTGAGGACGGCCGGCCGCGATCCCAAATCGGCGCCGGTGTCCATCTTCTTCGCGCCGCCCAAGCGGGAGTCGCTCGACGCGCTCGCGGCTGCGGGCGTCACGCGCGCCATCTTCGGCCTGCCGTCCGAGCGGAGCGACTCGGTGCTGCCGCGGCTCGACGCCTACGCGAAGCTGCTGCGGGCCTGACCGGGGCGCTCGACCGGGCCCGCTACCGGGGGGCCGCCGCGGCTCGGAAGTTGCGCCGCCACGCTCCGCTCAGGACGAAGCGTGGAAACGTGATCCATTGCTCGACGACGAAGCGGCTCGCGAAGTCGAGCGGCCCGTCGAACGGCGCCGGCGCCTCGCGCTCCCGCGCGTGCCCGCGGCCTTCGATCAGCACTCCGGCCGCGAGACACGCGAGGCCGATGCCGATGCCGAGCGCGGACCGGACCCCGACGCCGAGCACCAGGATCAGCGTGCCGGCCTGGAAGAGGGGTACCGCTGCCAGGTGCAGCAGCAGGTTTAGTCGGTCCCGATGCTTGGCGGCGTAATCGTCCCACTGCCACGCGAGAAGGTGTGGTCTGATCATGCCGAGCCTCCTTGGATCGGGCCGTTCGGAGCGACCAGGATCTTGCCGACGCGCTCGCCCTGTTCCGCGTGGGCCACGGCCGCCTTGATCTCCTCGATCGGGTAGACCTTCTCGACGGGCGCCGACAGGACGCCCGTCCGGACCTGCTCGCCGAGATCGGCGTAGATGGCGCGGATCTGGGTCAGCGACCGGGTGGCGAGGCCGCGGCCGAGGATGAAGCCGACCAGCGTCTGCCCGAGCGCGACCAGGGTGCCGCGCCCCATCACCGGATCCTCGCCGCTCATCGACCCGTAGTTGCAGACCACGCCGCCCTCGCCGAGGCAGGAGGACAGGCGCGCGGTGGCGCGGCCCGACACCGCGTCGAGGCCAAACCCGATGGGGGCGCCCCCGTTCAGCGCCTTGACCGACCCGGCGAGGTCTGGCCCGTCGACCACGCAGACGTCCGCGCCCAGCGCGGTGAGCTCGTCGAAGAGCGACTCGCGCCGGACCACGTTCACGGTCCGGATGCCGCGCGCCCGGGCCAGACGGATCACGATGCGGCCGACCGCCGAGTTGGCGACGTTCTGGATGATCCAGTCACCCGGTTTCAACGCGACGATATCGGAGAGCAGCAGGAGCGCGGTCGGCGGGTTGATGCGGAGCATCGCAGCCTGGAGCTCGTCCAGGTCCGCGGGCACCGGGATGACGTCGTCGCCCTTCACGCGGCGGCGCTGCGTCCAGTTCTCGCGCTGCAGGTTGATCACGCGATCGCCCGGCTTCACGTGGCTGACGCCGGCGCCCACCGCGGCCACGCGCCCGACGCACTCGGCGCCGATCCCGGCCGGCAGGGCGGGCCGCAGGCGATAGGTCCCGCGGCACATCCCGAGGTCGGCCGGGTTGATCGGGAAGGCGAGCACGTCGAAGACAACCTCACCGGCCGCGGGCGCGCCGACGTCCGGGACCTCCACGCAGCGGACTGCCTCCGCGGGCGCCCCGTAGCGCTCGAGCAGGATCTGCTTCATCGCGCCACGGGCTCCGCGGGATCGCCCGCGATGGTGGTCCGCTGCATGAGGCGCGGGTGGCGGTCGGTGTCGAATGGCGTCGCGCGATGGAGCACGCAGCGGTTGTCCCAGATCACGAGATCACCCGCCTGCCACTCGTGCCGGTACACGAACTCGGGCTGGGTGACGTGATCGAGCAGGGTCCGCAGCAGCGCGCGGCCCTCGTCCACCGGCAGGCTCTCCACGTGGGAGGCGTGCGCGCCCAGGAAGAGGGCGCGGCGGCCGTTCACCGGGTTGGCGCGCACGAGCCGGTGGCGCACCGGCGGGTAGATCGCGCGCTCCTCGGCGGTGAAGAAGCCCGGCCGGACCTGGTCGCGCGACCAGGAGAAGTCGTGCACCACGACCGCGTGCTCCGCGCGGCGCTTCAGGTCCTCCGGCAGCGAGGGGAAGGCGGCGCGCGCGCTCGCGAACTCGGTGGCGCCGCCCTCGGGCGACACGATGCGCCCGGTGAGGAGCGAGCAGAGCGAGGGCACCGGCTTGAAGGAGCTGTCGCTGTGCCAGAGCATGTTCGCGAGCTGGTAGACCATCCGCCGGTCCGCGGCGGGGATGACCTGTCCGGTCTTGATATCGAGGTTCGACTGGCGCGCGAACGGCGTGCCCGCGGCCGGGTTCATGCTGCGGGTGACCTCGAGCGCGCCGAAGCGCAGGCTGAAGGCGACCTGCGTGTCGTCCTCGAGTCCGGCGCCGCGGAAGAGCAGCACGGAGTGCTCGTCGAAGGCGGCGC
>JBGQIE010000283.1:0-2363 GCA_041498315.1 Candidatus Eiseniibacteriota bacterium
CCCGCCAGCCCGAAGGCGAACACGGCGCAGGTGATGATCATGTACGCCATGTTGGGCGTCAGGATCACATCGAACACGCGGGTGAGCACCAGCTCCAGAACGAGCGTCACCAGCGCCGTCAGTGAAATCCCGAGCGCGAGCCGTCGCATCAGCTGATTCCGTTGGGGGTGCGGATCGTCCAGCCCGGAGGGCCTGGGGCGAACCTCGACCCGGGCCAGGAGCAATCCATGTGCCGCGCCTGGGCTGGATTCACCCCGAAAAAAGAGGCGGTGCAGCCCGGCCCGGCCTCGTAAGAACACCTCCCTGTCGACCCCATGCAACACCGGGCCCGCTCAACCGGCCGGTTATCTTCCGCTGGGTCGTCACTCTTGACTGGAGCGTCTGAGATCGCCATGGCTGTCGTCCAACCCGTCGCCCACCTCTTCACCGTGGACGTGGAGGAGCATTTCCACGTGAACGCCTTCGACGGGGTGGTCTCCCGGTACGACTGGGAGCGCCTGCCCAGCCGGGTGGAGCGGAACGTGGATGTGCTGCTCGACCTGCTGGGGCGGGCGAACGCGCTCGCGACATTCTTCACGCTCGGCTGGGTGGCCCGGCGGCAACCGGAGCTCGTCCGCCGTATCACCGCGGCGGGCCACGAGGTCGCCTCCCACAGCTTCTGGCACCGGCGGGTCGGGACCCTCTCGCCCGCCGAGTTCCGCGAGGACGTGCGGACCTCCAAGGCGGCGATCGAAGACGCAGCGGGACAGCCCGTGTTCGGCTTTCGGGCACCGAGCTTCTCGATCGTCCCCGGCACCGAGTGGGCCTTCGACGTGCTCCTTGAAGAAGGCTACGGCTATGACTCGAGCGTGTTTCCCATCCGGCGCCCCGGCTACGGGTACCCGGCCGCCCCGGCCGCGGCGCACCGGATCTCGCGCGCGGCGGGCGCCTTGCTCGAGATTCCCCTCGCCACGACGACGATCGCCGGATTGCGGCTGCCGGCGGCGGGCGGAGGCTATTTGCGACAGCTGCCCATCGGGCTGATCCGCCGGGCGCTACGGGAGCACGCTGAGCGGCGCGCCCCAGCGATGTTCTACATCCACCCGTGGGAGATCGACCCCGACCAGCCTCGGCTGGCGGTGCCGTTTCTCACGCGCGTGCGCCACTATCGCGGGCTCGACAAGGCGCTCCCGCGCCTCGAGCAGCTGCTCGCCGAGTTCCGCTTCACCTCGGTGGCGCGGCACTTCGCCATCCCCGAGGGTGCCGCCGCTCGCGAGGCGTGGGCGAGGATCGCGGTCTGAGAGTCGAACCCTTCGGCGGCGCAGCTGACGAGTGGGACGCCTTCGCGCGCGTCCAACCCGGGTGGACCCATTTTCATCAGCACGGGTGGAAGGGCCTGATCGAGCAGGTCTTCGGGCACGAGTGTCTGTACCTCTGCGCCCGCGACGGCCTGGGCCAGCTCGCCGCCGTGCTGCCGCTCGTGCGGGTCAAGAGCCTGGTCTTCGGCCACTATCTCGTCTCGATGCCGTTCCTCAACTACGGCGGCCCGCTCGGCACCGACGCCGGTGTGCTGGTGGTCACCACCGAGGCGTGCCGCCGCGCCGATGCCGACGGGGCCAAGCTGCTCGAGCTCCGGAGCCGCGTGGCCCTGCCGCTCGAGCTGCCGGTGTCGCACCGGAAGATCACCGTCGTGCTCGATCTTCCCGAGGGACGCGACCCGGCCCCCCTCTGGCAGGCGCTCGGATCGAAGCTCAGGGCCCAGGTGAAGCGGCCGCAGAAGGAGGGCCTCGAGGTCCGGTTCGGGCCCGATCAGGTAGAACCCTTCTTCCGGATTTTCTCTCGCCACATGCGCGACCTCGGCACCCCGACCCAGCCGCGGGCCCTCTTCGAGGCGCTCGCCGCCCGGTTCGGCGAGAGCGTGTGGTTCGGGTGCGCCTATCTGGGCGAGATCCCCACGGCCGCCGGCTGCGGGTTCCGCTGGGGCGATGAGTTCGAGATGACGTGGGCATCGTCGCTCGCCGCCTTCAGGCCGCTTGCGCCGAACATGCTGCTCTATTGGGCGTTCATGGAGCGGGCGGTGCGGGACGGGGTCCGGGTCTTCAATTTCGGCCGCTGCACGCCGGGCGCGAGTACCCATCGCTTCAAGCGGCAGTGGGGCAGTCGCGACGAGCCGCTGTGGTGGTACCAGCACGGCGACGGCGGGATTGCCGCCACGCCGTCGCCCGATGCCGGCGCGTACGCCTGGGGCGCGAAGGCCTGGAAGCACCTGCCGGTGGCCATCGCCACCGCGCTGGGGCCCCGGATCGTCCGCTTGATTCCCTGAGCGCACCGGTGCCGTCGCTCCGCGCCGTCCCGCCGGTTCATTCGCCGATCACGCTCGCCGC
>JBGQIE010000284.1:0-2362 GCA_041498315.1 Candidatus Eiseniibacteriota bacterium
CCACGGTCATGGCGATGGCGCGCCGCAACGCGCTGCAGTACGCGCGCGAAGGGCGCGGGCGGGCCTGAGCGCCGGGCGGGCGAGCCGAGGGGCGCGGCCGCTCCGAACGCGCGATGGCTTCGGGGCGCCTAGGCGCAGTTGCACTTCCCCCGGATGTAGGACGAGTCGCGCGAATACTCGACGTCGACATCGGGGAAGGCCGCGGCGCCGTACTGGTCCATGCCGGGGATGAACATCTGCACGACGTCCTGGGGCGGTGTGTACCCGGCTCCCCCGTCCCGAGCGGACTTGCCCGTCACCTCGGCGCGCCGGCCCGGTCCGGCCCAGGCGAGCAGCGGAGACTGGAGCTCGGCCGAGACGATCCGATTCGATTCGCCCCATTCGTACGGCACCGCGCACCACAGCTTGAGCACGTAGCCGAAGTCGAGGCCGGCCTCGTGGGCGAAATGCACCATGCGCGCGAGCGTGTCGTAGTCGATCCACCAGCCGCCGTACACGGCTTTCTGCCGGTCCGCCCGCTCCCGGATGGAATCGGCGAAACGAAAGTAGGTGGTGCCGAGCTTGAGATGGATCTTCTGCGGATTCGCGATGCCGCCGTTCCGTTCGACGCAGTTGGATCCGGCGCTCATGACGTGCTTGCCCTTTCCGGACCGGTCGAGCACGAAGCCCTGGGCCATCAGGAGCCACTTGTGCGACATCGAGCCTTGAAAACACGCTTCGTTGATCGGGGGCATGGGCGTTGGTCCTCCAATCGCGAGCACGCAGCTGGTCCGTCACCTCGAGTGCAGCAGCTCCCTGCGAACTCTAAAGCTTCGCGGAGCCTGCGGGCAATGCCTCGGTGATCTGCGCCCGGCGCACCCAGATCCGGCGGCCGCTCGGCAGCTCGAGCGAATCGATCGCCGCTCCGGCCGGCGGATAGGGCGGGGGCGGGCTCAGGAACACGAACGGGCGGCTTTCGACCGCATGGCGTTCCTGCCACAGCACCATGCGCTCGCGCAGGGACTTGGAGTCCATGGGCTGGAGCGTGAGATCGGGCCGCCGGCGCTCGACCACCTTGAAATAGGTGAGGTTGGCGAACTCCGGCCAGGCTCCGAACACGATCGCGTCGGGCGGGATGGCGGCGAGCGCCTGCTCGCCGTAGAGCCGCCCGGCCACGAACCCGCGCAGGCTGGGCACCGCGGTCGGCTTGAAGGTCGGGTCCTCCTCCTCGACGCGCAAGCCCATCGGTCCGATGGGGTGCGCGTTGGCGTACACCCTCAAGAAATGGGGCGGCAGCGCGACCACGGCGAGCGCCAACGCCGCCGGCGCGAACAGCCCCAGGCCCTGCGCGCGGGCGGCCGCCGCGAACCCGGCGTAGAGCGGCTCGATGCCCGCCGCGACGAACACGGTCGCACCGAACACCGCCGGGAGGAGGAAGATGGGGAACAGTTGGCGGTCCGCGAACATCGCGGTGAACCCCGCCGACGCGGCGCCCGCCACGGCGATGAGGATCGCGAGCCCGGCGTCGCGGCCAAGCTGGCGGAAGAAGCCGATGACGAGCAGCACCAGCGCGACCGGCCCCAGCTCGAACAGGAACACCAGCTCCGCGCCGCGCAGGACGTCGCGGAGCATTCCCGGTTGCGGCACGGGGAACGGACGGGGCGGGAAATAATTGCGCCCGGTGACGAGCCAGGCCACGCGCTCCCAGGGCGTATCGAAGCTCGGGAGTGGGCGCCCGAGCGGGTTCGAGACCAGCGCCACCACGTTGAGGTAGTCGTAGGGGTAGTTCCGGGTGTCGGCCCACACGAGATAGAGGTAGGGAGTGAGCCCGAGCAGGAAGGCGCCCAGCAGCGCCGCCAGCTCGCGCAGTGCCGGGGGCCGGGAGCGGAACACGTGCCAGGCGAGCGCCAGGCCGAACACCGCGACCGGCGGGATGAAGCTCAGGTGCCCGGTGAGCGTGAGGCCGAGCAGGAAGCCCGCGAGCACCGAGGGGCCGAGGCTCGGACTGCGGAAGGCGACCATCGTGCGCCACAGGGCGAGGAGCGCGACGAACACAGAAAGCGTGTAGACCTCGGCGCGCAGCGCCGCCCGCCAGAAGGTGAAGGTCGAGCCGAACAGCAGCGCCCCCATGAGCGCCGGCACCAGCCCGATCCCGACCTCGTGGAGGATCAGGACCAGGAGTGCCACCGAGCCCGCGCCGAAGCAGGCGCTCATGAAGGTGATGCGGAACGCGCGATCGGGGAGCGGCAGGTGCGCGAACAGCCGCCCCATGAGAACGAAGGTCGGATAACCGGTCGAGTGCGGAATCCCGCCGGTCAGGGCCACGGTCTGGAACTCGGCGCTGTCGGCGAACATCACGGTGGGTGCCGCGAGCGAAGCGTAC
>JBGQIE010000285.1:0-2352 GCA_041498315.1 Candidatus Eiseniibacteriota bacterium
CGGGCGGGAGCCCCAGGGATTCCGCGTAGGCGCTCAGGACCTTGGGGCCGCCCGGATGGGCGATGACGTGGGTGAGGGTCTCGAGGCTCAAGTCGTGCGCGGCGAGAAACGCCTCGAGGTTGGGACGCACCCAGTCGCGCACGATGCTCGGGATGTCGCGCGAGAACACGACGTGGAGCCCGGTCGAATCGACCTCCCAGCCCATGACGTCGAGGGTGTCGGGCCAGAGCGTGCTGCGGGCGGCGAGCAGCGCGAGCGGGCGGGTGGGGACCGCGCCGGCCCGCGGGGCGCCCGATCCGGAGCGCGCTTTGGGACCCAGCACCAGCGCCGCGGCGGCGCCGTCCGAGAACAGAGAGGTCGCGACCAGGTTGCGGCGCGAGATCTCGCGGCGCTGGAAGGTGAGGCTGCACAGCTCGAGCGAGACCAGCAGCACGCGCGCCTCCGGGTCGGCGAGCGCGAAATCGCGCGCGCGCGCGAGCCCGGCGGCTCCGCCGGCGCAGCCCAGGCCCCAGATCGGCGTGCGGCGCACATCGCCGCGCAGCCCGAGCAGGTTCGCGAGCCGCGCATCGAGGCTCGGGGTCGCGAGCCCGGTGGAGGAGACGAACATCAGGTGGTCCACGTCGCCCACGCCCAGCCCCGCGGTCTCGAGCACCTCGCGGATCGCGCGGGCCGCGAGCACGAGCGCATGCTCGATGTAGAGCGCGTTGCGCTCGCCAAAGTCGTGATCCTCGCCATACCACTCGAGCGGCATGCAGATGTGGCGCCGCTCGATGCCGCTGTTCTCGAACACCGCGAACAGGCGCCGGTCGTCGGCCGAGAGCTGATCCTTGAACAGCGCGGTGACCAGGGCGCGGGCATCCGCCTGGCGCACGACCTGGCTTGGCAGGGCGGTCGAGAGGGCGACCAGGCGGGGCGACGAGCCGTTCGTGCCGGGACTCATGGTCGCTTCGATTCCGGAATGATCCGGAAGATGCTCCCATTGTGGCTCACGATGTAGGCCTCGCCGGCCGCGTCCTCGCCGAACGAGGCCACCGCGCCGGTCTCGGCGCCCCGCCATTCGCGCAGGTCCGAGACCTGGCCGCGGTCGTAGCGGAAGCTCCGGAGCCAGCCGCTGCAGTAATCGGAGAACAGGTAGTGCCCGCGCAGCGCCGGGATGCGGGCGCCGCGGTAGACCAGCCCGCCGGTCACCGAGCAGCCGTCGTGATGGCCGTATTCGAGCATCGGGGCGGTGAGTCGGGCGGTGTCGCCCGCGACCGGTCGGAACGTGTGGAGCCCCTCCATGCGGTTCCAGCCGTAGTTGAGCCGGCCGGCCGCGATCGGGGCCACGTCCACCTCTTCCCACAGGTTCTGCCCCACGTCGGCGATGTAGACCTCGCCCGCCACCCGGTCGAAGCTGTATCGCCACGGATTGCGCAGCCCCATCGCCCAGATCTCGGGGCGCCCGTCGCGTCGGCCGGCGAAGGGATTGTCGCGCGGGATCGCGTAGGGGCGGCCGTGGTCCACGTCGAGGCGCAGCATCTTGCCCAGCAGGGCCTGCGGTTTCTGGCCGTTCCCGTGCGGATCGCCCCCCGAGCCGCCGTCGCCCATGCCGATCCACAGCATGCCGTCGGGCGCGAAGGCGACCAGACCGCCGTTGTGGTTCGCGTAGGGCTGGGCGATCGAGAGCACGCGCACCGCGGACCCCTTGTCGGCGAGGTCGGGATCGCGGCTCACCGTGAAGCGTTCGATGGCGGTATCGCCGTGGCGATCGGTGTAGTCCACGAAGAAGAATCCGTTGTGCGCGTAATCGGGATGGAACGCGACGCTCAAGAGCCCGCGCTCACCGCCGTCCGAAACCCGGTCGGTGAGATCGAGGAAGGGCCGCGCGAGCAGGCGGCCGCGGGCGATGATGCGGATGCGGCCCGGTTGCTCGACCACGAACAGCCGGGCATCGCCCGCGGGCGCGGTGAGGTGGACCGGATGGTCGAGGCCGGTGGCGACGGTTTCGAGCGCCAGGCCCCGCGTGGGAACGAAGCGCGGTGCGGGCGCGGCGGGAGCGTACGTTACGAACGGGGCTAACGGGGCGAACGCGGCGAGCGCTCCGGCCGCCAGCCCGGCAAGGACGAGCCGCATGCGAATGGCTTCCCGGGTGGGTTCCGTGCGACCGGATGGGGAAGCCCGGAGGGTGCACGAGCCGGGCGTGCGGGTCAACCCCCGCGCAGGGGCGCCCCCACCCTGAGTCCGTTACCTTCTGCCTGGCCCCGCAAACGCCCGAAAGCGCAACGTGAGCTTGCCGCCGCTGGGGTTTGCGAAGCGCAGCGTTGCCTCGGCAAACGACCCTGGTGCCAGCCCGTTTCCAACTGGGAGGTTCAC
>JBGQIE010000286.1:0-2309 GCA_041498315.1 Candidatus Eiseniibacteriota bacterium
CCGATCCGGATCGCAGGCGCCGGCGGATCGTGCTGAAGGGCGACGTGCCGAGCCCCGCCCGCCCCCCCAGCGGTTGCCGATTTCATCCGCGTTGCTTCATGGCGCGCGAGATCTGCGCGAAGGAAGAGCCGCTCCTGCGCGAGGTGAGCCCGGGCCACTGGGCCTCGTGTCATTTCGCGGAGCAGGTGGTGAACGAAGCGCCGGCGGCCGCCGCGGCCGCGCAGGGCGGCGCGACGCCCTGACCCTGGGGCGGTTTCGCGAATTCCCCCACGTTTGCGCGCGGCGTCCGTGAAAAACCCCAACCGGCCGCGCTCCGGGCCGAACCCGTATCCCGCCGTATCCGGCTTCCCGGAGTCGCCACAATCCCCTAAGGCCTGATCCCACAACCGATCGCGCCCGGTCGCTCACCCGGCGTCGAGCCGCGCCTCCCCGCGGGCACCGCGCTTGCGATGACTCCCCGTGAAGCCAGACGGCGGAGGTCGCGATCGCGCGACACGGGCGCTGCAACCGATCGGCGCCGCCGGCCTCGAACTCGATGACGATGTGTTCCCTGCTCGACTCGTGATTGGCCGGCTGTGGGCTGATCCCCCTATCGCGAGCGAAGGAGTCTAACGGCCCGGTACACGGTCGATGCGGGGAACGTTTTGACGGGCCCCGATTCCGCGGTGCGACGCCTCAGCGCACGACATCCAGTCACCGCGGACGGGGCCCATGATCTTGCCGCGATCAGGCCCCCGGCCCGCGAGCGCCCCACCCTCTGTGGGTGCGCTCGATCCCTCGCCGCGCGTGATGTTCCCGCCGTGCGATGAACTCTCTCGCGCCCGCTTCGGGTGCGCCGTGTTGTCACGCAGTGATTCTGTCCGGTTAACTCCGCAGTGATTTTGTCCGGGTGCGGTTGGGGGTTTCCGGATCGAGCGCCTCGGGATGAGCGAGCCGTTTGAGCGGATGCCGATCGTCGGGTCGCCAGCGTGGCCGTTCGCGAGGTTTTACCGGGATCGGCGCGGGTCGGGGTTGGGGTGGGGTGGGCCGGTCGATCACGCCCAGCGCCTCGGGGCGGCGCCGTTCGCGCCAACGAGCGCCACGCGGAACGAGCGTGAAGGCTCCGGCGGGGGCGGCCTGCTCGGCGATGAGCCGCCCCTCGTGGAAAGCGAGCAGGCGACCATCGAGCAACTCGCGCACTTCGACCGTGCAGCGCTGGTAGGAGCGGTGCGCCGCGCCGGGTGGGATCTGGAGCCAGCGGCCCGGGATCGAGACGACGTTATCGTTGCGCACCACCCGCCGGTAGCAGCAGGCGAGTGCCTGCTCGAGCGCACGCGGTGCACGCCGCCAGGCGGATGGAGCTTCGCGGGGTGGTCGGGCAAGACGACGGTTGAAGCCGGCAATGAACTCGGGCACGAACGCTTCGGCCCGCAGCAGCGTGTGGATGCGTCGCAGCCTCAGCTCCTGGACGAAGCGGTCCTGCAGGGTGCGCCACAGCCGCTCGATGCGCCCCTTGGCCTGCGGACTCTGGGCCGGGATGTAGGCGACCCCGAGGGCTTCGAGCATGCGACCGCCCTGCGTGGGCCGCTGGTGGCCCGCCAGCTCTTCCTCGATCGACCAATGGGTATCGTTGCGGCGCAGGATGCCGGTCCGATCGCCATAGATACTCACCGGCAGCCCGTGGGTGGTGAAGACCTCGCGGAACACCTGGGCATAGCCGTGCAGGTCCTCTTCGGGGCGGAAGACCAGCGACAGGATCGCCCCGGTCGCATCATCGAGCGCACCCACCAGCGTCCACTCGGGCTGCTCCTCACCCAACCAGTGGAACGGACTGCCATCGACCAGCACCAGACTGCCGCGGCGTGCCCGGCGCTCGCGCCGCCGCCGATGCGAGCTCGGTCGGTGACGCTGACGTGCGACCAGGCCGAGCTGGAGCCGGATACGGCGCACGGTGTCGGCACTCACCTCGGCGCCCTCGTCACGCAGCAGGTCGGCGAGATGACTGTCGTTGAGCCGGGCCTCGGCATCACCCAGCAGAGCTTCGATCCGCGTGCGCAGCCGGGCTTCGATGCGCCGCGGAGAGACCCGGCCGCGGTTGCCATGCAGCAGCGCCCGGGCGCCACCCTGCTCGAATCGGCGGCGCACACGACGCACCTGCCGCACGCTGAGCCTCAGGGCCCGGGCCACCTGTACGTTCGTCACTTCTCCTCGCAGTGCGGCTTCCAACAAGCCCAGCCGTCGGGCTTCTCGCAGTGACATCGGTATGGGGTCCATGCCTCGGACCTAATCACAGCGGAGTTAACCCGGACATTTTCACTGCGGAACTACAC
>JBGQIE010000287.1:0-2291 GCA_041498315.1 Candidatus Eiseniibacteriota bacterium
CAGGGTGTAGGTCCAGCTATCGCTGGTGCCGCCGGCGGGGTAGAGCAGGAGCTGATTCCAGCTCAGCACGACCAGGTTCGGGGTCGCCGATGCGCCCCCCGAGTAGCGCCCCTCGGCAGTGGGCGAGAGAAAGTCGAATGTCACCTCGACCGACTTGGCTCCGGCGGGCACGTCGAGGTGGAAGGCGAACATGTCCACGTCGTCGCGCAGCCAGGGGATCGGCTTGCCGCCCGCGCTGATGCGCAGCCCGGCGATATCCATGACGGGACCGTTGGGGCCATGCTCGCCGGGAATCCACTTGGGGTAGTAGAGCGTGAGCGGCCCCGGCGTCGCCGGAATGACGAGCCGCGAGTGGAGCATCTTGATGGGCGCCTCGCGCGCGTCCACCTCGAGCGTGATCGGAGCGGCGTGCGCGCGCGGCAGCCAGGCGAGGGTGGCGAGCAGCAGCGTCGCCAGGAACACGGGGCGGGTTCGGCGCAACGGCATCGCGACCTCCTGATGGATGCGGGCCCCAAGGCCCGCGTTCGAACGCTCGACCCTGTTTGGAACGCCAGCGCCTAGGTCGGGAAGCTGATGACGACGGTGGTGCCCATCCCTGGCTCGCTGTGACGGATGCTGAGGCGGCCGGCATGGTAGTCCTCGACGACGCGGCGCGCGAGCGCGAGCCCCAGCCCCCAGCCGCGGGGCTTGGTCGTGTAGCCGGGCTCGAAGGCGCGCCGCTGCTCGCGCGGGCTCATGCCGCGCCCGTTGTCGCGCACCAGCACCTCGACGGTCTCGGACTCCGCGCGCCGCTCGACCGTGACCTCGATCAGGCCGGGCCGCTTGTCGAGCGCCGAGTGGGCGTTCGACAGCAGGTTCTCGAGCGCCCACTCGATCAGCTCGCGATTGATGTTGATGGGCGGCACCTCCTCGTAGCGCTCGCGGATCTCGACCTCGCCTTGCGCCTGCGGCAGCCGCCGGCGCACGTACTGGACCGCCTCGCGCACCACCGGGGTGACGTCCTGGAGCTGGAGCAGCGGCACCGAGCCCACGTGGCTGAAGCGCTGGGCCACCTTGTTGAGCCGGTCCACGTCGCGCTCCATCTCGCCCAGCGTCTCCTCGAGCTCGGCGCGCGCCACGCGCACCTCGGCCGACCCGCTCGCCCCGCCGGTCTCGGCGTGGCCGCGCAGCAGTTCGACCCAGCCCATGAGTGAAGAGAGCGGCGTGCCGAGCTGGTGGGCGGTCTCGCGCGCCATGCCCACCCAGATGGTGCGCTTCTCGGCCTGCTGGATGCCGCGCAGCCCGAGCAGGCCCAGCGCGAGCAGCAGCACGACCCCGGCGACCGAGATAAACGGCATCCAGCGCAGGCGCTCGAGCACGTCGGGCTCGCCGTAGTGGACCGCCCCGAGCCGCTGGCGGGTGCCGGGCTGGATCATCATGACCGGCTGGTTGCGGGCGTCGAGCCGCGCGGCTTCGCGCCGCACCCGCTCGATGCGCTCGCGGATGACCGGCGCGACCGGGCGGCCGGTGGCCAGGCTGTCGATCGAGGCAGCGGGCACCAGCCCGGGGTCGACCCCGACGTCGCGCCACGCCCGCGGAGTGCCCACGATGTCGGTGATGACGATCGGGAAGTCGATGTGGGAGATGACCTCGGTGAAGATCTGCTGCAGCTCCGGGTCGCGGACCGCCGGGAACGAGGCCTGGGCGCAGAAGCCGGCGAGCACGCGCGAGGTGGTGGCGACCTCCTGGGAGAGGCGCGTGATCATCTGTTGGGTGAACAGGAACACCGCCACGACCAGCACGCCGCTGCCCACGTACAGCGCGCTCTTGAGCAGTTCCGAGCGCGTCATCGGGGCGGTCGACTTCACACGCTCCACGCCTGCCTCGTCGTTCCCGCGCCGCGGGGGTGCGGGTTCAGGGGGTCAGCTCGTCGATCCCGTCCAGCCAGGGCCGCAGGGCTTCGGGGATGCGCACCCCGCCCGCGGCGGTCTGATGATTCTCGAGCAGTGTGGCGAAGGTGCGCGGCAGCGCCAGCCCCGACGCGTTCAGGGTGTGCGGATGCTCGGCCTTGGCGCCCGCCTCGCGGCGGTAGCGCAGGTTCATGCGCCGCGCCTGAAAATCCTCGAAGTTCGAGCACGAGGAGCACTCGAGCCACGACGAGGTGCCGGGCGCCCACACCTCGAAGTCGTAGCACTTGGCGGCCGCGAAGCTCAGGTCGCCGCTGCACAGCAGCACCTGGCGGTAAGGCAGCTCGAGCGCCTCGAGGATGTCGCTCACGTCGCGCGCCAGCGCCTCGTGCTGCTCGTAGCTGG
>JBGQIE010000288.1:0-2290 GCA_041498315.1 Candidatus Eiseniibacteriota bacterium
CGAAGAGCACGGCGGCCAGGCAGATCAGCCCGAAGGCCGCGAGCGTCCAGAAGACCGCCCGCCATCCGAACAGGACCAGGATCTGTCCGCCCACCAGCGGCGCCAGGACGGGAGGCAGCCCCATCACCAGCATGAGGATCGAGAAGACCCTCGCCGACTCCCGCTCGTCGAAGCGGTCGCGGACGACGGCGCGCGCGATCACGATGCCCGCGCACCCCCCGATGGACTGGACGAAGCGCCACGCCACCAGCCCCTCGACCGACCCGGCCAGGGCGCAGGCCGCCGAGGCGATCACGTAGAGCGAGAGGCCGAAGCAGAGCGGGCGCATGCGGCCATAGCGGTCGGAGATCGGGCCGTAGAGGGTCTGTCCGAGCCCCAGCCCGCCGAAGAATACCGCGAGGGTGAGCTGCACCTGGGCTTCGCTCGCCGCGAGATCGAGCGAGATCGCCCGAAAACTCGGCAGGTACATATCGATGGACAGCGACCCGAACGCCGAGAGCGCGCCCAGGATGACGGCGAGTCTTCTCACTGGCCGCGCCGCGCCCTCTCAGACATTGGCGTAGGAGTTCTCCTTTCGAGGCGGGCTCACAAGCGGGTTGGCGGTGCTAGTATATGCGGACCAAATGCCCCGGGGAGGCGCGATGCCCGAATCCATTCCAGCCACGCTCATCATCGATACGCTGAAGGACACCTTTCGCGAGGCGCGCGCCGCGCTGGCGGCGGAAGTCGCCGAGCCGCCGACGCACAGCCACCTCGGCTGGATCCTGAGCGTGCCGGACACGCACCAGAAGACGGTGCTGGCCGCGCTCGACAAGGAAGAGCAGATCCGCGTCGTGACCTGCGCGACGGAGGACGAGGCCACGACCATCGCGGCGGGCCTCCACATCGGCGGCGAGCCGTGCGTGCTGATGATCCAGCACGCGGGGCTCTACGCCTCGGTCAACACGCTGCGCGGGGTCGGCATGGACGGCCAGGTCCCGATCTTCTACATGATCGGACTCTTGAGCCGCGAGAAGGACAAGGAGCCGAAGGACTCGCGGCATTCCATGGTCCGATACGCCGAGCCGCTGCTCGACACCTTCGGCATCCCGCACGCGCGGCTCGAAGGCCCCAACGACGTCCACCTGATCCCCGAGTATTACCGGCTCAGCCGCGCGCGCAAAGGCCCGGCGGTCGTCCTGGTCGGCCTGGAGACCATCTAGCCATGGCCGCCGACGCGAAGCCCCACGACGCGACGCTCATGAAGCCCGAGGAAATCCTGAACCTGATCCACGCCCAGCGGGGAACCGCCATCTGCGTGCCGACCATGACCACGGGGCCACACTGGCGGACCATCGCCCCCGACGATCTCTCCGTCGGCTGCATCGGCTTCATGGGCGGGGCCTCGTCGCTCGGCCTGGGTCTAGCGCTCGCGCAGCCACACCGCCGCGTCCTCGTGCTGGACGGCGATGGCTCGCTGCTCATGCAGCTGGGCTCGCTCGCCACCGTGGCGGGCGCCGCCCCGCGGAACCTCGTGCACTTCCTCTTCAAGAACGGCGTGTATCACACCTCGGGCGCTCAGGGCATCCCGGGCGGCCTGACCGTGGATTTCGTCGCGATGGCGAAAGGCGCGGGCTACCGGACGGTGTGCGCCATCCACGACATCGAGGATTTCAAGCGCCGGCTTCCCGATCTGCTGAAAGCCGAGGGGCCCGTCTTCGTCGAGCTGCAAACCGGCCTGTCCGATCAGACGCCGATGACCGCGCGCGGCGGCGTGCCCTTCCCGCAGCAGGTCAGCGCCCTGCGCGCGAAGCTCCTGAAGCCCCGCGCCTAAGCGGGGTCAGGTCTTGCAATCCAACATTCGGGCTCGGCAGACGATCGTTCGCGGCGGTCGGCTCTGACCAGAAATGTATGATTGCAAGACCTGACCCCGATCCCCCAGACCTGACCCCGATCCCCGCGCGCGCGGCCTAGCGGGCGGCGGGGGCCGGCGATGCCTGGGCCGGCTCTAGCTGGACCTTGTGGCCCCAGATGGTCCCGCGGTCGTGGCGCTGGACCTGCCAGACCGCGTCGTCCACGAGCCGTCCGCCCCAGCCGTACTCGACCTCGAAGCCCGACGGCGTCGACATGTAGAAGGACACCATCTGGTCGTTGGAGTGGCGGCCGAGCGAAGACACCACGGGGACGCCGGCCCGGGTCGCCACGTCCAGCGCGGTGCCGACATCGTCCAGCGTGTTGGTCTCGAGCATGAAGTGCCACAACTTCTTGTCGCGGCTCCGGGGCAGGTCCGGGATGCTGGGCTGGAAGGCGA
>JBGQIE010000289.1:0-2272 GCA_041498315.1 Candidatus Eiseniibacteriota bacterium
CGCCTCGCGCGGATTGTCGGGGAGCACGACCGCCGGGCGCTCCTCGGCCGGCTTGGGCTGCGGGCGCCGCGGGCGCGCGCCGGGCTGGCCGCGCCAGCGCCCGCCCGGGGCGCCGTTGCGCCCGGACCGACTTCCCTGATCGTAAATCGGGCGCGACCGGTTGATGGCCCCGGCCTGCTCGGAGCGCGGCTCGAACGGCACGTCCGACCCGGGCGTGGTTCCGCGATCGCGCTCGGGCCCGGCGGGTGGCCGGCCGCGCCGCGGCGGGGGCTGCCCGCCGCCGCGGGGCCGGCCCGCGTCGTTGCCCGGCCCGCGCCGGCGCTGCCGTGGGCGCTCGCGGCTCACGCGTGGGCCTGCTTTCCGAATTCGAACGCCTGGCCAGCCGCGCGGACGCCGTAGGCCCAACTCGCGGCCGACATTGGACCCCGACTCTCCGGCTTGACGACAATGATCGTAAGCGCGCCCCGCCCGCATGCCACCGAGATCGTGTCGCCCAGGGCTGGCAGGATCGTGCCCGGCGCTTCCGGGAGCGGCAGCAAGTCGCGCGGCCGGGCGACCAGGATCGTGATGCGCTTGCCCTGGAAGGTCGCGACCGCGCCCGGCCAAGGCGTGACGGCGCGCTGGTGGTTCCACACAGTCACCGCGTCGAGCGTCCAATCCACATCGCCATCGCGTTTCGTGAGCTTGCCCGCGTAGGAGCCCGCGTCCGGATCCTGCCGCCGGCGCGGCGCCTTCCCGGCCTGGGCGAGGACCAGGCTCTCGGCGAGGAGCGGGGCGCCGAGTGCGGCCAGCGCGCGCGCGAGCGTGCCGGCGTTCTCATCGGCGCCGATCGGCGACCAGCGCTGGAGGATGAGATCGCCCGTGTCAATGCCTTCGTCCATCCACAGGGTCGTGACCCCGCTCGAGGCGCGGCCGTCCCAGAGCGCGCGCTGGACCGGCGCGGCACCCCGGTAGTCCGGGAGCAGCGAGCCGTGCAGGTTGATCGCGCCCAGCCGCGGGAGGCGAAGGAGATCGGGCTTGAGGATCGCGCCGAAGGCGACCACCGCGAGCAGATCGGGCTCGAGTGTGACGAGCTGGGTGACGACCTCGGGCGTGTTGACGCGCTCGGGCTTGAGCGTCGGAAGCTTGAGGCGTCCGGCTTCGCACGCCACCGCCGAGGGGCCGCGCTCGAGCCCGCGGCCGCGCGGGCGATCGGGCTGGGTCACGACCGCGACCACCTCGCAGGCCGCCGCGACCGCGGTCAGCGCGGGCACGGCGAACTCGGGAGTGCCCATGAAGACGACGCGCGGAGGCTTCAGGACGAACCTCCCATGCCCGGGCGCCCGGGTGTCGCGGGCCGGGAGTCCTCGGGCAGCTCGCCGCGCGCCAGGGCATCGAGCGAGCGGCGCAGGAACTGGCGCTTGAGCAGCGACAGCCGGTCCACGAACAGCACGCCGTCGAGGTGATCCACCTCGTGCAGGAGCGCGCGCGCCAGGTAGCCCTCGGCCTCGAGGACCAGCGGCTGGCCGCGCTCGTCGAGCCCGCGCACCTTGACCTGGAGCGCGCGCGTGACGTCCTCGAAGATGCCCGGGATGGACAGACAGCCCTCCTCGCCCGTTTCCGAGCCCGAACGCGAGACGATCACCGGGTTGACGAGCGCCACCGCGGCGCGCCGGCTCTCGTCGATCGGCACGTCCACGACCAGGACGCGCTGGAGCACGCCCACCTGGTTCGCGGCCAGCCCCACCCCGTTGTAGGCCTTCATCGTTTCGCGCATGTCCGTGATCAGGGCGCGCAGCGAATCGTCCACGCCCGCGACCTCGAGCGCCTTCTGGCGCAGCACAGGATCGCCGTAAATCCGCACCTGCCGAATCGGCACTACTTGGCTTCCTGCATGATCTGGACGATGGCGCTGGTCGCGAACTCGAGCTTGACGTCCTCGGCGACCCGCAGCACCGCCTTGCCGTCGTCCACGCCGATGACCGTGCCGATGATGCCGCCGGTCGTCAGCACGCGGTCGCCCTTCTTGAGGGCGCGGCGCATCCGCTCGAGCTTCTTGGTCTGCTGCTGCTGCGGCCGGATGAGCAGGAAGTAGAGGATGATGAACAGCGGCAGGAACTGCAGGGCGTTGAGCAGCAGCGTCAGGGTCGGATTCGACGAGCCGGAGCCCGCGGCTCCGGACGCCGCCGGCGCCGGTCCTGCGGTCTGGGCGAAGGCATCACTCCACATGGGCGTTTCCTCGGGTCATGAGTTTCGGCCGCCGGCCGGATTCGGGATCGGGCCGGACGTGCCG
>JBGQIE010000290.1:0-2265 GCA_041498315.1 Candidatus Eiseniibacteriota bacterium
CACGAACGAGAGGAGCACCGCCGCGGCGGTCTGCCAGTACGGCATGCCGAAGGTGACGTGGCCGAGCCAGGCGAGACCGGCGAAGCCCACGATCTGCCCCCACAGGAACCAGGAGGTGGGGGTCTCGATCGCGGCCAGCGGGTCGGTCGCGGCGCGGCCGCCGCCGACGAACATCGCACCGAGATCGGCGAAGGCGCGCCGCGCGGTCCGCCACTGCATCGCGAAGGAGACGAGGCTCGAGGTGACCATGCAGGCCACGCCACCCCAGAGCGTCCACTGCACGAGGGTCCCGTAGCCCGAGCCCTCGATGACGCCCTGGTGCTGGAGGACCGGGACGAAGATCATCCACGCGCTGACGCTGCCGAGCAGCATGCTCCAGCCCACATGCCAGCCGGTGATGGCGCCCGCCGCGACGAACATCGGCTCCCAGGAGAGCATCACGGTCCGCCCGATCCAGGCCGGACCGACCAGGCGCTCGTTGGCCGCGGCGATCCAGGTGCCGATCATGAAGGGGGCGAGCTTGGCGCTCACCAGCCCGAGCCCTTCCGCCCAGAATTTCCCGAGGACCGCGCCCAGCCCGGCCCAGCCGAGGGCCCGGGCCGAGCGCGCGCCGCGATCGCCGACCGCGTGGAGCGCCCGGAGCGTCTCGGCCGCCGCGATGCCGCTCGGGAAGCGGAGCTGCTCGACGTTGATCATCTGGCGCTTCATGGGGATGGCCATGGTCACCCCGAGCACCGACAGGAAGAAGATCCACGCGAGCATCACCGGGAGAGATAGCGTTCGATCGTTGATGAGCATGTAGGCCGCGAAGGCGGAGATGAGTGTTCCACCCGTGGAGTAGCCCGCCGCGCTCGCGGTGGACTGCATGCAGTTGTTCTCGAGAATGGTCATCGGGGTGCGCGCGAGGCCCAGCCGGTAGAGCACGCTCCAGATCGCGTACGACAGGATGGAGGCGGTGATGGCGACGCCGAACCCCCAGCCCGCCTTGAGCCCGATGTAGAGGTTGGTGAGGGAGAGCATCCCGCCCAGCACCGAGCCCATCAGCACCGCGCGCCACGTGAGCTGGGCCATCCGGTCGCCGCGGCCGTGGTAGACCTGCTCGTACCACTGCCGCTCGATCTCTTCGGCGCTGCCCCGGAACCCGCGGACGGGGAGCGCATCCGGCTCGGCCGCGGGGGGCGGGTGGCTCAGAAGCGCGACCAGGTGGGGTCGGGGTCGAAGTGGGTGAGCGCCCGCGCGGTCGCCGCGGTGCTCGGGCCCAGGTCCTTCTGGTAGACGATCCCGTCGTGGTTGACGATGAAGGTCATGACGCCCGAGGCGCCGTACTCGGCCGGGTACGCGACCAGCGCGAAGCCACCGATCATGCTGCCCCGCACGACGTAGTCGTAGGCTCCGCCCGGCGCGTGCGGTCCCTGAGCCTTCACGATGCGGTAATAGTACCCCCAGTAGGGGATGCGCGCGCCGCCCGGGCGCTTCGCCAGGTAGCCTTCGGCCTCGGCCCGGGCGACCAGCGCGCCCAGCGGGCTCGCCGGCTCATCGGGCGGTGCGTCCCAGTACAGTCCGTCACGCTTGCCGGAGGTGCTGCGGAACCGCTGCGCGTACTGGAGCAGCGCGTCCCCGTCGGGATCGCGCACGTAGTACTCGCGCTGCGCGTCGACGTAGGCCAGGCAGACCTGGACCGCGTTGAGCTCGTTCCGCCCGATGCGCCGGTTGAGGATCTCCTCCCGACCCCGGGCGGTGTCGAACCACCAGCCCGCGGCGTCCTGGACGAGCGGGATCGGCAAGGGCCACTCGTCCTTGCCGACCGTGAGGACGCGCGTACCCGGGTCGACCTCGGCGAGCCGGTGGGCTTCGTCGTAGGCGCGGACGAAGCGCTCCCGGCTCTGTCGGTCGGCCACCTCGTCACCGGAGGCGATCAGCGCCCGGGCGTCCGGCCCGAGGATGCGCAGCACTGTCGCCGTGTCGCTCGCCCGCACCGCCTGCACGAGGGCCACGACGGCGGCGTCCGGAGACGGGAAGCGCACGTGCGTGGCTGTCGCGGCGCTCGAGCCCGACGCCCACAGGAGGACCACGGCGAGGGCGATCCGCGACATCATCGGCGACCTCCGCCGCCCGGTGCCGCCCCGCTGTGGCTGGGGCCTGAGGGGGCGGGTCGAGACGGAGCCGGTCGAGACGGGGAAGGTCGGGGGGCCGGCCTCGGCGGCGGGGCGATATTTCGACGGCTTTCGCGCCCGCGATCGCTGTAGCTTCGCGTGTCCTGGCCCC
>JBGQIE010000291.1:0-2265 GCA_041498315.1 Candidatus Eiseniibacteriota bacterium
CGATGCGCTTCTTCGCCTCGGCGCGGGTCACACGCGGCAGCCTAGCCGGGCGCGAAGGGCCACGCAACGGGCCCAGGTCCCGGTGCTGTTCCAAAGTAATTATGACCCCCTGTAACTCCAACGTGATTCTGTCCCCCCCATGGAACTACTCATGGGAGTCAGGGATGCCCAGCGGCTGGGCCCGGTGAAGGCCGCGATCGAGGGACGGATCACGAACGGGAAGGGGGTGGAGTTGACGGGGCTGAGCCTGCGCCAGTTCAAGCGCCTCAAAGCCCGGGTGCGCCAGCACGGTGCCTGCGGCCTGCTCCACGGCAACCGGGGGCGGCCCTCGCCGCGGCGGCTGGACCCGGCGGTGCGCGAGCAGGTGGCGACCCTGCTGCAGCACCCCGAGGCGCGGCTGAACGACTGCCACGCGCGCGACGTGCTGGCCGAACGCGGGATCGAGCTCAGCGCCGAGACGGTGCGCGGGATCCGGCGGGCGCTGGGGCTGGCGCCCAAGCGGCGGCGCCGGCCACCGCGGCACCATCACCGGCGGCTGCGCGCCGCGCGGGTGGGCTCGCTGGTACTGATCGATGGGACGGAGTTCGCCTGGCTCGGCACCCACCAGCCGCCCTTCACGCTGGTCGGCACGCTCGATGACGCCACCGGCGAGCCGCTCAGCCTGGTGCGCCGTCCCCACGAGGACCTGCATGGCTTCAGTCAGGCGGTGCGGGACCTGGTCACCACCTGCGGGGTCCCCGAGGCTCTCTACGGTGACCGCACCGGGATCGCGGTTCGCAACGATCGTCACTGGACCCGAGCCGAAGAGCTCCTCGGATGCCAGCAGCCCACCCAGTTCGGCCAGATGCTCGAGGAGCTCGGCATCCGCTACATCGCCGCCCACAGCCCGGAGGCCAAGGGCCGCATCGAGCGCCACTGGCAGACCGTTCAGGATCGGCTGCCCGCCGAGCTCGCGCTGCGCTCCATCCGGACGCTCGAGGCGTTCGACGCCTTCCTGCCGCAGTTCCTCGCCCGCTGCCGGGCGTGGTTCGCGCGCGCCCCGCGCGACAGCGCCCCCGCCTGGCGGCCCGCTCCCCGCCACCTCGATCGCATCCTCGCCTGCCGCTACTGGCGCGTGGTGGGACGCGACAACGTCGTCTCCATCCCCGGCCACACGCTCCAGATCCCGCCCGGACCGCACCGGCGCTCCTACGCCCGCGCCCGGGTCGAGGTCCGTGAGCTGCTCGACGGCCGGCTCATCGCGCTGCACGAGGGCCGCGTCCTGCTCGAGCAGCCCGCCCCGTCGAGACCCTTCACCCTGGTGCCCCGTGAGTCGGCGAGCGCCCAACGTCGGCCGCGCCGCCAGACCGGCCTCCGTAAATCGCTCAGGATCGACGATCGCCCCGAGCCTCGGCCCGCGAGTCCCGTCCCGGTGGGCGACCGTGCACTGCTCGCTCGCAACCACCGCCGCCCCTCACCCCACAACCCGTGGAAGCGACGGCCATACAAACCCCAACGCCAGCCGAATCAGGCGGCAGGGGGGTGACAGAATCACTTTGGAGTTAGGGGGACAGAATCACGCTGGACCAACAGCGCGGCGCGCCGCCGCCGCCCGCGGGGGAGGGGCGTCAATAGGCCTGGGTCCAGTCGTGGACCTGTCCGGTGATGGTGAGGCTCAGCCGCCGGCAGGTCTCGAGGAAGGCGCCCTGGTTTGGCCAGGAGTGGCGGCCGCACGCGCACAGGATCCGGCCGCCCGGTTTCTCGCTGACCGCGCAGGGCTTGCCGTCGTGGATCTTGCAGAAGGGGCACATCAGATCGTCCTTTCGGTGGGAGGTCGAGGCAGCATAAAGCCGGCGCCGCTAGAGCACCAATCCGGCCTCGGCCGCCACCGCCTCCTCGATGCCGTTCGCCCGGGCGATGCGCGCGAACAGATCGGCGCTGCGACGGCGGCGGCGCGGGCGCTCGGGATCGTCGAAGTCCACGGCGTAGAGACCGAACCTGCCCGTGTAACCGTCCGCCCATTCGAAGTTGTCGAGCAGCGACCAGTGAAGGTAGCCGGCCACGCGGGCGCCCCGCTCGATGGCGTCCCCCAGATGGAGCAGTGACTCGACCAGCGCGCGCGGGCGAAACGCGTCGCGCGCGTCGGCGAAGCCGTGCTCGGTGACCCGGATCGGCACCCCGACGCCGGCCACGGCGCCCACCGCCTCCGCGAGCACGCCGGGCGCGATCTCCCAGCCCAGGTCGTTGAGCCGCGCCCCGCGCGTGGCGACGTGCGGGACCGGTGCG
>JBGQIE010000292.1:0-2254 GCA_041498315.1 Candidatus Eiseniibacteriota bacterium
GGCTCTGCGCGGCGGCGGTCGCCGCGTCCCTGCGCCCGTCGGCGTCGAGCGCGGGGTCGGCAGCGAGCCGCTCGGCGTGGAGCCGCGCCTGCTCCGCCCACTCGACGGCTCGCTGGCTGTCACCGCTGCGGAAGGCCTGCCTGCCCATCTCCTGGTAGAGGTGCGCCTGCTCGATGTGCTCGTCGTGGTGCGCGAGCAGGTTCAGCCCGCCCTCGAAGCACTGGAGCGCTCGTGCGCGCGCGCCGGCGTCCCAGTGGAGCCCGCCCATCTTGCGAAGAATGCGCGCCTGCCCCGGCGCGTCCCCCGCCGCGCGGTACCCGGCCTCGACGATCTTGTACTCGTCGAGCGCAACTCCGCGCCGCCCGGTCGGGCCGAGCAGGTCGGCCATGCGCTCCCGGGCCACGAGCCGCTCCGCCTCGACCGCGTCGCATTGCTCGAGGGCGTCGAGGGCCTGCCGGTAGTGCTGGATCGCGTCCGCGTTGGCGTACATGTCGCGCGCCCAGTCGCCCGCCGACGTCAAGTAGCGCGCGCCCCGGCGCTTGTCGGCGCCGAGGGCGAAGTGGTGGCCGAGGGCCACCAGCCGGTCGAGGCTCTCTGGGCCGCCGGCGCCCTGGGTCTCGAGGGCGGTGCCGACCCGGCTGTGCAGCTCGGTGCGGCGCGCCACGAGGATGTTCTGGTACACGATCTCCTGGAGGAGCCCGTGGCGGAACCGGTGATCCGGTCCCGGCGTCAGCAGATCGGCGCCGACGAGCGCGTCGAGCGCCGCGTCCACCGCGGCGGGCTCCGCCGAGACCGCCTTCAGCAGCGGAACCTCGAAGCGGGGACCGATCACCGCCGCTTCCTGGATGACCTGTCGGTCCTTGGCATCGAGCCGGTCCACGCGCGCGAGCAGCAGCCCGTGCAGCGTGGAGGGCACCTGCGCGGTCGCAGCCTCCTCGGTGCAGCGCCACGCCAGATCGTCGCGGATGAGCATGCCGGCCGAGATCAGGTCGCGTACCACCTCCTCGAGGTAGAGCGGGTTGCCGCCGGCCCGCTCCAGGATCAGGGCGCGCAGGCGCTCAGGGAAGAGCCGCGTCGAATCCCCGAACCACTCCGCCAGCAGGTCCTCACTGTCGGACCGCGACAGCGCCGTCACCTCGATCCCGGTGTGCGGAACCTGGGTCGTGCCCAGCGCATCCGCGTCGAGCGTCGGCCGGTACATCAGGAGGACCAGGAGCGGACGATCGGCGAGCCGGTCCGCGACCGCGCCCAGCATCTCGATGGAGGCGGCGTCGGCCCAATGCAGATCCTCGACGACCAGCAGCAGCGGGCCGGCGCCGAGCCGCTGTTCCACCAGGGCAAGGATGGCCATGAAGATCTGGCGCTTGAGCTGCTCCGGCTCCAGATGGCGCACGCGCGTGTCGTCCTGGTCGAGCCCGAGCACCCGGGCGAGCGCGGCCACCATCGCCGCGCGATCCTCCGCGTCGAGCCCCAGTGGCGCCAGGCCCTTCGCGAGCTTGCCCCGCGTGACCTCGACGGAATCGCCGTGCTCCACCCGGTAGGCGTCGCGTAGGAGCGCGGCTACCGCCCCGTAGGTTTGCTCGCCCAGCGCCGAGCACGCCGCCCGGCGGATCGTGGCGCCCTCGAGGCGCCCGGCCGCCTCGAGGCGCGCAAAGAACTCCCGCTGCAGCCGTGATTTCCCCGCTCCGGGCTCGCCGATGAGGCTCAGGACCTGGGCGCGCCCTGCGCGAGTCTCGTCGAAGGCCGCTTGCATCCGGCGCAGCTCGTGCTCGCGGCCCACGAGGGGCGCGAACAGGCCGAGCCCCGCGAGACCGCGCGCCGAGCGCGGCGCGGCGAGCGGGCCCAGCAGGCGATGCACCGCCACCGGCTCGCTCTTGCCCTTGACCCGGATCTCCTCGCGCGGGGCGAAGGCGAAGGCGTGGTGCGTGAGCTGAAACGTCGCATCGCTGACGAGGATGTCGCCCGCCTCCGCCGCGCTCTGCAGTCGAGCGGCTGTGTTGACGGTGTCGCCGGTCACCGCGTAGGCGGCGTCAGCGGTCCCGCCGATCCGGCCCGCCACCACCGGGCCGGTGTTGACCCCGATGTGGAGAGCCAGCGGCCGGCCTATTTGGTCCCTCCAGCGCCGATCGAGCGCGCCCATGCGCTCGTTCATCATCAGGGCCGCGCGCAGGCTGCGCTCGGGATCGTCCTCGTGCGCCCGCGGCGCGCCGAACACGGCCATGACGGCGTCGCCCACGAACTTCTCGACGAACCC
>JBGQIE010000293.1:0-2251 GCA_041498315.1 Candidatus Eiseniibacteriota bacterium
AGCGGATCGCGAACGCCGCGCGATCGGCGCCGTCGCGGTCGGCCTTGTTGATCACGAACAGGTCGCCGATCTCCATGAGCCCCGCCTTCATCGCCTGCACCGTGTCGCCCGATTCCGGCACCAGCACGACCGCCGTGCTGTCGGCGGTCTGCGCCACCTCGAGCTCGCTCTGCCCCACCCCGACGGTCTCGATGAGGATGCGCGAGAAGCCCGCGGCGTCGAGCACGTCGCACACCTGGGCGGTGTGGACCGCGAGCCCGCCCATGCTGCCGCGGGTCGCCATCGAGCGGATGAACACCCCCTCGTCGCCCGCCAGATCGCCCATGCGCACGCGGTCGCCGAGCAGCGCGCCGCCGCTGAAGGGGCTGGTGGGGTCCACCGCCACGATCCCCACGGTCTCGCCGCGGCGCCGCCAGGCCTGGGCGAGCCGGGCGACCAGGGTGCTCTTGCCCGCCCCCGGCGGTCCGGTGATGCCGAGCCGGAAGCCCCGGCCACTGTGCTCGAAGCAGGCGTCGAGGATCGCGACCGCCCCCTCGGCCTCGTTCTCGACCAGGGAGATGGCCCGGGCCAGCGCGACGCGGTCACCTTTCAGAGCGCCTCGGATCAGGTCGCGGGTGGCGTCGGCGTGCACGATCTTCCTGGGGCTCGGGGCGGGTCGCGGGACCACGGGCAGCGTGATGGAACCCGTCGAGCCTATGCCGAAGCCCGGGGAGGGTCAAGATGCGCGGGCCCGGCGGGGCGCGGGCCCAGGTGCCGCCAAGGCTGGACCAGATTCCTTCAAGTTCCGTCCCTCACGGCGGGCTTCCGGGGCTCGGCGCGCCCTGCGCGGATGTCCGAGGCGGATGGAAGTAGGAAAGCGCCCGCCGCACGCGGTGCTCGAGTGGCGCCTCGGGGATGGCCTCGCAGAGTGCGGCCGCACGGCGTGCCTCGTCGGCGTTGAAGCCGAGCGAGCGGAGCGGGGCGATCACTTCCTCCGCTCCGGCCCGCGCCCGGGCCCGCGCCTCGATCTCCTCCCGCCGAGTTTCCGCCGCACTTTGCGCCGCCTCACGCTTATCGCGCATGAAGTCAGCTCCGAACGTGCACTCCGCCCCATACTGGTTGTGGGCCCGGCAGCGCAGCCGGATCCCCGCCACGCTCGCCCGGCCGCCCCGTGCGACCTCCTCGATGTGATCGAACTCGAGGAGCTTCCGCTCCAGGCAGCGGCGCCCGGCTTCGCTCACGAACGTGCATTGACCACCGTCCCGCTCCCAGACCGCCCGCTTTACCTGCGCCGGGATGTGCCGCGGGTTCTTGCTGGGGCGCACGCTTCCGCGCGGCTTGGTGCTCGCCGCGAACTTGCGCTTCTCGAGCTTCTCGATCAGGGCGTCGAACGCTCGGTCGAGGACCTGGGCGACGTCGCCAGAGGGGAGCTGGTGTCCCAGCAAGTCCTGGATATGGCGCAGCTTCTCCTGCGTGCCCCGTCCGATGGTGACCTCGAGCATGAACCGCTCAGCGGCCACCGGGGCCAGCTTTGCTCGCGTGCCAACTTGCCCCGGGGCATGTTGGGGTGTCTCCGGCACGAGTTCCGCAACTTGCGCCGGCGCAAGTTGCCCGTCCCCTGGAGGAGACGGAGCCGGAAGGGCCACCACCAGCCCCAGCGCTTCCGGGCGCGGAAAGCGCCGGGCGAGCAGCTCCTCGATCTCCGCCTTCGTCCGATGGTAGGCCTCGGCGAGTAGGTCGCCGGCGTTCTCGGGCGTCAGGTAGGGGGCGAGCAGGCCCACGCCGGTCAGGTGGAGCCGCCCATCCGCCACGGCCTCGAAGATGACCGGAAACCTTCGAGCCACCCTGGCCGCCTGGATGCGCTTGTAGGCGGCATCTTCGGATAGGTGAAGCTCGTGGACGCAGTAGGCGAACATCGACGGGTAGGCCTCTGGCAGGTAGAGCCGCCGGGCATCGAACTCGCCGATGTGGGCGAGCACCGTGGCCGTGCTGGCGCGGTCCCCGACGATGACGGTGCTGAGGCTGCGCTTCAGTTCGGGGTCGACGAGATGAGACAGGGAGTAGGCGCGCATGATGGCGAGCCCTTCCCGGGGGCGGGTGTTCGTGATTCATACCATGCGTGTTTCCGGCGTTCGGAGAGCCCCGCCAGGCGATTCAGACGGTGCGCCGTGAATTCGGCGGGCGGAGGGGCGCGCACGGGGTGCGAGGGCGCGTCTGCGTGCGTTATCGCGCGCTCTCGCGAGGACGCGGCGAGGCGACGACGCTGGACTCC
>JBGQIE010000294.1:0-2249 GCA_041498315.1 Candidatus Eiseniibacteriota bacterium
GAGCTCCTGCCCGAGCGCGGGCAGATCCCGCCCGACCAGCTCCTCGCCGCCTTCCTCACCGTCAACCGCGACAAGCGGAAGGAAGCCGAGGAGATGAAGCGGAAGCTCGCGCAGAAGAGCAAGCCCTCGCCGCTGTTCGAGGGCGCATTCCTGCAGCCGCGCAACACCAAGGTCTTCTCGAACTTCGCCGAGACGCGCACCTACCGCTATCAGGGCAAGGACGTCGACACTCAGGTGCACCTGGGCTACGACCTGGCCTCCCTCAAGCACAGCCCGGTGCCCGCGGCCAACTCGGGCGTGGTGGTCTACGCGGCGCCGCTCAGCATCTACGGCAACGCGGTGGTGGTGGACCACGGCTGGGGGCTGCAGACGCTCTACGGCCACCTCTCGACGCTCGAGGTGAAGGAAGGCGACGAGGTGAAGAAGGGTCAGGAGATCGGCAAGAGCGGCGCCACCGGCCTCGCCCTGGGCGACCACCTGCATTTCGAGGTGCTCATCCAGGGCATCTCGGTCACGCCGGTCGAGTGGTGGGACGGCAAGTGGATCCGCGACCACGTCGGCCGCCCGCTCCGCGAGGCCAATATCCCGCTGCTCCAGTCCGACCAGCCCGAAGCCGCCGGCACCACCGAGGAGCGTCCCACCGCCCCCACCCCCCGCCGCCGCGCCCGCCGCTAGGCCGGGGTCAGGTCTTACATTCCGACATTTTTCATCCGCGCCGGTCGTCTGCCTGACGTCAGCCCCGCGAAATGTCGGAATGTAAGACCTGACCCCAGATCGCGCGCGGGGGGATGAAGTCGCCGATGACGCCCATGAGCGTGGCGAGCAGGGCGGGACGGCGGCGCAGGAAGTGGGCGGCGGCGTTGGCCAGGCGGCGGTGCGCGATGATGAGCTGCAGCGCGCGGGTGACGCGCGCCTTGTCGGCGAAGGCCGCGCGCCGCGCCGCCCCGTAGGGCGCCAGCGCCGCCGCCCCAACGTCGTCGCGCGCGAGCGCGCCGTGCGCCACCTCCGCGAGCAGCTCTGCTCCGCGCAGCGCGGTGAAGAGCCCCTCGCCGGTGAACGGGTCGTAGAAGCCCGCCGCGTCGCCCGCCAGCATCACACCGCCCACGCGCGGCTCCCGCACCCGGTACGCGAGCGGCCCCATCACCCGCAGCGGCCCTTCCGCCCGCATCCCGGCCACCCGCGCCCGCAGGTGACCCAGCTGCTTGATCCGCGCCTCGAAGAACGCCTCCATCCGCCCGCGGTACGGCCGCGCGTGCGCGACCGGCACCACCAGGCTCACGTTCACGAGGCCGGGCGCGACCGGGTTCAGGATGGAATAGTCGGGCGGATCGACGTAGATCTCGCCGCGGTCGTCGAGCCCCTCGATGCCGCTCGCGTACTGGATGAGCGCCAGTCGCTGCAGCCGGTGCGGCCGCAGCAGCCCCAGCGCGCGCGCCACCACCGAGGCGCGCCCGTCGGCGCCCACCACGAGGCGCGCTCCCACGTCGATCCGCGCCCCGTCCTCGTCCTCCGCCTGCACGCCCACCACGCGGTCGCCCTCGCGCAGGAGCCCGGTCACCCGATGCCGCTCCCGCACGTCCACCGGCAGCGCCCGCGCCCGCTCCACCAGGATGCGGTCGAAGATTTCCCGCGGTACCGCGAGGGCGTGGTCCCGGTACCCGCGCCACCGCCCGCCGGTCGGATAGGCCCCGTCGAGCACGGTGCCGTCCGGCGCGGTGATGCGCATGCCGTGGAGTGGCTGCGCCCCCGCCGCGTCCACCGCCTTCAGCACGCCGAGGCGATCGAGCACGCGCGCGGCCTCGGGCGAGAGGTACTCCCCGCAGATCTTCGGGCGCGGGAACGCGGCCTTGTCGAGGAGGGTGACCGCGAGGCCGCGCTCGGCCAGCAGGATGGCGGTCGCGGCGCCGGCCGGCCCGGCGCCGACCACGACCGCGTCGGCGCGCGTCATGGCTCGGTCCGGCCGGGATCGGCGCCGGTCACCGCTTGGCCCGCACCGCGCAGAACCGCAGGTAGGGCCAGTGGTGCACGACGCGGGCGCCCGTCACCCCCGCCTTCTCGCACAGCCCGCTCACCTCGTGGGGCGTGTAGGAGCGCCGCACCGACAGCGGACCGTCGTGCCGCGAGATCGCGCTGCGGGTGATGAAGCGCGTGATCAGCCACACCACCGCGTGGGCGATGCGCGAGCGCACCAGGTCGTTCACGATCATGCCCACCCGCGCCGCCGCGTCCATCTCGGCGAGGTAGCGCAC
>JBGQIE010000295.1:0-2231 GCA_041498315.1 Candidatus Eiseniibacteriota bacterium
CCGATCTGGTGTACGCGCACACCAACAAGGGCAACTCCATCGCCATCGTCACCGACGGCACGCGGGTGCTCGGTCTGGGCGACATCGGACCCGAGGCCGGGCTGCCGGTGATGGAAGGCAAGGCGATGCTCTTCAAGTACCTCGGCGGGGTCGACGCCGTCCCGATCTGCCTGGCGACGAAGGATCCCGACGAGCTGGTGCGAACCGTCAAGCTGCTCGAGCCCACCTTCGGGGGGATCAACCTGGAGGACATCGCGCAACCCAAGTGCTTTCGCGTGCTCGACGAGCTCCGGCGGCAGATGAGCATTCCCGTCTGGCACGACGACCAGCAGGGCACGGCCACCGCGCTGCTGGCGGGTTTGCTCAACGCCCTCAAGGTCGTGGGCAAGGACCTCGGCCGGATCCGCATCGTGATGGTGGGGATCGGCGCGGCCAACGTCGCCGGCTATCGTCTGCTCACCACCAGCGGCGTCGAGCCGGGCGCCATCGTGGCCTGCGACCGCAAGGGCATCCTGCATCGGGGCCGGCACGACATCGAGGCGGATCAGGAGCGATACCCGGACAAGTGGCGCGTGTGCCGGGACAGCAACGCCGACGGGCTGGTGGGCGGGATCGCCGAGGCCTTGCGGGGCGCCGACGTCTGCGCGGCCTTCTCGGCGTCGGGGCCGGGGATCATCAAGCCCGAGTGGGTACGCAGCATGGCCCGGGATGCCATCGTCTTCGCGTGCGCCAACCCCGTCCCCGAGATCTGGCCGTGGGAGGCCAAGGCCGCCGGCGCGCGCGTGGTCGCGACCGGCCGGGGCGATTTCCCGAACCAGCTCAACAACTCGCTGGTCTTTCCGGGGCTCTTCCGAGGGGTACTCGACGTGCGGGCACGGACCATCACCGATGGGATGGCGCGGGCGGTCGCGCGGGAGCTGGCGGCCTTCGCCGAGGCGCGAACGATCGGTGAGGAGCACATCCTGCCGCGCATGGACGAGTGGGAGGTGTTTCCGCGCGTGGCGGTCGCGGCGGGCCTTGCCGCACAGGAGGAGGGCGTCGCGCGCCTGACGAAGGGACGAGAGGCGCTCCACGCCGATGCGGCCCGGATCATGCGTGATGCCCGCGACGCCGTCGGCCTGCTCATGCGGGAGGGCCTGATCGCCCCACCGCCCGGCCCGTGACCGAGGCTGGGGCATGGGACCCGAGCGCCTCATCTGGGGAGGGCGAGACCCAGACGGGCATCCCCGCTCGGGCGCTAACGTCTCGGTTTGCAAGCCGTCGCGGGCCTCCGCATCTGGCAAGCCCGTTGCAGATCTACTGGATCGGCGAGGGAGGAATCTCATGAAGGTCAAGGACGTCATGACCAAGCATCCGATCACCATCGACGCGGAGGCCCCGGTGGGCACGGCGCTGGATCTGATGCGCACCAGGCACATCCGCCACCTCCCGGTCCTGGACGATGCCGAGACGCTCATCGGCATCATCACCGATCGTGACCTCCGCCACGCGGCCCTCGCCCCGGCACTGGACGAGTACCTGTCGGTCCGGGCTCACCGGCGAGTCCGGCAGCTGAGCGAGACGCTGGAGAACTTGCGGGTGAAGGACGTGATGACCTGGGCCGTGATCACGACCGGTCCGGAAGCCCCGCTGACGTACGCCGCGCTCATCATGTTCGAGAGTCGCGTGGGGAGCCTGCCGGTGCTCGAGCAGGGGCGCCTCGTCGGGATGCTCACCGAGCAGGACGTGCTGAAGGCCCTCCTGCTCGGGGGAAAGATCGCCGAGTTCAGCGAAGGCTACATGTGGTAGCCGCCATGGCGAAGAGGAAGCGAGGCGGCGCGAAGGCGCACCGGAGGTCGGCGAAGCCGGCGAAGAAAGGATCGCGGCGCCGGGCTGGCGCCCTTCCTCCGGTCCCCGCGCCCCACCCGATCGGCTGGCGCGGCGCCGCCGCCGCGCGCGTGCCCGGGGGGCCGCCGCCGCGCGACCCGACACAGGACGAAGAGGACGAGCGGCCCGCGGATCGCTGAGCGGGTCGAGGCTCGCGAAAGAGGAGGACACGATGGCCAGAGCAGCGAAGGCGCGCGTCAGGAGCGCGAAGGAGAGTGCGCGTTCCGCCAAGGCAGGGCGGCCGCCCAGCCCACAGGCGATCCCCGCCCGAGTCCGTCGTCGGCGGAAGACTGCCCGGGCGGCGTTCCGCAAGGACACGACGATCCACCAGGCGGCGCAAGGGCCGCGCGCGATCTGGGCCGCGA
>JBGQIE010000296.1:0-2202 GCA_041498315.1 Candidatus Eiseniibacteriota bacterium
AGCTGGACCGGTGGTTGCGAGGTCTCGCCGTTGGCCGCGAACCTGACAGTGATGGCCGTGCCTGACGCGCGCGCCACGCGATGCGCGGAAGGAAGCGCGTCCTACCGGCTCGCTTCGATGCGCACCGTGCCCGCTTCAGGGGCATCCGACTCGACCAGCCCGACGCCCGCCACGCGCCCCGGGTCGCCCAGCACCAGCCGCGAGAGATCGCGCGCCATGCCGGACGCCAGGGCGTTCGCGCGATCCTGGCTGCGGGCGACCACCGTGACCTGGATGCGCGCCGCCGGGCTTGCGAGCCGGTTGAGCCAGCTGGCGGCCTCGAGGGTCACGAGCGCCGGGGCGCTCGCGGCCAGCGTCGGGCGCGCGAGCGGCGGGCCCAGATCCTCGCCCGGGATCATCATCACCAGGCCACGGGGCGATTCGAGCCGGTAGGCGGGGATCCGGAAGCCCTCGCCCACGAAGTTGCGCCTGTTGCCCGCCCGGTCGCGCGCCGCGAACACGTAGCTGTAGGTGAGGCCGGGCCGTGCGGAGCCGCCGTCGCGCATGCGTCCGTCCCACGTGATCTCGTTCGGGGGATCGCCGTTGCCCTCGAATCGAGCGACCTGGCCGCCGCGCGAATCGGCGATCACGAGCGTCCAGCTCTCGACGCCTTTCACGTTGGGGCGGAAGCGCGCCACCGCACCCGACGCGATGCGGCCGAGCCAGGGGCGTGCGAGGAACGGCGAGGGCTCGCGCGCGGTGAGCGCGAGCAGCGGGAGCGCCGCGTCGGGTGTGGTGCGGCTGAGCACGTCGCGGGCGCCCTCGGGGTCGAGTCCCGCCGCCTGCTCGGGATCGAGATCGAGGTCGAGCACCGGCCGCTCGTAGTCCATGCGGATGCGGTCCTCCCCCTCGATCGTCAGGGTGCGAAAGGTGGTGCCCTCCTGCCCGCCCTTGAGCGTCATGGCGCTGTCGGCCGAAGCCGGCGCGGTGGGGTGCGCCGCCCGCGCGGCGGCGGGGCGATGCCCGGGCGCGCGAGCCGGCGGCGCGCTTCCCGGCGGTGGCGCGGCGACGGCGATCCCCGCCAGCAGCGCCAGCGCGAGCACGGCCGGGAGGCTCAGGAATCTGGAGCGGATCGACATGACGATTCCCCCGTTGGGCTAACCGGCGTCCCGCAGCCGGAAGTGGAAGGTGATGGTGCCCCATTGCTCGCCGGCGCGGTCGGCCCGTAGCGGCTCGAAGCGCCAATCGCGAAGCGCCGCGCGGGCGCTCTCGTCGAAGTCCTCGAATCCGGCGGTCTTCTGCACCAGCACGTTCTCCTTCACCGTGCCATCGGGGCGCACGACGAAGTACAACGTCACCGAGGCCTCCACCGCTTCGCTCTTCGCCCATTCCGGATAGACCGGCGTGGGATGCGACAGGATGGGGCGGTCCGCGACCGGGCCCATCAGCGCGGCGCCCGCCAGCGTGCGCCGCGCGGAGGCATCGCCCGCCGTGGCGGGTGCCGCGCTGGTTCGCACCGGAAGCCCGGAAGCGACCACCGCCGGCGAAGCCCCCGCCCCGTCGGGCGCACGCGTCAACGCCAGCGCCGGGGGGCCGTCGCCGCCGCCGTGCCGGAGCGCGATTGGCGCCCCGCCGCCCGGACCCGGACCCTCGGCGAGCCGGGCGGGTGCGCCGCCGCCGCCCGAGGGTAGCGCGGGCGTCGGGATGCCGACCACCGCGGGGGCCGCCTGGAGCGCCGCCAGGCGCTCGTTCAGACGCGTATTCAGCGCGACGTCGGAGGCGGGCAGCGCGCCCGCCTCGAGCGCAGGTGCCGCGCGCCGCAGCCCGAGCACGGGGGCGGGACGGGCGAGACCCGGGTCGGCGGCCGCGGCTTGGGGGCCGGCGCTCGCCGGATCCTCGTCCATCCATGCGATCTCCGTGAGGTCTTCGTGGTGGGCCGCCGCGGGACGGAACAAGACGAGCCACATGAGGAGCAGCGCGTGCAGCACCACGCTCGCCGCCATCGAACGGCCGGTGAGCTCGCGGGGCGATTGGAGCGCGATGGCGTCGCTCATGGGGCCGCCTCGATCGCCTGGCGCGTGGCGACCGCGAGCCGACGGGCGCCTGCCGCGCGCGCCTCCGCCAGGAGCGCCCGGATCTCACCGTACGGGATGCTCGCGTCGGCGCGGATCACGACCAGGACGTCCTGGTTGCCGCGCTGCGCCAGCACCGCGGCCAACACCG
>JBGQIE010000297.1:0-2184 GCA_041498315.1 Candidatus Eiseniibacteriota bacterium
AGGTCTTCGCGCTGGTCGTGACCGGGATGCTCAACAAGCAGGTCGCGGGCGAACTGGGCATCGTCGAAAAGACGGTCAAAGTGCACCGCGCTCGCGTCATGGAAAAGATGCGGGCGGGCTCGCTGGCCGAGCTGGTCCGGCTGGCCGATCGGGCCGGCATCATCGCGAAGCCCTGATCTCTTCCCCCTCCCCTCGCCCCTCCCCGATCGGTCCCCTTGAGTAGAGGCGAAAGCGGCCGCGGCGCCCGCCGATCCCATTGGACCAAGGTCCACTACCGAGTCATGCTCGCCGTCCCGTACCCTGTATTCGAGCGCTATGACTCCGTGCCCAATACCACACGGCTAGTTTCCATCGTTGACGACGACCACTCGGTCCGCCGAGCGCTTCGTCGGTTGGTTCAGTTTGCCGGTTTCACCGCCGAGACCTTCGCGTCGGCGGAAGATTTTCTGACCTCAGCGTCCCTGGTCCGGACTGCCTGCCTGGTGCTGGACATCCACCTGAATGGTGGCATGAGCGGGTTCGAGCTTCAGGCGCAGTTGACCGCCGACCGGGTCCTCATCCCGATCATCTTCATCACCGCCCATACCGACGTCTTCACGCGCGAGCGCATCGACAGATCCGGCGCCGCCGCGTACCTCTTCAAGCCATTCAACGACGAGCTCTTGCTCGATGCGATCCGTGGAGCGGTCGGTGGGTCGGCACTCGACTGGACCAAGGTCCAATAGGAAAGCGAGGTGGCGGCGGATAAAGTAAGAGCGTAGTCGAAAGGAGACACTCCATGAAGCGGGCCACACTCTGGATCGCCGCAGCGCTCGTACTGGCGGGTTGTCAACAGTCCGGCTCCGGCACCGGCTCGGCCTCTTCCGCCTCGAAAGCCGCGGCGGGCGGCGCGACCCCTGCGGCTTCGAGCGCGATCGCGGGCTCTGTGACCGGCGGCGAGGGCGCGAGCGCCGAGAAGACGATGCCGGATGGGCTCAAGATCACGGATCTCAAGGTGGGTGATGGGGCCATCGCAGAGGGCGGCATGGTGGCGACCCTGCACTACACGGGCTGGTTGACCGATGGAACCAAGTTCGACAGCTCGCTGGATTCGGGGAGGCCGCTCTCGTTCACCATCGGCGAGCAGCCGCGACACATCATCGAGGGCTGGGACGAAGGCGTACGCGGCATGCGCGTGGGAGGCAAGCGCAGGCTGGTCATCCCGCCCGCCCTGGGGTACGGCGCGACCGGCACCCCGGGCGGCCCGATCCCGCCGAACGCGACGCTGGTCTTCGAGCTCGAGCTGTTGAACGTGAAGTAACGCGAGTCGCGGCGCATGCTCCGTCCGCTCGCGCGAACGTCCCCTGAGCCCGTCGAGGAGATCGTCCATGCGCTGGCCCGCCATTATTCCGTCGTTCGCAGCGGCTCCGCTGCTGCTCGCATCCTGCCTTTCGTCCGCCCTCGCGGCGGAACACGCGGCTTCGCCGGTCGCGCTGGAGCCGAGGCTGGTGCGCGACATCGCCTGGCGCTCGGTGGGCCCCGCGAACATGGGAGGCCGGGTCTCCGGCTTCGCGGCGGTCGAGAAGCGGCCGGCGACCTTCTTCATGGCGCTCGGCACCGGTGGAGTGTTCAAGACCACAAACATGGGAACGACCTGGAGCCCGGTGTTCGACCACGAGGCCGTCGCGTCGGTGGGCGCGGTGGCGGTCTGGCAGAAGAACCCCGACGTGGTGTGGGTCGGCACCGGGGAGGCGAACAGTCGCAATTCCTCGTCGTGGGGCAACGGCGTCTATCGCTCGCTCGACGGCGGCGGACACTGGGAGCATCTGGGGCTCGATGCGACCACAACCATCGCGCGGATCGTGACCGATCCCGCCGACAGCAACACAGTCTACGTCGCGGCCCTCGGCCGGCTGTGGGGCGCGAACCCGGAGCGTGGCGTGTTCAAGACCACCGACGGGGGCCGGCACTGGAGCCAGGTGTTGAAGGTGGACGCGCGCACGGGCGCCTGCGACCTGGCGATGGATCCGTCCAACTCGAGCGTGCTCTACGCCGCGCTCTACGCGCGCCAGCGCACGCCGTGGTCGTATACCGGCGGCGGGGCGAGCGGCGGGATCTACCGCACCACGGATGGCGGGCGCTCGTGGACCAGGCTCACGAACGGACTGCCGGCCGAGACGGGCCGGATCGGCCTCGATGTCTATC
>JBGQIE010000298.1:0-2174 GCA_041498315.1 Candidatus Eiseniibacteriota bacterium
CGCCCGCCACTGGTGGACGCGCTGCCGCAGGGCCTCGCTCACGCCCGGCGCCGCGCCGGGATTGCCCTCGTCGCGAGGATGGCGGCTGCTCTCGCCGACCTCGGCGGGACTGGAGGCCTTGTGCCTGGCCCTGCGCTTCGCCTCGGCGCGCGCGCGGCGGATCTCGGCGCGCTCGCGCTCGAGCAGCATCCGGACCTGCACCTGCTTGAGCTTCGAGAGACCCGGACGGTTTTCGGGCAGCGTCTGACTCCGCGCGACCGGAGCGATGAGCGCGGCCAGCACGACGCAGAGGGTTGCGGCCGTGAAGGAGGGGCGGTGACGCATGGCGTTCCTTTCGTGCGAAGCCCGCCGGATCAGGGCGGGTTCGGCGATGTCGGTGACGTGCTTGCGAGCGCGACTCCGAATTCGAGCAGGGCGTGTGAGAAGAGCCCGGGCCACAGAGAGCCGGACAGGTCCCGCATGAGTCCCCACCACAGGCCCAGGGGCAGCGCCACACCGAGCGCGTAAAACACCCAGTCCTGTATCGGCATCCCAGCGCCGGGAGCATAGCGCATCGAACGCACGATAGTGAAAGCCAGCGCCGGGAGCACGACCCGGGCCCATCGCGCGTAGCGGCCCCCCAGCGAGCCCATCAGGTAGCCCCGGAACATGAGCTCCTCGGGAAGCGCGGAGCCCACCGCCGCGAACAGCGCGGCGAACAGCAGGCTGTCGGTGGTGACCAGCACCCGGCCCTCGAAGAGCGCGCGGTACGGCCCCGAGGAATAGAGCGCGACGGCACCGAGCCCCATCAGCGCGGCGAGCGCCATGCGGGCGGGGCGTCCGCCGGTCAGCCCGTACTCCGCGAGCGGGCGATCCTCGGCGAGCACCATGACCCAGACGAACAGGCCGAGGGTGACGAACATGACGTCGCCGAGGGCGAGCAGCCACGGGCTCTGATCGTGTCCGAGCAGGGCCGCGTCGATCACGCGCCCGAAGCACGCGGAGGAGAGCCCGTACACCGCAGCGTAGCCGGTCGCGCGTCGCGTCGCGCGCGCGGAATGGAGCGGCGCCTGCGCGCGGCCGCGCACGGTGAGCGAGGCCAGGCCCACCACCATGAGCACGAAACCGCCCACCAGCAGCCCGAGCTGCGGTGCGGCCGCCGGCGCCACGGATGCGATCAGGAACGCCACCGGAACACCATGAGCACGAGCAGCGCGAGGTAGAGGAGGCTGAGCGCGACGTTGCCGACCCGCCAGCGCCCGAGGAGCCTCGCGTATTCCGGCGGGCCATCGCCGGGCGTGGCCGCGCGCGCCAGCGCGGTGAGCCGCACGATGGCGGGCAGCGTGACCAGCGCCATGACCAGCACGGTGATCAGCCACACGCCGTTCACCGCCCGCAGCCAGGTGTCGGTCGCCATGCGGTAACCCGAGCCCACCGCGAGCAGGTTGCCGAGCACCCCGAGCGCGAGCAGCGAGCCCAGCCCGCCGATGCTCGAGGCGCGCGCCACGATGTCGAGCAACAGCGCGCGCTGCGGCCAGTCCTTCGTCGCGCGCGCCGCGCGACCGTTCCAGTCCGCGACCACCAGCGTGCCCACGAAGCTGAACGCGAAGAACAGGTGCAGCAGTCTCCACAGGCCGATCGGAATCATGCGTCCTCCGAGTCGGTGCGACAACGTGCGCCAGCGGCGAGGGGGATTTTCGAGCGCGCATTCTAGACGCGCGCGCCCTCCGTCGCTACAGAGATCGTGCGGTCGATGGCCGGTGGTCGCGCACGGCGGCCCGGCTTCCGCGATCCGCGGCCGCCGTGCGCTATAGTGCGGCGCGATGAAGCCGATCGCCGACGTCGCCCGCGCGCTGGGGCTCGATCCCTCCCATCTCGAGCCGTATGGTCACCATAAGGCGAAGGTCACGGCGCGCGCGATCGAGGGCCGCTGGCCCCCGAGCGGGGACGCGGCGGGCCGCCTGATCCTGGTTTCCGCCATCACGCCCACCCCGGCGGGCGAGGGCAAGACCACCACCTCGATCGGGCTCGCGCAGGGACTCGCGCGCTTAGGGGTGCGCGCCGCGGTCGCGCTGCGCGAGCCGTCGCTCGGTCCCTACCTCGGCATGAAGGGCGGCGGCACCGGCGGTGGGGCCTCGCAGGTGGAGCCGGCCGGCGACATCAACCTGCACTTCACCGGCGACATCCACGCGGTC
>JBGQIE010000299.1:0-2151 GCA_041498315.1 Candidatus Eiseniibacteriota bacterium
GAACAGGCCCATGAACAGACCGTGCTCGAAGCCCTGGTGGAAGTTGCGCACGCCCCTGAGCTCCGCCGCGGCCCACGAGTCCGCGACGCGCCGCTCGTAGCCGGCGAGGCGCGCTGAAGCGAAATCGCCCGCAAGCAGGCATTCGAACAGCGTCTCGGCCGCCAGCATGCCCGACTTGATTGCGAGGTGGATGCCCTTGAGGCGCGCGCCGTTGAGAAACCCGCCCGAGTCGCCACACACGAGCAGTCCGTCGGCCGAGAGCTTGGGCATCGCCCAGTAGCCGCCCTCGGGGATCGCCTTGGCGCCGTAGCCGACGGGCTTGCCGCCCTCGAGCAGCGCGCGCACGATCGGGTGGGTCTTGAAGCGCTGCAGGTTGGCGTGCGGATCGTTGATCGGGTCGCGCGCATCGAGGCCGGTCACGAAGCCCACCGACCAGTGCGTGTCGTCCATGCCGTAGATGAAGCCGCCGCCGAAGGTCTCGGCCGGAAGCGGAAAACCCATCGTGTGCATGACGCGTCCCTTCTGAACGCGCCCCGCGGGCAGCTCCCACAGCTCCTTGACCCCGGTCGAATACACCTGCGCGTTCCGTCCCACGGTGAGGCCGAGCTGGGTCTCGAGCACCTTGGCGATCGTGCCGCGGGGTCCCTCGCACAGCACCGTGGCCTTGGCGCGGCATTCGGCGCCGGGCTGATAGTTGGGCTTGCGCTCGCCGTGCCGGGTGAGCCCCTTGTCGCCGGTGAGCACTCCGAGGAGGCGGCCGCCCTCCACGATCGGGCTCGCGGCCGGCATCTCGGGCACCACCATGACGCCCTTCTCCTCGGCGATGCCCGCCATCCAGGCGGCGAGGCTGCCGAGCGAGAGCACCATGTTGCCGTGGTTGTCGAGCATGGGCGGCACGAGCGGCAGCCGCACCTGGCCCCCATCCCACAGGAAGTACACGTCGTCGGCCGTGACCTCGCTCGAGATCGGGCAGCCGCGCTCCCGAAAGTCGGGCATCAGCTCGCGCAGCGCGCGCGGGTCCATGACCGCGCCCGAGAGGCCGTGGGCGCCGACGTGCTTCGACTTCTCGAGCACCGCGATCGAGACCTCGCCGAGCTTCTTGCCCGGCGCCCCGGCGGCGATGGACTTGTCGTGCCGCTCGATCAGATTCGCCAGGTGGATCGCCCCGCCCAGGCCCGCGGGGCCCGCGCCGATGAACTGCACGTCGAACTCGAGGACCTCGCGTTCCATCAGCCCTGCGCCTGCGCCGCCGCAGGCGACTCCCCGTGCGCCGCGTGATCCTCGGCCTCGAGCCAGCGCGCGGCATCCATCGCCGCCATGCAGCCGCTGCCCGCCGCGGTGACCGCCTGGCGGTAGGTCGCGTCCGCCACGTCGCCGGCCGCGAAAATCCCCGGGACCATGGTGCGCGAGGTGCCGGGCTCGATGGTCAGGTAGCCGCGCGCGTCCATGGGCAGCTGGCCTTTCAGGAACGCGGTGTTGGGCTGATGCCCGATGGCGATGAACAGCCCGTCGATCGGATGCTCGCTCACGGCGCCGGTCTTGAGATTGCGAAGCTTGACCGCGCTCACCTTGTTCGGCTTCTCGGTGCCCAGCACCTCGGTGACCTCGGAGTCCCAGATGAACTTGATCTTGGGATTCTTGAGTGCCCGCTCCTGCATGATCTTCGAGGCGCGCAGCTCGTCACGGCGGTGAACGACAACGACCTCGAAGCACAGCCGCGTCAGGTAGGTCGCCTCCTCCATCGCGGTGTCCCCGCCACCCACGACCATGACGCGCCGGCCCTTGTAGAACGGCCCGTCGCAGGTCGCGCACGCCGAGACCCCGAACCCCATGTACTTCTGCTCGCTCGGGATCCCGAGCAGCTTGGCCGAGGCGCCGGTCGCGACGACGACCGTCCGGCCCTCATAGAGAGTGCCGTCCGCCCACACCTTGAAGGGGCGCCGCGAGAAATCCACGCGCTCGGCCTCTGCGGAGATCATCTCGGTGCCGTGGTGGTTCGCCTGATCGCGCATGCGCTCCATGAGGTCGGGGCCCATGATGGCCTCGCGGAAGCCCGGGTAGTTCTCGACCTCGGTCGTGATCGTGAGCTGGCCGCCGGGCTGGTAGCCGCTGATGAGCAGCGGCTTCAAGCCCGATCGCGCCGCGTAGAGC
>JBGQIE010000300.1:0-2145 GCA_041498315.1 Candidatus Eiseniibacteriota bacterium
CCCGCCTGGCTCCGGCGTTGCGTCCGTTGGGCTCGTGCTTCTGGGACTGGGTTCTGGTCATTTCCTCGCGCTGCAGGGGCCGCCGACAGGGCAGGTGTGCCGCGCCTCCGTGGAACTACGGACCGCAACCATTGTGCCATCGGGCGGCCCCCGGCAACAACTCCTAACTGCCAGTGAACTCTCTGTGTCACAATGATTTGCGGGTGCTTCCATACAGGGTAGGCCGGCTGACCCGCATGACAGGAATGACAGCAGTTGTAAGCCCCTGACAGAGTGGCGGGTAATTTCGTCAAGTCGCCAGTGCCTTCCGGGCGGTTCGATGGGCGCCCCCTCCGATGCTCCTATATGAGGCACATTCGCCGTTCGGTGCTCCCGCCATCACCACCCGCACAGGGCATGGTTCTTGCCGTTTAGCGGCCTAGTCGTACCTTGACGGTGGCGGGAGGGATCCGATGACGGCAGGCGATGCGCTGCTCGGGCTGGCCCTGATCGCGGGTGGGGTGGCGACGGGGATGTACTTCCCCAGCCTGCGCGGCCAGCGCACCCCGCGCGCCTCGAACGCGGTGTTTGCGCTGCACACCTTCGCCCTGGTGGCGGCGGTGGCGCTGCTGTGGTTCGACTTCGTGACCCACCGGTTCGAGGTCGCCTACGTCGCCCAGTACAGCTCGCGGGCGCTTTCGCCCGCGCTCGCGTTCGCGGCCTCGTGGGCGGGGCAGGAGGGCAGCATCCTCCTGTGGGCCACCCTCGCCGCCCTGTGCGGCATCGCCCTCATGCGGGAGCCGGGAACGCTCGCGCGGCCGGCGATGTCGGTCGTGAGCGCGATCCAGGTGTTCCTCACCTTCCTGCTCGTCACGCACAGCCCCTTTCGCGTCCAGCTGCCGGCGCCCGCCGACGGCGAGGGCTTGAACCCGCTGCTCCAGGATCCGTGGATGGTCGTCCACCCGCCGATCCTGTTCGCGGGCTACGCCGCGCTCATCGCGCCCTTCGCGCTCGCGATCGCGGCGCTCGCGCGCGGCGCCTACAAGGAGTGGAACCGGGCGGTGTGGCCGTGGACCCTGCTCGCGGTGGCGCTCCTGGGCACCGGGATCGCGCTCGGCGGCGTGTGGGCCTACAAGGTGCTGGGCTGGGGCGGGTACTGGGGCTGGGACCCGGTCGAGAACGCCTCGCTCGTGCCGTGGCTGATCGCGGTGGCACTCCTCCACGGCCTGCTCATCCAGCGCACGCGCGGGGCCCTGACGCGCACCAACCTGACGCTCGCGATGCTGGCGTGGCTCGCGGTGCTCGCCGGCACCTGGCTCACCCGCAGCGGGGCGCTCGAGAAGTTCTCGGTCCACTCGTTCCCGGTCTCAGGCGTAGGGCCGCCGCTGCTCGCCTTCCTGCTCGCGAGCCTGCTCCTCGGGGTGGCACTGCTCGCCACGCGCTGGTCGGCGCTGGCGGCCGCCGAGTCGAGCTGGGCCACGCTGTCGCGTGAATCGGCGCTGTGGGCCGGACTCATGACCGTCATGGTGTTCGCGACCCTCGTGGCCTTCGGCACCGCGGCACCTGTGCTCACCTCGCTCGCGGGAGCCCCCGCGAGCCTCAACTCGAGCTTCTACGTGCGCATCAGCATTCCGCTCGGGATGGCGACCGTGCTCCTCATGGGCATCGCCCCGGCGCTGCGCTGGTCCAAGCAGGCGGGCTGGAGCTGGCTCGGAGCACTCCTGCCCGGGCTCATCGCCGGGCTGCTCACGCTCGCGATCCTCCTGCTCACCGGCCGGGTGCGCGACCCGGGGCACATCGCGCTGCTCGCGCTCTCGGGGGGCGCGCTGGGCATCAACGCCTGGATGACCGTGCGCCTGTTCCGGCGCGGCTGGAGCTACGGCGCCGGCTATCTCGGCCACGCCGGCATCGCGATCATGGTGCTGGGGATGATCCTCTCGACCACGCTGGGGAAGACCGAGCGGATGCGGCTCGAGGCCGGCGTGCCGCGCGAGTCCATGGGCTACCGGCTCACCTATCTGGGCGAGACCGTGGACGCGCGCGGCAGGCACCAGCTCCGCGTGCGGGTGCGCGAAGGCGGGCGCGAGATCGAGGTCGCCCCCGAGCTGTTCAAGATGCCGCGCGGCGAGGGTGTCATGCGCAAGCCCTACATCAGCCGCCGCCCCG
>JBGQIE010000301.1:0-2096 GCA_041498315.1 Candidatus Eiseniibacteriota bacterium
CGCCGAACCCGGCCGTGTGAAGCTCGGCTGGTTTGGAGCGTCCATGGCGGGTATGAACGCAACCGTGTACCGGGAATCCGAGGGAGCCGGATGGTCCTCGGTCGCAACCATCACGAGCGATGGGACCGGCAGGTTCCACTTCGAGGACGTCAATGTGCGGCCCGGGGCGCGCTACGGCTATCGGCTCGGCGTAGGCACGGGGGGATCGGAGCAGTACTACGGCGAGACGTGGCTCTCGGTGCCGAACAACTGGACGCTCGCTATTGCCGCGCCCGCGCCTAACCCCGCCACGGATCGCCTCGCGGTCGCATTTACTCTGTCAAGCGGCGCACCCGCCCGTCTCGAGGTGGTCGATGTCGCGGGGCGGCGGGTTGCCCTCCGCGACGTTGGCTCGCTGGGGGTAGGCCAGCACGCCGTCACGTTCACGGAGGCCGCGCGATGGCGACCTGGCATCTACCTGGTCCGCCTGACGCAGGGCCCGCGCTCGTTGCTCACCCGGGCCTGCATCATCCGCTGATTCCGACTATTTCATGTCGCGTCGGGCCTAAGCGCAGCCGCACACGACAGAGCCGCACCCTCGAACTCCCGGGCCCAAGGTCGGCAGGAGCACGTATCTCACGCGTGCCAACGGGATGGCCCGGCCGTCGTGCCAAGAAAGGCTCCCCAGTATTCCATTGCCCGATCCCCGATGAACGGTCCCGTTCCTGGGCGGTCGGCCGATCTCAGTTGCTGGTCATGCGGGCAGCCCGAAACATGTCTCCAGCCGCGCGATCGCCCGCGGCCACGCCTCGCGATAGCGCACAACGAAGGGCTCGTACTCGGCGCGCGCGGGGAGCTGGTGGCGGATCGAAAGCCGCGTGCCGCCGCCCTCGTCCGCCGCGAGGACGAACGACACGCGTCCCGAGTAGCCCCCCGGGTACGCGGAGTTCCCGCCCTCGTGCGCGCAGGCACGCGGCGGGTCGTACGCGACCCATCGGCCCTGGTAGGGAATCGCGCCGGGCCGGTTCCAGCGCATCACGATCCGCCCTTCGGCACCGCGCTCGACCTCGGCCTCGTCGCAGAACCAGCGCGCGAGCTGATCCGCTTCGGTGAGGGCCGCGAACACGCGGGCGGGCGGGGCGGAGAGGCGCAGCTCGAAGGCGAGATCGGTCGTGGGGGCTGGCGGTGCGCTCACGTCGCGTGGAGCGGGGTGCGCTCGGCGGCCTGCTCCCAGATGTAGGTCCGCAGCCTATCGAGCCCGTCGCCGCTTTGCGCCGAGACCACGAAGGCGTCGCTGTACTCGGCGGCGAGTGCGGCGCACTCGGCGCCATCGAGGAGATCGGCCTTGTTGAAGACCAGAATCGTCGGCCGCGGGCGCACCAGGATGCTCTCGAGCACCTCCTCGACCGCGGTGATCTGGCCACGGAAGTTGAGGTCGGCGCCGTCCACGACGTGGACCAGCAGGTCGGCCTCGATGGCCTCGACCAGCGTGCTGTGGAACGAGGCGACCAGGTGGTGCGGCAGCTTGCGGATGAAGCCAACGGTGTCGGTGACGAGTGCCAACTGGCGCTCGGGGCTCACCATCTGGCGGGTGGTGGCGTCGAGGGTCGCGAACAGACGGTCCTCGACCAGCACCTGCGAGCGCGTGAGCGCGTTGAACAGCGTGCTCTTGCCGGCATTCGTGTATCCCACCAACGCCACTCTGAAGGCGCGGCGCCGCCGCGCGCGCTGGGTCTCGCGCTCGCGCTCGACGCCCTCGAGCTCGCGCTTGAGCCGCGCGATGCGCTCGCGCACGATGCGGCGGTCGGTCTCGAGCTGGGTCTCGCCCGGGCCGCGGGTGCCGATGCCGCCGGCCTGGCGCTCGAGGTGCTTCCACATGCCGGTGAGCCGCGGCAGGGTGTACTCGAGCTGGGCGAGCTCGACTTGAAGTCGCGACTCGCGCGTGCGCGCGCGGCCGGCGAAGATGTCGAGGATCAGCTCGGAGCGGTCCACGATCTTGAGCCCGACCTCCTTCTCGAGATTGCGCACCTGGGCGGGCGTGAGGTCGTCGTCGAAGACCACCATGTCGGCGTTCTCGTCGCTCGCGAGCTGCTTGAGCTCCTCGAGCTTGCCCTTGC
>JBGQIE010000302.1:0-2094 GCA_041498315.1 Candidatus Eiseniibacteriota bacterium
CTCACATGCCGGGGGTCACTGGTTCAAGTCCAGTATCGTCCACCATCGCACACACCAAAGGCCGGGGAGAGATCCTCGGCCTTTTCGTTTGCGGCGACGCGCGGACTAGCAGCCGTCGCTGGCGACGACCCTGTTGCCGCCGCGCTCGGCGGCTTCCTTGAGGCGGCTCTGGGCGCGCGAGAGGAGAACGGTCTCGTTGTGGCCGTCCCGCGGGAAGGAGACGAGCCCCATCGAGAGTGCCACGCGCCGCGCGGGCCCGGCTGGGTCCGGCTGGAAGGAGACGTTCTCGAGGTGGGCACGGATGCGCTCGGCCACGCGCGCGGCGTCGGGGTCGGGCGTGTTCAGCAGCAGGATGGCGATGCCGTCCCGGAGGCGGGCGACCACGTCCGTGGAGCGGAGGACCTGGGCGATCTTGCGTGCCACAGCCTGCTGCATGGCCTCGTCGGGCTCGTGGTCCGTCCCGTCGGGCCGCACGAGGCATACGGAGAAGAAGTCCTGGTAGCGTGTCGCTCGGGAGGCTTCGCGGGTCAGGAGCTGCTGGAAGGCCTCCTCGCCGAAGACGCCGCTTGCCGGATCCATGAATTCGGGCACGCCCTGGTTCCCCCGTCCTGCTGGTCGCTGCTCCCGCGCCCGGTGAGCCGAGGCGGGGATGCGAAAGATAATACACGAAATCGGGGGCTTGGTGAGAGTGTCTTCAGCGGGAGGAAAAAGGGCCAGGACGAGGCCAACCGAGTCCGTGATGAGCTCGTCCATGCTCATCCGCCGGATTAGGCGGCCCCTCTTGCAGTCGGGCCAAGATTCCGGCTCGCTCGAGCTCGTCCACGACTGCGGCCTCGTAGTTCTCGGGGATGCGACCGCGCTCGCGCCAGCCGAGCTCGGCCGGAACGCTCACGCGCACGAGGAGCGCCGGGCGGCGCACCGACGTGGTCCGAAAGCCCGGCTTGCGGAAGGAGGGTGTCCCGCTCCCGAATCCGCCTACGCAGCCCGATACGACGAGAAGCGCCGCCAGCGCCAAATTCCACTTTGTGAACGGACGGCGCCGCATGGCGGGATGCTACAACATTCCTTGACCCGCGGCTGGGCCGTGCCCACAATCGCCCCATGTCCACGACGGCCAGATTTCCCACGATCACCCCCGAGGCATTGGAGGCGCTCAGGGCCCGCATCGGCCAGCCCGTTCGCCGCCCCGAGCCGTACATCGAAGTCGCGACGCGGGACGCCATCCGCCACTGGGCCCACGGTATCGGTGACCGCAATCCGTTCTGGGCCGGGGCCGGCGTGGCGCCGCCGAGCATCCTCTTCGCCATGGACCGGGTCGTCTCGGGCTATGTCGGCGGGCTGCCGGGCATCCACGCCATGTACGCGGGGACCGACTTCCGCTGGCATCGTGCCATTCAAGAAGGGGACCGGATCGTCGGCGAGAGCGTGCTGAAGGACGTGATCGAGAAGCCCTCCGCCTTCGCGGCGCGGGCCGTCCAGCAGGTCTACCGCACGACCTTCACGAACCAGCGCGGCGAGGCCGTCTGCGAGGCCGACTCGTGGTGCTTCAGGACCGAGCGAGACACGGCGAGAGAGCGCGGCAAGTACAAGGCCGCCGCGCCGCACCGGTACAGCGAGGACGAGATCGAGCACATCGCCCGCGCGTACCACAACGAAGAGATCCGCGGAGCCAAGCCCCGGCTCTGGGACGATGTCCACGTGGGCGAGAGCCTGCCGACCGTCTGCAAGGGCCCGCTGACCGTGACGTCGGTCGTGGCGTTCGTCCAGGGGTGGGGCAGCCTCTACGTCCGCGCGCACGGGCTGGCGTTCGACCTCTTCGAGCGCCACCCCGCGCTCGGCATCCCCAACGCGTTCGGCGTGCCCGAGCCGCCCGAGCGCGTGCACTGGGACGAGTCCTTCGCGCGGACGGTGGGCGTGCCGGGGGCCTATGACTACGGCCCGGAGCGGGTGGCGTGGCTCGGTCACGTCGCGACCAACTGGATGGGCGACAACGGCCTGCTCAGGAGGCTCTCGGTCCAGGTCCGCCGCCACAACCTGATCGGGGACGTCAGCTGGTGCCGCGGCATCGTGACCGGCAAGCGCGAGGAAGACGGC
>JBGQIE010000303.1:0-2008 GCA_041498315.1 Candidatus Eiseniibacteriota bacterium
ACCGCCGAGGCGCCGCACACCGCGCCGCCCACACCCAGCAGCAGCCCGAGCTTCTCCGCGACCCCGAGGCGCCGCGCGACCCACCAGCCGAACAGCAGCGCGGAGCCGGTCGAGACCACGATCACCGCGAGCGCCGGCGCGCCGATCGCCCACAGCTCGCGGACGCTCAACCGGAATCCGAGCCCGGCCACCGCCCAGCGCAGCAACGGGCGCTGCGCGAGGCGCACCCCGGGCGCGGTCGCGGACGGCAGGGGAATCAGCGAGCGGAGCGCGATGCCGAGCAGGATGACGAGCAGCAGCGCGCTCACGTGGAGCGTGTCCCTCACCCATGGAAGCTCGGCGAGCGCGAAGCCGCCGGTCGCGAGCAGCGCGGCGAGGGCGAGGCCCGGGATCGCGCTCAAGGCCCGCCCGGCCCGCCGGCCACCGCGGCTCGCGCCAGCGCGTTCGCCCGCTGCCGGAGCGCAGCGGCGTGCCGGTCGTTGAAGCGCGCGGCGCTCGCCTGCGCCTGGTAGCGGTTCCCCATGTCGTAGCGTCCGGTGAAGAACGCGAGATTCATCGCGACCTCGTTCCATTGGCCGGCGCGCCCCGAGTTGACGGCGAGCCACAGCCCGGCTGCCCGCGAGCCCGGCACTCCGCACCGGACGTGATGCGGCGGCTAGTGACGCGCGGTGTCCACGATGGCGAGCAGATCGATGAAGACGCTGACACCCCTCCTCGTGACGCGAGGAAGGCCCTCATCCTTCGCCTGCGGAATACTCGCCCAATCGTATCGCGCCCCACCCATCCGGCCGACCTGGAGTCCCCCGCCGAAGCCGTAGGTGACGTTCTCGATGTGGCCATCCTTGTCGCGCAGGTACCCGAGACGCGCCGTGACGAGGTTCGCGAGCGCCACCTCGAATCCGAAGCGCTGGATGTCGTACGCCGCGGCGACCCTCGCCGAGTCCGCCCCGGTGAACGTGTTGCGCTCGATGTCGACGGCCACGCCGATCGAGACCAGGGGGTCGAACGATTCGGCGAGCCATGGGACCGCGCCGCTGATGCTCTCGCGCAGCGATCCCGGAACGTCCATCGCCGCGTGCAGCGCGATGCCGTTGCGACGCGTTCGGTGAAGCGGCCAGGGCGCCGCGCCCCCTCCGAACGCCATGCTGGCCTTGTTGTAGTTCTTGATCGAGAACCCATAGCTCAGGTCGAGGTCGAGCGGCAGGCCGGTGCGCGGCGTGCCGGGGCGATGGCGGCCGAGCGGTGTGAACCCGAGCAGCAAGCCGATGTCGGAGGTACTAGTTTCGCCTGCCGCCGCGGGGCCGCCGTAATTCACACGGACCTGGTTGCGACTCATGCCGAACGCGAGATCTACGTATCGCGTCGCGAGCGGCGGCTTCGCGCCCGCGATTTCGCTCAGCGACTCGAGCAGCGTCGAGAAGCTTCCCCCGGCGCCCCACGACGTGATCTTCTCGAAGGTGTCGACAGGCCCGATCGGGTTTCCGTTGATGTCGGTCCCCTGGAGCTCACCGGTGTCGAGCTTCAGGCCGTTGTCCCCGATCACGGGTTTTCCCGCCGAGGCGAGACCCAGGCCGTTCGCTCCGAGCACCATGCGGCGGGTCGTGAACGGGATATTTCCACCAGGCAGACTCGGCACGAGCCTCGTCCTGCCCCACTCGTAGCGCGCACCGCTCGCGTAGCCGAGCAGCGCCGGATTCGCCCAGTCGTTCGGGTCCCGGCCCCAGTACACCGCGTTGGAGGCCCCGGCCATCCCCGCCGAACGGATCGAGGGATCGAGCGTCGTCGAAATCGCCGTGCCCTGCGCGCGGCCGGGAGGCGCCAGCGCGCCCGACAGGAGCGAGAGCGTCGCGCAGAGCAGCAGAAAACCGGCGGCCCTGCGAGTCATCAGGTGTAGCGCAGCTCGCGGAACTTGCGGATGTAGCCCTGGCCCTCGACCGGCTCGAAGATGTGGCAGTACGTCATCTCGCCGCCGTACACGTGGATGGTCACGGCCGGCGCGGCGTCGGCG